>NZ_JBQEQR010000075.1:0-322720 GCF_052037695.1 Vibrio sp. WZ-1 | reverse complement strand
TTCTTTATACAAGGCAGAGGCTTTGAAATGTAGTTGCCCTACCTGATAAGCCGATAACGCAGTAGAAAGGAGCCACAAACGCTGCCCAAAGGGTTCGGCTAAAAGCGTTTTACTCTTTGTTGAGAGGATTTTGCTTAGAATAGCTAGGCTACAAACCTCTCGCCGCGATTAAAACGCTTTTATTTCGAACAAAATTTAACCGCAAAAGGTCAACAGACCCTACTTTTGAATAGGGCGTGGCTTACCTTGGCTATCGATGGCTACGTAGTTGAATGTTGCATCGCAAACCATGAAACGGTCTTCTACACCATCTACTTTGACCGGTTTCACCCAAACCTCTAAATCAACGCTCATTGAAGTACGGCCAATCTTACTGCATACGCCATAGCAACAAACAACATCTCCAACACTAACAGGTTTTTTAAAGGTGATGCTGGAAACTGAAACGGTAACAACGCGGCCTGAAGAGATTTCTTTAGCCAAGATTGCGCCCGCTAAATCCAGTTGAGACATGATCCAACCGCCAAAGATATCGCCGTTGGCATTGGTGTCGGCTGGCATTGCCAAAGTACGAAGCAGTAATTGCCCTTTAGGTGAATGACCTTCTTCACTCATGATGACATCCTAATATTTCTAATATGCAAAAAAATGGAGCAAACAACAAAACAGCGACCCAAGGGTCGCTGTGAATAATCAATGTGCGTGGATTATAGCAAAACTGAGCTTTTAATCATCAACCGATACATCGGATGAGTTTTTTTCTTTCTGCTCTTTTGGCATGTGTTTGTAGATATAAAAACCGGTCGCGATCATGTACGCAAACGTGGCGATCAATAAGCCAAAGACTTTGAAGTTTACCCACACATCTAATGGTAGCTCAAAAGCAACATATACGTTTAAGCCCGCACAAAGTGAGAAGAAGCCAACCCAAGCCCAGTTGATCTTAGTCCAAACCGATTCTGGTAGGGAGATCTCCTTACCTAGCATGCCCTTGATTGCCGACTTACCCATCGCGTGGCTAACCGCAAGGCCAATAGCAAATATCATATATACGATGGTGACTTTCCATTTAATGAAATTTTCGTCGTGGAGAAATATGGTCATGCCACCGAAGATTGCCACCATGGCGAAGGTAATTAGCTGCATCTTCTCTACTTTTTTGTATAAAGCGAAGGTCAACACAATTTGAATGGCGGTTGCAACAATAAGCGCCCCAGTTGCAACGTATATATCGTACATCTTGTACAGGGCAAAGAAGACAATGAGGGGAATAAAATCAATAATTTGCTTCATATTGCGGAAAAACCGAGTTGTTGAGTTGGAGACAGTCTAGCGGAATCTCGCGCAATGTGAATAGTTGAGGGGGCTTAGATACAAAAATTGCCACTTACTAGCGGCAACTTTTCGGACATTTCTAGGCAACGTTTTGGTATTGAGAGACCAAGGATTTCACGTCTTCTAAATAGCCTTCTTGCAGTAAGTTATGGACCGTCATTTCAAGCTCTTCTTCGGACATGGTAAAGCAGGTTGATTTCCCTGTCATGATAGACAAATATTGATGATATTCGTCTTCAGTAAAGTGTCCGATTCGATCCAGCAACAACGCTTTAATACCGTGATGAATCAAGCCGTAGTATGTGTGTCTCTGCATTAGCATATAGCCTCCTAACAGTACCGGTGATTTAGCGTTGAATCGGTACCGAAATGTTCCTATTGCTGACGATGGTGCATAACAAGTGCCATGTTTTATATTTCTGCTGTTTGTCTTTCTCTTGTATGCTGATTATTGAGCCATCGATCAAGAATATTGTTGAGTGCAGCAATAGTTGTTGGCTTGGAAAGGCGATCGTCCATCAGTTCTTGGATGAGTTCGAGTTCACGAGTCCCGGACTCTCCGGATAAGGCAATAATAGGAGTGTTTGGAGATAACTCTTTGATTTTTCTGCTTGCTTCAAATCCATTCATTATTGGCATCTGTACATCCATCAACACTAAGTCAATATGATTTGATTTAAATATATTGACTGCAGTTTCCCCGTTATTGGCTTGAATAGTGTTAACCTGAAGTTTATCAAGATACATCTGTACTAATGCTCGTTGTACTTCTTTATCATCGACAATGAGAATAGTAGGGGCATTGATTTTGCTGTTACCAAAGTGGAGGCCTTCACTTTTTTCCGTAGCCTTATTAGGCTGAGGTGACAATGGCTGCAGCTTACTTGGCTTGTTATCAAGAGGAGCTTTAGCATTGGGTAAAGCGGGGAAATAAAGATAGAACTCAGTATACTGGCCCATGACCGACTGACACTCAATACGACCGCCAAATGAGCGCATAACTCGTTGACAGTAACCAAGTCCAAGCCCGCTACCACCACTTTTCTGATGGCTGAAAAAATCTTCAAATACTCGATGTAGAATGTTTTCGTCGATGCCTGGCCCTGAATCACGAAAGACGAGTACGTTTTCATACTGACCAGTCTCAAATTGAATCTCAATTTGACTGTGAGGGTAGGAATCAAAGTAGTAAATCGCATTTCGCAATAGATTGAAGATGACAAAGCTAAACAACGTTTCGTTTAGATTAGCAATAAAATCATTGCTGGTAGATAAGTGGATACGCTGACTTGCTTCTGCATTTTCAAAGCCATAGCGCTGCACGGCTTGCTGCACTGCAGCCTGAATGGAGATCTGTGAGTTTGGCTCATGTTCTTGAGAGGTATCACTGACTTCTCGCAGAATAATATCAATAAGCTGTCGACCTCGCAGAATTGCGCTTTGTCCTTTTTCGATATCATGCAAAGTCTCTGACTCGTCAGATTTTTTTTCAATATGCTGCTTTAGCTTTTCAAACTGGAGCTGAACTTGCGCTAAAGGATTTCGCATTTCATGAGCAATTGAATTGGCTAGAGCCCGACTCTGCTTGATCTTTCTATCGGCTTCGATAGTAGATTGAACCCGGTTTAGAAGTGTTTGTAGTGCAGAGATTTCTTCATTGGAAAAGAGGGCATTATCGATCTTATGAGGAGAGATAAGTAAGTGAGTAACTGACTTTCCTTTCCCAAAAAGTGGCAATACGAGTGCAGTCTTATTTGAGCTCATCTTTTCATGGAGTTGTTTGAGTTCACGTTCCGTTGAATAGGATTGCTCTAATCTTTCCACTAATTCATCAAAAACCAGCGCTGATTTACTATTCGGCAAATAGTTTTCATAAACCGTATCGTTGTAACTGCTGGTCACGAGTCGAAGCTTCTCACTCGATATATTCAGTAAAAAAGCTAATTGGTGCATTGCGTCATCGATTGAGTCTTTAAACGCACTCTCTAGAGAAAGAATTTGTTGAACGGGTGTCAGAACCTCTCCGTAGATAAGGAATGAAGTGTAACGACTTACTTGTTTGAATACCGATTGCCAAGTGATACCAATAAATAAACAGATAAAAGCAGCGGCAATTAACTGGTGATTTTCAGATAATGGGATATACAGCGCAACGAAAGGAATAGAGTACATTACTGCTGTTAGTACCGCCGTTATCACTATATATGTTAAATATCTTGCGCTGTAAAATCGTGATGTAAGCAATGCGTATCCAACAAAGAGCATTTCACTGATAGACAGGGCTGGTGGAAGCCAAGTTAGTGAAAAGTCATTAAGGAAAAATGTCATTCCAACCTGGATTGTAAGCGTCGATAGCATAAAAATGACAATCCCGGCAATCATATAGTTAGAACGGACTTTAATAAGCTTAAATTTACTTCCTTTAATAAAGAACAGGTTTTTTAAAGTTAAGATGATCAATACAAAAACGAGAGTGAAAAACAGGCTAGTTAGTTGACCAAACTGAATTGTAAATTCACTCGGTGCAGTAAAAGTAACATCAATGACGGTAAGGTCCGGGACAAGGTTTATTGTAATAGCTACTGCACTAAAGGCTAAGAGTACTATCTTTTGGGTTAACTTTAGCTCTGGTTTTGATACGCCAGCACTCAGTAAACACGAAAACGTATAAGCAAATGCGAATGCAGAGTAAGCAAATAAATTCGATAGTACAGCTAAGCCAATCGATAATGTTTTTTCGAGTTGCAATGGCAGTTCGGTATGAAAATACACATTGGTTAATATCCACATGCACAAACTGAAGGAGTAGCCGATGTAATAGAGATAATACCCAGATTTAAAATCATAGTGCTTACGAACTAATGAGTTGATGAAGTATCCGATCCATGCCAATACAAAGCCAGCAGTCACGACCAGTGTTATTGCTTTTGGATACGTCATTACGTCAAAGAGATTCAAAATATCCATATCAATTTTGACTCCGCTTTTCTGCTAGGACTTTTGTTTTATAGCTTCGAAAGTCCGTTGTCTCGAAGTCTCTCCGTACATTGGGCAAATACCACATACCTTTATTGATTTGCTCTGTACCGGAACTGAAAAATGCCAAATTTGTGTAGCTTTTCTGCGACATCGATTGATAAAAATAGAGCATGGCCGGATTTTGCGTAATGATGAAAGCCGTGCAGAACTGATTCTCATCTAGCACTTCAGCTAAACGTTTTTGGCTAAGGTACAAGAAATACAGCCCAAGTGAACGTGGGGCAGAAATTGCCAGTCTTATTATTTCGCAAATGGCATTTTTGTTCAGTGTGTGGTGATGTAATTGATGTTGTAAGGAAGCATCAGAATTCGTTGCTTCAGAGGTCACTTTTTGTTGAACAAGAAGCTGCCCCAATTCATTAGAGTTTTCAGAATGCCACAAAGGGTTATTGAAGTAATGAGAAAAGAACAACCATCCAGAAAGTGATTTCCCGCACTGAATTCGAGCGCTTGATATAAGATGCCTATGTTCTGAATCGATGCTCGGGGCAGTTAATACAAAATGTGTCTCATTTTGGGATAACTCCAAGTCCAACAAAATCTCATACCATTGCTCTTTGCGGACAAGGGTTTGTAAATTGCTCATTAGTATGGCATCAGCAAGTCTCATCGGTTGGCTGCAATATGGTGTGAAAACTAACTCGGTATTGCTGGAGACGTTTACGAGTTCGGATTTGTAATACCCATCGACTCGTGGCATGTAAGCGTAAGTTGGAGCTTGCTCTGGACAGCAATACCCTTGGTAACTCTTGCGAAGCTTATAGATGAGATAATCACACCAAAAATCGAGCCACGATGGGTAGTGTTGGTGAATTGTGCTTTCTAGCGCTTCGAGCTCAATGGCTATACTTCCAAGTGAACTCGAAAGGCATGCTTTCTCATATGCATTGGAGGTGATTATTTTGAGCAAATTACCGCTTTCTAGCGATGGGTCTATTTTTCTTGTATCAGAAATACGTTTTCGACAAACCTCTTCAATTAGGTGTTTGCCTTGAATAGTTTCAAGCCTAATAAATGCTTCAAAAGCTCTTTCTTTTTTGACTCTTGAATCAAGATGAAATTCTAGGCTCGACTCTACTTCAGTCGAGTATTGCGCCATCCTAGCCTCGTTTGACGTTTCAATCAGGTGTTTGCCAAACCACCCTTATCATTATGTTTGTGTCGAATTGATTGAGCATACTGCTAGTTGTGTCTAACGCACATTCTAAAAAGCAGTTGCTTAAGGTCTTGTTCTATATCGACTCTTATGCTGAATATACTAATCGTATTAAAACAGGTTTCATAGTAAGAAGAGGCATATGGCTAGGACTCTTTTGCCATATTGTGAGAGGAGGCGAAGAATTAAGGCGATAAAAAACCGGGACGAATCCCGGTTTCAATTAAATACAAAATAAAGTAGGTAATTACGCTTCTTGTTTTTGAAGCTCTACTTGTTCTGCTTCTTCTTCCACTAGCGCATCAACGATAACAGCACATGCTGCGTCACCGGTGATGTTTAGTGCCGTACGAATCATATCGAAGATACGGTCAAGAGCGAACAATAGTGGTAGACCTTCGATTGGAATACCAGCAGCAAGCAGTACAGCTACAACTAGGAATGAAGGGCCAGGGACACCAGCTTGGCCTACCGCACCTAGTGTAGAAGTTACGATGATCGCGATGTAAGCGCCCATGCCTAGGTCAATGTTGAACAGCTGAGCAAAGAATATTGCCACTAGACCGTAGTAAATCGCGTTACCTGACATGTTGATGGTCGCGCCAAGAGGCAGAACAAACGATGCCGTCGAGTTCTTAACGCCTAGCTCTTTTTCACACGTATCCATCGTCACTGGCAATGTTGCCATTGAAGATGCTGTAGACAGTGCAACCGCTTGTGGTTTCTTCATTGCAGATACGAACTTCTTCGCTGATGTTTTAGTGAAGATGTGTACCATTGCTGGGTAAACCACGAAACCAAATACTAGGATTGCAGCGACGTAAACGACGAACAGTTTGAACACCACCATTAGGGCACCAAAACCAAACGTACCTACCGCTTCTGCCATCAGACCAAATACGCCGATAGGTGCGATGATCATCACTTTGTTGATCATTGCAGTGAATAAAAATTAGCCAGATGATAGTTGCAACAAAAGTTTAGCAAACAAAAGTAAGATGCTTTGTATTTAAATATCAATCAATTACGGTCTTTTCCTATGCTAAAGAAGTTTTGTAACGTACAAAACTTGAACATCTTGTTGTTTGTAATGTATGTGCGCTTAGTCACATATGTGCTATTCAATAGCTTACAGTAACATTGCTTATGGTAAGGTTATACAATTTCATTGTAGGAAATTAAAGTTGGCAGACAAGCGTAGTTTTTTTCGTGAAGGTCTCAATAGTGAGCTAACCCAAGGTAGTGTGTTCTATGGAGCACTTGTAGAAGATTATAATGACAAAATAAATTACGGTTTAATCATCACTGCAAGATGTGATATTTCTCAAAACAAAGCGCCAGTATATAGTTATCTTCCACTTGTGTCTTTTGACAACTGGCTTGTTCAGGAATTTCCTTTACTATTACATAATAAAATTAAAAAAAGTGTATATAATAGTTTGGTTTCGGCATTTATTAATATTGGAGGCAGTGAGTTACTATTAGATACTTACGACTTAGAAAAACTGAAAGATAGTTTCTCAGATGCCGGTAGTAATAAACAAAGAACGAGCTTTCATAATAAAATTGAAGATTTTTATAAGCTGAATAATTTATTATCTGGTGATATTGGAGTTAATGAAATAAAATCGTTAATCACGTCATCGAAAATTTTCAGTTCAGCCTGTGAATCTATATTAGATGATCTTATTTCACAAAATTTATTAGGCTATTACTTTGTTGATGATATTACTAATGATGGACCTCATGTTATTAAACTAAGAGACGTTTACCACTTAAAATCAGATTATGCGGTAAACCTTCGTAATGGGATTAATCTAAAAAATGTAAATTATCTCAATGATAATGAAAAGTTATCATTTACGGTGGGTAAGATAAAATCACCTTATATAGAGCACATTTTACAGAAATTTTCTAATGTTTTTACAAGAATCGGTATTGATGATCCAGATAAAAACATGATCAAGGATATGATTGGTAACTAATATGATTAAATTTATTGCAATTGATATAAATGCAGCGAAAGAAATAGTTAAGATTAAAGATTATCAAAGTGTTGACTACAAAAAAGGGAAAGATCTTATTGGTCTACTTAAAGAAGGTGTTCCTTTCGAAAATAAAGATGTTTTTGTTGAAGAAGTTTCAGAAGGCTGGCTTATTAGAACTGATAGGTTCGATAAGAATAAAACATTAGTATTTGACATAACAGAGTTTCATGGTTTTTCAGAGAACAATGACCGAAACTGTATAACTTTATTCCAAAAGTCTTGTCGATTAGTGATAAAGTTATGGGAAGGTATGGGACTCAGCTCATTGGAACGTGCTATTGATAATAGGTTTGTCATTCTTACTCCATTTTCTTTTAGAACGGGATATTATAAAGTTGCTTTAGACAAGAGACCAGACCAAAAGAGACAAGATAGAAGAAATAGCCAGCATTTTTTGATATTTGGTTCTGGCAATGATCAGTTTGAGTTAAATACAAATCATCTTACAACTAACTATAAAAAAGCAGTTGAATCTTATAAAGATGTTAACCAGAGAGAATCAGAAAAAGGACCATCCAAAGATGATTCTTTTTCTTCTATGTCTCTTGAAATGCCAGATAATGAAGTGAGCGCTTTTATTGGCTTTAATGGTATTGAGGGCTACCTTACTGAAAATCAAAAGATTTTCATTAATAGTAGCTCTCTTGGTCCTGCAAGGTTAGATGGCGCTGCTGGTACAGGTAAAACACTGAGCCTTATTCTTCGATGTATTAAGACATTAAATCATTATAAAAATCTATCACAAGATAAAAAACTGATTTTTATCACACACAGCTCTGAAACAAAAAACAACATAAAATCAATATTTCGAGCAAATAATTCAGAAGATCTAATTTATGACCCAGAAGTAGAAAAAAACCACTATGTACGAATAACAACATTGCAAGAGTGGTGTATAGAGTTATTAGGAAATAAAATTCAAGAGACTGAATACTTAGATAAAGATGCAAGAGACTCTAAAGAAACGCAGTTATTATATCTATATGAGATAGTTGAAAGTTTTAAGTCGAATGAGCTAAAATCATTCTCAAAAATGATATCAAGAGAATTATATAATTTTCTTGATAATGATGAACATTGGTCTATTGCTGAACTTTTACAATCTGAGATTTCTACATATATTAAAGGTCGAGCGGGAGAGAGCTTAGAGCGATATAGGAAAATATCTCGTTCAAAATACTTGATCCCTATTAAAAAAGATGAAGATTTTGACTGCATTTATGCATTATATAATAAGTATAATGAACGCCTAATATCGTTAGGACAATTTGATAGTGATGATATCGTATTGACAGCTATCGGGGAACTGGAAACACCTATCTGGAGAAGAAGAAGAATTGTTGAAGGTGTCGATGCTATTTATATTGATGAAACACATCTTTTCAATATGAATGAATTGTGTCTATTTCATTTCTTAACGAAGCCAGATTCTACAACTAATATAGTATTTACTATTGATAGAAGCCAAGCTTTGGGTGATTCAACACTGTCATCAGGTGAGGTTAGAGATGCTTTAAATATTAATGATAATGGTGAAATTGAAACGGAGGGCTTTAATACGATATTTAGGTGTAGCCCTGAAATCATTGATTTAGCAAATCACATACTATCAAGTGGTGCTGGATTATTTACTGATTTTGAAAATCCATTAAGTCGTTCAAGTGGCAGCTTTACAATGGAAGAAGAAAAGAAATGCGTAGCTCCTTACATTAAATCTATCCCAAATGATAAAGATTTATTAATGTCAGCTTTTGATGAGGTAGATTTATTACACAAAAAATTAGAGTGTAGCAGGTCGAATATTGTAATTATTCCTACGACAGATTCTCTCTGTAAAGATATCGAGAAATTGGCAATGGAAATCAATAAGCCTTTTGAAATTATCAAGAATCGTGGTGATATTCAAAAGGTAAATGATGCCCAAAAAGGGGGAAAGTATATTATATCTGGTATTGATTATGTCGGTGGGTTAGAGTTTGATGCAGTTGTAATTGTTGGAGCGGATAAAGGAAGACTTCCTCCAACAGAAGTCGATGTAAATACAAATAGCAAACACTATTTAACTTATATTTCTTTTAACCGATTATATGTAGCTATAACTCGTGCTCGATTTGCTGTAGCGATGCTGTATTCTGGTGCGAGAGGAATATCAGAGTTACTACAAACCTCAATTGAGGATAAGTTCTTAGACTCTGTGTGAAGGGAAGTAGTGTTTGTTGCTTTCTTTTTATTATGTGATTTTCAAAAATCGTTTTTTGGAAATGAAAAAAAGCCACACGAAGTGTGGCTTTGAAAAGGCAGTAAACTTAGGCTTTTTGTTGTTTAAACTCTTCTTGTGCTTCTTCTTTTGCAATTGCGTCAATGATAACTGCGCAAGCAGCATCACCAGTGATGTTTAGAGCAGTACGAATCATGTCGAAGATACGGTCAAGAGCAAACAGTAGTGGCAGACCTTCGATTGGAATACCAGCAGCAAGAAGAACAGCTACAACAAGGAAAGAAGGACCAGGAACACCTGCTTGACCAACCGCACCAAGAGTCGAGGTTAGGATAATTGCAATGTAAGCGCCCATAGATAGGTCGATATTGAATAGCTGTGCGAAGAAGATAGCAACCAAACCGTAGTAAATTGCATTGCCAGACATATTGATAGTCGCACCTAATGGTAGAACAAAAGAGGCGGTAGAGTTTTTTACACCAAGTTCGTTTTCACAAGTATCCATAGTTACAGGAAGAGTTGCCATTGATGAAGCTGTAGAAAGGGCAACTGCTTGTGGCTTCTTCATCGCTACGAGGAACTTTTTCGCTGATGTTTTCGTGAAGATTTGAACCATTAGCGGGTAAACAATGAAACCGAAGATTAAGATCGCTGCAACGTAAACAACGAACAACTTGAACACGACCATAAGAGCGCCAAAACCGAATGTTCCTACAGCCTCTGCCATCAGACCAAATACGCCGATTGGAGCTATAATCATTACACAGTTGATCATGTAAACCATGCTGTCAACGATAGTATTGACTCCGTTGATTAATGGGTCACGTCTCTCTTTTGGCTGTTTAGATAGAGCCACACCAAAGAACATGCAGAATACAAGGATTTGAAGGATGTTTGCTTCGTTTAGTGATTGAAAAACGTTAGTAGGGATCATACCAGTAATGGTTGCCCAGAAAGAAGGGAGATCGCCTTTTGAAGCATATTCTGCAGAAAACATACCTTCGACGCCAGATACATCAATCCCTATGCCCGGCTTAAATACTTCACCCATTACTAATGCGAGGGCAACTGCAAGTGCAGATGTTAGACCGAAGAAAGCAAGCGTTGAGACGCCAACTTTACCTGCGTTAGTACTATTTCCAAGCCCCGCCGCTCCAGAAATTAGTGCAACAGCAACCAGTGGAATAACCAACATTTTGATTAGGTTAATAAAGATTGCACCAAGTGGAGCAAACATTGCAGCCGATTCGCCCATTAGAGCACCAACGGCAGTACCAACGATCATTGCAATAACGACTTGAAAGCCAATATTGCCCATCAGATTTTTTTTATCAGACACGTTTCCATACCTCTGTGATTAGATGTTGTGTTTGTTGAATTTTTTTAATTACAATTCCAAAAACATTTAGATTGCTTTTGGAATTGTAATTAAAACATTAGGTTATTTGAGTTTCTGTGTGGCGTAAGAAGTGTTGTAACGATGTTGATCATCCAAACCATCGCGTCAACGATGCAGTTAACACCATTGATGATTGGTTCGCGGCGTGCTTTTTCTTGCTTTGAAATCGCAATACCGAAGAACATACAGAACACAAGGATCTGAAGGATGTTTGCTTCATTAAGTGATTGGAAAACGTTGGTTGGGATCATACCAGTGATGGTTGCCCAGAAAGTAGGTAGCTCACCTTTTGAAGCGTATTCTGCTGAGAACATGCCTTCAACGCCTGAAACGTCGATGCCCATGCCTGGTTGGAACACTTCACCCATAAACAGAGCTAGTGCTACTGCCAGAGCTGATGTTAGACCGAAGTAACCTAGGGTTACTAAGCCCACTTTACCAGCAGATTGACTGTTGCCCAGACCTGCCGCACCTGAAATCAATGCAACAGCGACCAATGGGATCACTAACATTTTGATTAGGTTGATAAAGATAGCACCTAGTGGCGCAAATACAGTTGCACTGTGACCCATGAAGGCACCAACGGCAGTACCGACGATCATTGCAATGACGACTTGCACGCCAATGTTGTTTAGCAAACTCTTTTGTTTTAACACTTCCATAACCTCTGTGCTAATAATATGTAAAATCCTAAAATTACCCACCAATCTAAAGTTGTTATTTGGATAATTATATCGCCTTGCTTTTTACACTTATCATTCACAATTAGCAATACAATTTCAGTACAAAATGACTAGCTAATAAGTAATTTATTGACTGGTGATAATTTTTTAACCAGTAGCAAACGTTTGCTATTGGTGTTGATCATGTTCGAGCTTGGATGTGTTTATAAAATTAATGGTAAGGGAAGGGGGATTTTAGAAAGTGAATGTTAAAAAAAAGATCGATTTTTATCGCTTGATAAGGAATCGATCTCATATTAATTAAATTAGTGATACGTTATTTTTGTGTTGCAGCTTTCATTGCAGAAACGAACTCACCAAGCTTATTGAGCATCATTTGTGGCTGCTCTAGGTTTGCTTCAATGATTTTTACTACTGCTGAGCCAGAAATAGCTCCAGCTGCACCAGACTCTAGGGCTTGTTTTACCTGTGCTGGCTCAGAAATACCAAAACCAAGTAGCGCTGGTGGCGCATCAAACTGATTTAATCTGTCTAGCATGTGGCCAACTGGCATGTTTGCTTTGGTCTCTGCACCTGTCACGCCTGCACGAGAGAGTAGGTAAGTGTAGCCACCGCCAAGTTCTGATACTTGCTTCAGTGTTTCATCACTTGCTGTTGGCGGTGCGATGAAGATGGGATGAATACCAAACTTTTCAGCTGCCGCAACAAACTCTGCACTTTCATTGGTTGGTACGTCAGCAATTAAAACAGAGTCGATACCTGCTTTCGCGCAGCGTTCATAGAAGTTCTCGATACCACGGGAGTACACAATGTTTGCGTACATAAGAAGACCGATAGGAAGATCTGGGTACTTGGCGCGGATCTTACCAATTTGCTCGAAGCAGATATCAGGCGTAGCACCAGAATCTAGAGCACGAATGTTCGCACCTTGGATAGTCGGACCGTCTGCTAGCGGATCAGAAAATGGGATACCGAGTTCTAGGGCATCTGCACCCGACTCAACCAATGTTTCCATGATCTTGTAAGATTGTTCAGCGTTTGGATCACAAACCGTTACGAACGGTACAAATGCGCCTTGGTTTTTCTCGTTTAGACGCGCAAACATCTTTTCATAACGGCTCATTAGATCGCTCCTTTTTCTTCTAGGATGGCATGCACGGTGAAGATGTCTTTATCACCACGACCAGATAGGTTAACTACCAGCAATTGCTCTTTTTCTGGATTCTCACGAGCCATGCGCAGTGCGTGTGCTAGAGCGTGAGAAGACTCAAGGGCAGGGATAATACCTTCGCTGCGAGCGAGTTCTTGGAAAGCATCTAGCGCTTCATCATCGGTGACATTATCGTATTCAGCACGGCCAATCGCATTTAGGTGTGCATGCTGTGGGCCCACAGAAGGGAAATCAAGACCCGCAGAGACAGAGTACGACTCTTCAACCTGACCGTTTGGATCTTGCATCAATGGCGCTTTCATACCGAAGAAGATACCCGTTTTACCGTGTTTAAGTGGTGCACCGTGTTGGTCGGTATCAATGCCTTTACCTGCTGGCTCAACACCAATTAGGCGAACGCTTTCTTCTTCGATGAAGTCAGCAAACATACCGATAGCGTTTGAACCACCACCCACACACGCGATAACTGCGTCAGGAAGACGACCTTCACGTGCCAAAATCTGATTCTTCGTTTCTTCACCAATCATGCGTTGGAAATCGCGCACGATGGTTGGGAATGGGTGAGGGCCTGCCGCTGTACCTAATAGGTAGTGCGCGTCTTCATAAGTTGCAGACCAGTCGCGTAGCGCTTCGTTACACGCGTCTTTAAGTGTTGCTGAACCAGAGTGGACAGGAATAACTTCTGCACCCATGAGTTTCATACGGAATACGTTCGGGCTTTGACGCTCAACGTCTTTTGCACCCATGTAAACACGACACTTAAGGCCAAGCAGTGCACATGCTAGTGCGGTTGCCACACCGTGTTGACCTGCGCCAGTTTCAGCGATGATTTCGTTTTTGCCCATGCGTTTCGCAAGTAGCGCTTGACCCAACACTTGGTTGGTCTTGTGCGCGCCGCCGTGAAGCAGGTCTTCACGTTTTAGGTACAGTTTGGTTTTCGTACCTTTGGTTAGGTTACGAGTTAGAGTCAAAGCCGTTGGACGGCCCGCATACTCTTGAAGAAGCGTCATGAATTCGCTGCGGAATTCTGGATCTTCTTGCGCGTCGATAAACGCTTGCTCTAGTTGCTCCAATGCTGGAACTAGAATTTGCGGAACGTACTGACCGCCGTATTCGCCAAAGTAGGCATTCAGTTTTGCCATTGTGATATTCCTTCTCGTATTTTTTCGCTACGAATAGCTTTAAATTTTTTAGCTGAAATACAGCTTTAGTAGTTGCGAATTGCGCTGAATGCCGCGAGCAACTTCTGTGAATCTTTTTTGCCTGGTGCACTTTCTACACCAGAGTTTAAATCTAATCCCAAGCAACCTAGTGTCGCTGCTTGTTGAGCATTTTCTGGCGACAGTCCACCCGCTAGCATAATTTGACTTGGGTCGCCGATTAGTGACCAGTCGAACACTTGACCCGTTCCGCCTGTTTGAGTGCCAACTTGCGCATCTAGTAGGTGACGGTCAATGTTATCTGCAAGCAGTTGTGGCTTCATATCTGTCACGCCGTAAGCTTTCCAGATTTCAACGCCTGCTGGCAGCTCTGCTTTTAGCTGGTTAACGTAAGCTTGGTTTTCTTGACCGTGCAACTGCACCGCTTTCAAACCCAGAGAGGTCACCATGGATGCAACAAAATCGATATCGTGGTTTTGGAACACGCCTACGTAGTTCAGTGGGGCACCGCTCATGGTTAAACGAGCACCTTCAAGGTCAACCGCACGCTTAGATTTCTCGACAAAAATCAGGCCACCAAATACCGCACCAGCTTGATACGCTTTCGCTGCGTCATCTGGATGAGTGAGACCACAGACTTTGTTTTCACCCAACGTGACTTTGCGTACTGCAAGCTCTAGGTTGTCTTCTGCCATCAGCGAGCTACCAATCAAGAATCCGTCTGCGTATTCGGCTAAATCACGAACTTGTTGATGCGTATAAATGCCAGACTCTGAAATCACCGTCGCGTTTGGTGCTAATTCGCGAATTGTCGGCGCAAGTTCTTTCGTACGATTCAAATCGGTACTTAGGTCGCGAAGGTTACGGTTATTGATGCCGATAACGCGAGCGCCTAGCTTAACCGCGCGATGAAGCTCTTCTTCGTTGCTCACTTCGGTCAGGATGCCCATGTTCAGGCTGTGTGCTGCTTCTTCTAACGCTTTGTACTCTTCATCATTGAGGACAGACAGCATCAGTAATACAGCGTCTGCGCTGTAATGACGCGCTAGGTAAACTTGGTAGGTGTCTACCATGAAGTCTTTACACAGAACGGGCTGTTTGACTTGGCCACGCACTTGAGGAAGAAAGTCAAAGTTACCTTGGAAGTATTTTTCGTCTGTTAATACCGAAATTGCATTAGCATGGTTGTTATAAACCGATGCAATGTAATCCAAGTCGAAATGATCACGAATCAAACCTTTAGAAGGAGATGCCTTCTTACATTCGGTGATGAATGCTGTCTTTTCGCCACTCAGTGCATCGTAGAAGCTGCGGTCCGATGGCAGCAAATCAGACTGAAATGTGCTTAGCGGTTGAGACACCTTACGGTCTGCTACCCACTGATATTTGTCGCGGACAATTTTCGCCAGTACTTCTGCCATTTCTGCTTCTTTCTTAGAAACGTGTTCAGACAGGTTGTCAGCTTGCTGAGTGTTGAAGTCAGTCATCTTCTTCAATTCCTTAAGCGTGTGCGGCAAGTTGTTGTACCAATTGGTACGCCTTACCAGAATTCATTGCCTCAATCGCTTGTTGCGTGTTGGCTTTTAAATCTTCGTGGCCGAATAGACGCATTAGCAAAGCTACGTTCACCGCCACTGCGCCTAATTGTGCATCTGTACCTTTACCCGTCAGGATATTGGTAATGATCGCTTTGTTTTCTTCAGGATCGCCACCTTTGATCGCTTCTAGCGGGTGCGCATCTAAACCGAAGTCTGCAGGCGTTAGCGTGTATTCGGTGATCTTGCCGTCTTTGATTTCAGCAACGGTAGTTTCACCATGAATTGCCACTTCATCCAAACCACTACCGTGTACCACAGCGGCGCGCTTCATACCCATTTGTAGCATGGTTTCTGCGATAGGACGAACCAGTTCTTCACTGTATACGCCCATCAATTCGATGTTTGGACGAGCAGGGTTAATCAGTGGACCAAGAATGTTGAAGATGGTGCGTGTTTTCATGGTTTGACGCACAGGCATCGCATGGCGAACACCACCGTGGTATTGAGGTGCAAATAGGAAAGCAACACCGATATCGTCTACCGCTTTGCGCGTATCTTCTGCGCTCATGGCAAGGTTGATACCAAACGAGTCAAGAAGGTCAGAGGAGCCCGATTTGCTTGAAACGCTACGGTTACCGTGTTTCGCCACTTTTAAACCACATGCTGCAGCAACAAACGCTGCAGTGGTTGAAATATTGATGGTGTCGTGCCCGTCACCGCCAGTACCTACGATATCTGCGAAATCGTAATCTGGACGAGGGAAGGGGTTTGCGTTTGCCAGCAATGCTTTGGCCGCGCCGGCAATTTCATCCGGTGTTTCGCCTTTGATTTTTAGTGCAGTCAGTGCTGATGCCATCAAAATTGGGTCTAGTTCACCACGGATGATGATGTCGAACAGTTGTTGGCTCTCTTCCTGAGTCAGTGACTCTTGCTCGTACAATTTGGTAATAATAGGGTTGATGATTGCTTCCATATTTCCTCTCCTAAATTTCTTATGTGCCAAGTGCTTTTTAAGCAGTGAGTGGGTTCGTTGAAGTTTGTTCTTCAAGTGCCCATTCAATGGCATTGGCCAACAGTGTTGCTCCGTAGGTCGTCATAATAGATTCCGGGTGGAACTGGAACCCGCAAACTTTATCTTCTTCATGTACAACAGACATCACCAAATCATCCACTTCTGCTGTGATGGTTAGGCTCTCAGGAACCTGAGTAGCAACCAGCGAGTGGTAACGTGCAATTGCAAGTGGTGATGGTAGGTTTTGGTAAATCGCATGGTTTTGGTGCTCCATCATAGAGACCTTACCGTGAATAATTTCGCCCGCGCCAGCAACGGTGCCGCCGTACGCTTCGACAATCGCTTGGTGACCAAGACAAATGCCGATCATCGGTACTTTGCCTTTCGTGCGTTGGATAAGCTCTGGCATTGAGCCTGCCTCTGACGGTGCACCAGGACCTGGTGATAGCAGAACCACTGGGTTTTCAAGCTCGTTTACCGCTTGTTCGATGGTTTCCGCTGGGATGTTGTTTCGGTAAATCTTGACTGAGTGACCTAGCGAGCGGAACTGATCCACAAGGTTGTAGGTGAAAGAGTCAAAGTTATCGATAAAAATGATATTAGCCATCTCTGAACCCTATTCCTTATTGTGACTTATGCGCTGCTTGGATAGCAGAGATTACCGCTTGCGCTTTACCGCGCGTTTCGTCTGCTTCCGCTTGCGGATCAGAGTCGAACACCACGCCAGCACCGGCTTGAACTTGAGCAATGCCATTTTCTACGTAAGCAGAGCGAATGACGATACATGTGTCGAGTGTGCCTTCGCCGGTAAGGTAACCCACAGCACCGCCGTAGCTACCGCGTCGTGCACCTTCTACATCGCGAATCAACTGCATCGCACGAATCTTTGGTGCGCCAGTGAGCGTGCCCATGTTCATACAAGCTTGGTATGCGTGCAGTGCATCTAGGTCTTCACGCAGTTGGCCAACCACGCGCGATACTAGGTGCATCACGTGGCTGTAGCGGTCAACTTTTAGTAGGTCTGCTACGTGGCGAGTGCCCGCTTGTGCAATACGAGCGACGTCGTTACGTGCTAAGTCAACCAACATCATGTGTTCTGCGTTTTCTTTCATGTCAGTACGCAGTTCAAGTTCGATGCGGCTATCCAAGTCGAAATCGATCTCGCCGTTAGGGCGTTTACCACGGCGACGAGTGCCTGCGATTGGGTAGATTTCAATTTGGTTGGTATCGGTTTCGTATTTAAGCGCGCTTTCTGGTGATGCGCCAAACAAAGTAAACAGTTCGTCTTGCATGTAGAACATGTAAGGGCTTGGGTTACTTTGTTTGAGTTCTTTGTAGGCTGCCAATGGGGAAGGGCAAGGGAGTGTAAATCGGCGAGACGGTACGACTTGGAACACATCGCCTTTCACTACGAACTCTTTTAAGTCACGAACGATTTGGCAGAAGTCTGAATCAGATACGCTAGGTTCAACCGTGACGTCGGCGATTTGCTCTGCACTTGGCAGCAGTTTTGGCGCCGCACATTGAGCGCTGATTTCTGCGATGCGAGTTTCTAGTGTTGTTTTTTCTGAATCATCGACAAACAAAGTCGCTTGCAGCTGGCAAGATTCAGTTTGATGATCCACAACCAACAGCGTTTCCGCTACGTAGAACACGTAATCTGGACATTGGTTGGTTGCTTTTGCATTACCAAGTGGCTCGAAGTTCGCGACCAAGTCGTAAGCAAACAAACCACCAAGGAAAATCGCGTGCTTATCTTGCTCTGAAATATCGAAGCTGTGTTGCACTAAACGCAGCGCATCGAAAGAAGAGGCTTCACGTAGGCGAGAGTCTTCATCTAGTGTGTCGCACGGTTGAGTGAATTCCAAAGTCAGCGTTTCGCCATCGAAATCACTCTCAACGTCACCACGAATGTTCTGGTTTAAATGGGAAAGTAGGTTTTTACCGTTGTTGGTCAATGCCTGCATGCTGACGCTATGACCAAAGCAGACGATACGCACGGCCGAATCGACAATCAGTAGTGATTTTAGATCTTGCTTTGAATCGATCTCAGCGGATTCTAGTAATAGGCTGTCAGTCTTGTTCTCACATAATGTGTGGAACAAGCGAGTCGGGTCTTGAGTATAAGGGACGGAGGCCGTTAGCACTTCAAGTTGTCCAAGTTTCTGAATATCAATGGCCTTATTCACAAGACCTCCTTATAGCTGTTTTATATCTTCCTGCCGTACATAGTGGCATAAAGCAAACGTTCACCCAATCAAGTTTTGGTCATATTCGATGAATGTTTAAGCAGTTGAATGTGAGATGAACGACAAAATAAAAAGCCCGCTGAAGTAGCGGGCTTTGTGTTGTTTAATTCTATAAACTAGAAGTACACGTTCGCCCACCAAGAACTTGTCCAAGTGCGCCACCAAGCAAGATCAGCAGAAATCATCTTATTCGTATGAACTGCAACTTTCGCTTCCTGGTTTTGGTTAAATTCTTGTAACATGGTGAGCCTTAATTAGGTACTTCGTATTTATGTACTAGTTAACTAGTGCAGAGATAAAAAGTCAACCCCAAAACAGCATTAAAACGACAAAAAGATGAGAATTGATTTACACAGCCACACCACCGCTTCAGATGGTCGCTTTGCACCACATGATTTAGTGGATAGGGCACTGAGTTTTGATATCGAGGTTTTGGCGATCACAGATCATGATACGGTTGACGGCTTAGCTCCGGCCAAGCAATACGTTGAAGAGAACAATCTCCCGATAAAAATCATCAACGGTATCGAGATCTCTACCGTTTGGCAGAATAAAGATATCCACATTGTGGGTTTGAATATCGATCCAGATAGCCCGGCATTGACAGAATTGATTGAGCAGCAGAAAACGCACCGCGTGGCTCGAGCTGAATTGATCGCTGAGCGTCTACAAAAAGCCACCCGTGAGGGCGTACTAGAAGAAGTCCGGCAAATTGCAGGTGATGCGCCTATTACGCGAGCTCACTTCGCCAAATGGTTGGTGGACAATGGTTACGCCAAAAACATGCAGATGGTTTTTAAAAAATTTCTGACGCGATCCAACCCTGGCTATGTACCACCGAATTGGTGTTCCATGAAAGATGCGGTTGACGCGATTCATGCCGCGGGTGGTTCTGCTGTACTGGCTCATCCGGGTCGTTATCAGCTTACCGCAAAGTGGGTAAAACGCTTGTTGGCCGCATTTGTCGAAGCAGGCGGAGATGCCATGGAAGTTGCGCAACCTCAACAAGCGCAACAAGAAAGACGCAACTTGGCCGATTATGCTATACAATACAAACTATTAGCTTCTCAAGGCAGCGATTTTCACTATCCATCACCGTGGATGGAGTTGGGAAGAAACCTCTGGTTACCTGCGGGCGTAGAACCAGTTTGGAAAGATTGGGGTATTGATCCTTCGTTGGACAACAAGCAACAAGACGAAGTCGAAACTCCCTAAAAATATAGAGCCGAGAGGTTCGATAATGAGGAATTACAATGAGCCAGTTTTTTTACGTTCATCCAGAAAACCCACAGGCTCGCTTGATCAATCAAGCAGTAGCAATCATTCGTAGTGGCGGTGTTGTGGTGTACCCAACCGATTCAGGTTACGCGCTAGGCTGTCAACTGGAGAACAAACAGGCGTTGGAACGTATCTGTCAGATCCGTCGTCTGGATGATAAGCATAACTTTACTTTGTTATGCCGTGATTTGTCGGAGCTTTCCCTGTACGCGCGAGTTGATAACACCGCGTTTCGACTATTGAAAAATAATACACCAGGGCCTTACACATTCATCTTTAAAGGTACGAAAGAAGTGCCTCGCCGTTTGATGAACGCAAAACGCAAGACCATTGGTATTCGTGTACCAGATAACCGCATTGCGCTAGACCTTTTGGAAGCGCTTGGCGAGCCAATGATGTCAACGTCGCTTATCCTTCCGGGTAACGACGTTACAGAATCGGATCCAGAGGATATCCGTGACAAACTAGAGCACGCGGTAGACGTTATCCTTAATGGTGGTTATTTAGGTGAACAGCCAACGACGGTTATTGACTTCAGTGAAGGTGAAGCCGTTGTTGCCCGTGTTGGCTCTGGCGACCCTGCACCATTTGAGTAATTGGTTTACTCTTAGAAAAATAAGAAAGGGAGGCGTTGTCGCTTCCCTTTTTTGATTGTGGGTTTAGATATTATACCCAAGTGACTTCAAGATGCAGGATTCAGAGCGTTGTCATTGATTCGAGGTCAAGGAAAACAACGCAGCGTAATAGCCAGCTCTTTCCAAGTTGTTTGACGCAGTAATCGGGTCAATGACACGCTCCCAAAGGGCGAGTTGCCTTGGCTTGTATACTTTGTTGCCGATTCTTG
This sequence comes from Vibrio sp. WZ-1, assembly GCF_052037695.1. Lineage (NCBI taxonomy): Bacteria > Pseudomonadati > Pseudomonadota > Gammaproteobacteria > Vibrionales > Vibrionaceae > Vibrio > Vibrio sp. WZ-1. Next base: position 301,590 of record NZ_JBQEQR010000075.1, on the reverse strand, counting down.
ATTTAGACCCACTAGACCTTTAAATCGCCGCCGCGTCTACAAACCAAGTCATTCTCGCTGAACCTAGCATCTCGAGGTTACTTGGGTATATTTAGGTGAAATCAAAAATATTAATGTCGTTGTTACTCATGTAGTCGACGTATGCTTGATCAACGCCTTTCAACGTTACTTCAATATTGAACTCGTCACTTGAGTAAACCGCCCATCCATGTTCATTGAATGAAAGTTCAAGCTGCTGCTCAGACTCAAGAAAGGAGTCTCTCTTGCCATCGCAATCCGTATCTCTTCCAAGATCGAAGGTGAACTTGTCTTCGAAGATATTGAAGTCGAGTACTTCTGCTTTGATTTCAATCTCATTGCTGGTGATGATGCCCTCTGGCGTTTTGACGGAGAGGCGATTAGAGAATACAAACTCGTCGTTGCCTGAACCTCCGGCGAGCGTGGAGTTTCCATCACCCACGATAAGCTTGTCATTTCCTAAGCCGGCATTGAGAAAGTTGTTGCCAGAGTAATCGAATAGAATATCATCACCTTCTCCACCGTAAAGGAAGTCATTCCCTAATCCTCCAGACAGGTAGTCGTTGCCACTTCCGCCAGAGACATGATCTTCGCCCTTACCACCAAGTAGATAATCATTCCCACCGTTGCCATCGATATAATCATTTCCGCCAAAGCCGACGAATTTTTCATCTCCGCTATCACCTACGAATACATCTGGCGTAAAAGAATCGACCGTTCCTTTAACATCATCTTCCTTAGCCGTTCCAAAAATCCAATTATAGTCGGGAGCCGTTGAGCTGCTTTCTGATCGAGACATATCTTTTCCTTTTGATTGTATGCGTTAAAGAGACGAGTGACACTGAAACTCGCCCTAGTTGTGAGAAGTCCTGATAATTTTATCAAGGCAAGGCTGACGTGGTGGGTTATTAGCGTTTGAGTTTAGAGCGAATTTTTCTGATTCGTTTTAGTACTATTGGGTTATTTGTTGGAGGAATTGAAGTGGGATCCTAATCTGTAATTTCATCAACCAAAGCACGAAATGCTCTTACAATAGATTTAAGAATCTCGTATAATGTCCGACCGAAAAAATCCCATTCATGTGGGTAACTTGCAAAATGATGACCAATTCTGGTCTCGACGTCTGTGAAGACGACACATAGGTAGATAAATGAGCGAAAAGTTACAAAAAGTATTAGCACGTGCAGGTCACGGTTCTCGTCGTGAGATTGAATCGTTAATTAAATCTGGTCGCGTTAGCGTGAACGGAATCGTAGCTAAACTTGGTGAAAGACTGGAAGATGAGAACAGCGTAGTTCGTATCGATGGTCACGTTGTGTCTGCGAAGGCGCAAGAAGAAGTGATCTGTCGTGTTTTGGCTTACTACAAGCCAGAAGGTGAACTATGTACTCGTCACGACCCAGAAGGTCGTCGCACTGTTTTCGATCGTCTGCCAAAGATCCGTGGTTCTCGTTGGATTTCAGTAGGTCGTCTTGATGCGAATACATCAGGTCTACTGCTGTTTACAACAGATGGTGAGTTGGCAAACCGCCTTATGCACCCAAGCCGTCAGGTTGAGCGTGAATACCTTGTTCGTGTTTTCGGTGAAGTAACTGAACAAAAAGTGAAAAACTTGGTTCGTGGTGTTGAGCTTGAAGACGGCATGGCACGTTTTGAAGATGTAGTATATGCGGGTGGTGAAGGTATGAACCACACGTTCTATGTTGCAATCAACGAAGGTCGTAACCGTGAAGTTCGCCGTCTATGGGAATCACAAGATACGACGGTTAGCCGCCTAAAACGTGTTCGTTACGGTGATATCTATCTGGACAAGAAACTGCCTCGTGGCGGTTGGATGGAACTTGATCTTAAAGAAGTAAACTACCTACGAGAATTGGTAGAGCTTCGTCCAGAAAAAGAAACCATGCTTGATCTGAACAAAGATAACACTTCACGCAAACGTGAACGTGCTCGTAGCCAAAAAATCCGTCGCGCTGTTAAGCGTCACGAAGAGCGCGTAAATACGCCTAAAGGCCGCAGCAACAACCCTTCTCGCCGTAAGCCAAAGAAGAGCGCAGGTGATCAGGGTGCACGTAACAAGCATCGTTAATCGATAGCGAAAATTAGAAAGGCTTGCCCACTCGGCAAGCCTTTTTCTTATCTGACTTGCCGAAACAGGGCATAAGGTTTACTTCATACATAAAAAAACACCAGCGCAAGGCTGGTGTTTTTGATCATGACGACGAAATCGTTAATCACGTTTCCAAAGCATATGGCAGAACTTATGTTCTGGGTCTCGACTGATTAGCATACGAGCAAAAACGTCATCAAGTACGTCATTTTCCTCGTTTACTAAGCCGATTCGAACTTCTGCATACACTTCTTTGTCGATGTCAAAGCCAACATGTTCAACCCAGTCATCACCAGTTTCAACAAGCTCAGCGGCACCACGATCTTCAAATTGCGCAGTAAACAGAATGACATCAGCTGGCTCTAGGTTGTCTGGAGCCATCTCAAGGAAGATGTCGTACGCAGCGTCGATAACGTCGTCGTAAGAAATCAAATCAGACATGCTTATGCTCGGCTCATGAACTTACGTTCAGTCGTGTTCACAATTACACGTTCGCCAGTTGCGATGTATTCTGGAACTTGAACAACAAGGCCAGAAGCAAAGCGAGCTGGTTTAGTACGTGCAGATGCAGATGCACCTTTGATTGATGGATCAGTTTCTTCAATCACTAGTTCAACAGAAGATGGCAGTTCAATACCAACAGCAGCACCGTTTACAAGGATAATGTGGATACCTTGTGTATCTTCGTTGATGAACAGCATATCGTCTTCAACTTCAGCGTGCTTGAATGTGTATTGTGAGTAGTCTTCGTTATCCATGAAGATGTGCTCATCGCCATCAGCGTATGAGTACACAACTGCACGTTTGTTCATTTCTACTGTTTCAACAACGTCATCAGACTTGTAACGCTCATCTACACGTGCACCAGTGTTTAGATCTGTACAACGCATTTTGTAGATTTTAGCGCCGCCACGACCACCAGGAGTCGTTACTTCGATGTCTTTTACTAGAAGAGTTTTACCATTAGACTCGATTGCGAAGCCTTTTTTGATTTCACTTGCCTTTGGCATTGTATTTTCCTATTTACACTTATTAAGCAAAACTTGGAGATTATAGCGCTAAGTTGTCTAGCTGACATCAAAATATTTACCTCCCTAGATATCCTCCTATAAGGTAAACCTTGGCTTCGAAGTCATATGGTTAGCTGAAACCTAGATGTATAGTACCGATAAACTTGATTCGTTACAGAAGCTGATCGATCATAGGCTATATTCCAATTAACTCTTTTATTTCCTGATACATGTCTCTACCTGTTATTGATCCAAGCGAACCTTGCCAACCTCAATTTGAAGCCCTGATTCGAGAAGTTTTAATGTGCTTAAAAGGGGGCTTAGGGCCAAACCTCCATAGTGTTTATGTCTATGGCAGTGTGGCGCGTAAAACCGCAGTTGTAGGCAAATCAAACCTTGATATTGTTGTGGTGACTAAGACTGGGTTTGAAGACAATAGAGTGACTTTGCTCAATACCATCCGCTGGCGTGTGCAAAAAGGTTATCCCCAAGTGACAGGTGTTTCTATACGAACAGCCCTGACTAAAGAAGTTGCGAACCTAGATAGTATTTTTACGTGGGGTTTCATGCTCAAGCATTGTTGTGTTTGTGTCTACGGTGATGATCTTGCGGATTGTTTTGGTGACTACATTCCAAGCTGGGAGATTGCCAAGCATTGGAACATGGATGTAGAAGAGTGGGTGTCGATATATCGAACTAAAATAGTACAAGCCAAAGACACTGACGATCTAATTAATGCTCAGGTTACCATCGCTAAAAAGCTACTATGGGCTTCCTATTCTGTCGTCATGCACAAGGATAAAAGATGGTTTGATGATCCTATCGAATGTGGCAAGGTTTTTCTCCAATACCACCCAGAGAAAGAGACGGAGATTCATCGATTGGGAATTTTACTTTCTGGACGTTCTATTCCTAAACGCTCGGTGCTTGGCTTGCTGGATGGATATGGGCAATGGTTAGTGAAGGAATACCAAAAAACGGAGTTTCGAATCGGCTAACCATCATAAAGAGTGTGGGGGGAGTGTAATTAGAATAACCCCATTTGTGGCGCAGAGAGTTGCTCAAAATTAGTACCAATGAATGGTAAAATTGCATCGGCAACCGGCTTTAGCTGTTTATCGACGTAATGTTGATAATCGATAGGGCTATTTCGGTATTCGTGAGGCTCCGGGCCATTCACTGTAATCAAATATTCAATTCTACCTCTATTTTGATACTGTAAAGGGCGTCCGAGCTTGGCATTGATATCGTCGGCCAAGCGCGCAGCACGTACTTGTGGCGGAATGTTCTTTTGATATTCGTGTAGCTTTCTGCGCAGACGCTTCTGATACACCAACTGATCATCAAACTCACCATTATTGGTTTTTTCTACCATCTCACGCACGTAATCACTAGGGTCTTCACCGTGGAAGACCATTTGATACAAGGTGTTCTGGAATCGCTGCGCCAGTGGTGTCCAGTCAGTACGTGCACTTTCTAATCCTTTGAAGATGATACGCTCCTGTTCGCCTTCACCAATTAAACCAGCGTAGCGTTTCTTGGAGCCTGTTTCCGCGCCGCGAATGGTTGGCATCAAGAATTTGCGATAATGGGTTTCGTATTCGAGTTCAAGAATCGAATTGAGGTTGTACTCACCGCGTAAATGGTCACTCCACCATTGGTTGATGTAGTCGACCAGTTCATTACCAATCTTATCTGCGTCTGCTTGGCTAAAGGCGCCATTTAAAGAGACAAAAGTTGAGTCAGTATCGCCATAAATAACTTGATAGCCTTTGTCTTCAATCAGGACCTTGGTCTGCTTCATGATTTCATGCCCACGCATCGTGATGCTGGAAGCTAGGCGGGTATCAAAGAAACGACAGCCAGATGAGCCGAGTACACCATAAAACGAGTTCATGATGATTTTGATCGCTTGGGAAAAGGCTTTCTCATTGTTCTTTTTCGCTATATCGCGCGCTGCCCACAGTTTCTCGATCATCTCGGGTAAGAAGTGTTTTGTCCGATGGAATTGACCGCCACGGAATCCGGGTACCGCTTCATCGTCTGCTGTGCCGATTTGAAGCTGCAAACCTTCGACTAAACCCATAGGGTCGATCAAGAACGAGCGAATAATCGAGGGGTACAGGCTCTTAAAATCAAGCACCAATACAGAGTCGTAAAGGTTTGGGATGGAGTCCATCACATAGCCGCCCGGGCTGGCAATCCAGTTTTCTGGATGCAGGTTTGGCGCAACATACCCTGCTCGGTGGATCTGCGGCAGATACAAATTAGTAAACGCTGCCACTGAGCCTCCAACGCGATCCAGTTCCACTCCCGTTAAGCGAGAGCGTTCGATAGCGAAGTCGAGTAGGTGAGTGTGGTCGAAAATCTTGTTGACCAACACACAGTCTTGCAAGTTGTATTTAGCGAGAGACGGTTTGTCTGAACGGTACATGCGATTGATTTCGTCCATTCGGTCATGAACGTTATGAATCTCTTTACCTTCGCCAAGGAGTTCTTGTGAAACAGACTCAAGTGACCAAGAGCGGAAATGGTATGTCGCGGTTTTGAGCGTATCGATACCATCGAGTACCACACGACCAGGAATAGAGATAAAGCCCTGTTGGCTTTGCGCGGAGCTGCGGAAGAAGCTCGGTTGGTCAGCGCGGCCTAGCACAAGCTTCATGTTGTGCCACTCGGCACGCTTGTGCAGCAGACGGAAATCAAAGTCGATAACGTTCCAGCCGACAATCACATCTGGATCAAATTGCTTAAACCAAGCGATTAGCGCCTGAAGCAGCGCTTTCTCATCTTTCACCCATTGGATTGGTGTATCTGCCGGTTCAGGTTCGCCAATCATGATCACGCGTGAATCAGCAGGGCTATCTAAACCAATCGAATAGAGAATGCCTTTCTCTGAGCACTCTAAATCGAGAGAAACGACATGCAAACTAGGAATATAGTCGCCTTGACGGCACTTAGTTTGAGTCACTTTGATATGATTTCGTTGGGTCTGAAATTGCCCTGTAAATTCAATACTACCTTTTATGAAACGCTCCATTAGAAAGCGATCGGCGAGTTTGATATCGGTTTCTTGAGTAAGAATTTCTTCTTTGACAAACAGTTCAGAGAGAGCGAATGAATCTTTGATGGTTTGACAGTAACAAGCGCTAAGGGTTTTGAGATCAAAGCTACTCAGCTCTAAAGGTTTGATGTCTAATTGGATATTGTGATGCTTGGCGATCGCCGCTGCTTGAGCCTGTTTAGTTTGCTCAATAAAAAAGACTGGTTTCTCTCCTTGAATGACCAAGTTTACAGGGCCGTTATCTGTAGAAGCCCAAAGGTCAATTTGAGTTTGCCCTGAAAAGTCTCGAGCTTGTCGGGTGAGTAAAAAGCCTTGTTGTATTGCCAACGAACATTTCCTTAAAAAACGAAAAAGGCCACGTATCGTAGCCTTTGTACTTATTTAGGAGATATTAGCAAAAACTCAGTAGTAAAAGTATCCAGTGAGTTTCGCTGACGTGTTTTCCCGATACCAGTGCTGGTATTCAAGTTCACTTCGAATTGCCCAATTTTGGCTAACTGCCCAGCTCCAACTCACTGTAGCTTTTGCATTTTGATCCGCATTTGAGTCAAACAGATGTAGGTACTGACCTTGTAACCCTAAGCGATGATTGGTACCTGCTTGCCACAGAATACCTGCTTCAACACCCGCACCAATGGCAAGGTTATAATTTGTTAACTCTCCACCGCTGAAGTCTGCCGATAATAATGTGTATAGATGCAGCTTATCAGATTCACCCCAGGCTTTACCCGCGCCTCCTTGAGCAAACCAACGTCCGGCTAGTTTGTTCTTGGCGGGCATGCGATCAAAGCCACCACGAATATTCCAAGCCAAACTGTCAAACACTCGATTCCCTGGAGCTAAAGACATAGCATCTAGAAAATGAAAGCTCTCTAATCTCGTATTTGACTTATGATCGATACTGAATGCAGTGTCTAGAAAGCTGATTTTTGCTCCAGGAATAAACCCTGCTTGTGAGTCGAGCAAATCATGATAGGCAGCACGCCACTCAAATAGAATACGATTTGTTGCGGTATCATTATATTGATAGCCTAATCCAGCTCGAGAAGAAGCATGTCCTTTTTCCGGAGATACTTCCGGTGCTACTACAGGAGAAAATGGAGAGTCAGTTTTGATTCGACTACGCTGATAGAGAAGTTGAGTCAGCTGCTTTGCGGTTGGATCTCTTTCTAAACCTTTGTCATAAAGCTCATAGTTTAGCCACTCGTACGCAAATTCCAGAATTGCAGCTCGCTCTTCATTCGTAAATTCTTCAGGACTCGGGTATTCACCTTGCTTGGCCTTGATGGCTGCTTGGAAAAGCTTTTCATCTATTTCTTTCGATTGGTGGAGCAGTCGGGTGCCAAATGCAGCTCGATACTCTGGCTCTTCTAGAAGATGATTGTTCGCTAGTGTTTCTACCGTGTCTGATGGAATCGCATGAACTGGGAAGTCGGTAACCAGAGATAGATCATCTCTAGCCAACTCTAGTAGCGCCAGTAATTGATAAGAGCAGTTTTCATCAACGAAGTAGTAATCGAATTCCGCGGTTTGCATTTCCCAGAGGTGTAACAGTACGCGATTAACTTCGTCCTCTGATAGCTTGAGCTTGTACTCCCAGATATCACGAGATTCAATATCGTTGTACTCTCGAACTTTTCGATAGTAGGGCATGACGGTGAATCGACCTGGATAGCTGCCAGCTAAGCCTTTCAGGGCATATAATGCAGCGTTGTCATTGGCTTGAGGCTCGGCTGCAAAGTTAACTGCAAATGCTACGAGTTCTTTATGCCTTGTTTGATCCTTCGCATCAATTCTTAGTAGTGTATGACCAAACATAGAAGAAGGGTTATTCATGAAGGCGGTAGGGAAAACCAACGTCATACCTGCAGGATCGAGCATTTCTTTCCAGTCATTCATTTCAGGGCAATCTATGACTGCAACACGATCTTGCTGCTGCTCAAGCCAGGTAAAGCGAGCAGGATATCGACAACGCATTTCGGTCTTTGTTTTCTCATCGGCGTTGTAAAGGGCGTTAAAAGTAGCTATCAACTCAGCTTCTGGGTCCGTTTTACCTTTTTCCGATAAAAAAAACGCTTCCGAGTCAACGGTGCTTTTATATTCACTAAATGTTGCAGGAAGGTAGTGGCCCAATTTTAACCAATAAGGTGCATTGGATAATTGCTGTAGGTCTATTTGACGAGCGTGCGCTGAGAGTGGGGATGACAATACGCTTACTGAAAGGACTAAAGCGTGTGTGCAAAAAGGGAACTTCATTGAATACCGCGAAAATATAGCATTAAAAAAAGTGTCCAAGCGGACACTTTTTATTATTAGGTCAGGTGCTTAGATAGTGTAAGCAGCTAAAGCGTTGTTTTCTGCAACCAAGTCATTTAGGTTGGTGAAAACTTCTTGTGAAGTCACATTTTCAGATTCGAATACTTTCGCGAAGTTTTCTTGAGCCATTTGGTTGAAAGCCGCTTTATCAGCTTCTTCAATGCCCCAAACTTCAGAAAGCGTAGCAAGAGTTTCACCTTCGCCTTTTGCGATATCGCGAGCTAGGTTATCCATGTTGCCATCGATAAATAGCGCTAGCTTTTGTGCTGAAGTGATGGTGCCGTTACCGTCACAACCTAGAGTACCGAAAGTGATACCGAACGTTTGGTTACCAGAAGTACCGTTCGTTGTTGCACCTAGTACTTTGAATACTTTACCTGACTTACCGTCGAAAATCATAGTACCTAAACCACAACCGATGTCAGAGTCAGCCATTGCAACGTTTGAAAGAGGAAGAGTAGCCAGCGCTGCCACTGCTAATAGCTTTTTCATTATATTTTCCTGATATTTAAGTTATATCCAATTTAGAACTGCAATATAAATTGCGGTGGCCATATTAATGAAACAAATTGCATTTGCAAATTCAATTCATGACTTATTATTGATTTGAATTAGATATGAGACTCTGCGTCTTACGCATTGTCCGAAATGAATTAAATAATTGATAATGTTGTTAAATTGACGTTTGTCACATTGTGGCACGTTTCTAGTGGGCATTACTTGTTTGTATTTGAGTAGTGAGGACAATTTGTCTTGTGACTGTCCCAACGCCGCGGTAAATAACTAATTGGCGGTTTTTTGTTCGGCTAAGGTTGTGATAAATATGCAAATTCAGCCTTACTGACCAGATATAGAAATAAGTTCTTGCTAAACTTTGCGTTTCAGCACATATTCATATAAAGCAATTTTTGCCATATACGGTATTATATAGGCACTCATACTGATATCCGCATTGAACAAGTTGAATGTGGGTGCAGAGCCAATTAAAAGTGTGGAGATACAAGTTTGATAAATGTTTTCCTTGTAGATGATCACGAGCTGGTTCGCACAGGGATACGACGTATTATTGAAGACGTCCGTGGAATGAACGTAGCAGGAGAAGCTGACAGCGGTGAAGATGCAGTAAAATGGTGTCGCAGTAATCATGCTGACGTCGTTTTGATGGACATGAATATGCCGGGAATCGGTGGCTTGGAAGCTACTAAGAAGATTCTTCGAGTGAATCCTGATGTCAAAATCATCGTTTTAACCGTTCATACTGAAAACCCGTTTCCGACGAAAGTCATGCAAGCGGGTGCTTCTGGTTATTTAACAAAAGGCGCAGGCCCAGATGAAATGGTGAATGCCATTCGAGTGGTTAACAGTGGACAGCGTTACATCTCACCTGAGATTGCGCAGCAGATGGCATTGAGTCAATTCTCACCAGCCTCTGAAAATCCATTTAAAGACCTTTCAGAACGTGAACTACAGATCATGATGATGATCACCAAAGGTCAGAAAGTAACGGATATTTCTGAACAACTTAATTTAAGTCCAAAAACAGTTAATAGTTATCGCTACCGTCTGTTTAGCAAGTTGGACATTAATGGTGACGTTGAGCTAACACACTTAGCGATTCGCCATGGAATGCTGGATACCGAGACCCTTTAGTGTGAATCCTTCCTTCGATTCGGCTTCCTTTCTCAAGACAGTAACACATCAGCCCGGCGTTTACAGAATGTACAACGCCGAGGCTGTTGTTATTTATGTAGGCAAAGCCAAAGATCTTCAGAAGCGACTTTCCAGCTATTTTCGCAAAAAAGTAGACAGTGAAAAGACGCGCGCTCTGGTAAGTAATATTGCCAAAATTGATGTCACAGTGACTCATACTGAGACTGAAGCACTTATCCTCGAACACAACTACATCAAGCAGTATTTACCTAAGTACAACGTTCTTCTACGTGACGATAAATCGTACCCTTACATTTTTATCAGCGGCCATAAACATCCGCGATTGTCTATGCATCGTGGAGCGAAAAAGCGTAAAGGGGAATACTTTGGACCATATCCAGATTCTGGAGCAGTACGCGAAACACTGCATTTGCTACAGAAAATCTTACCCGTTCGTCAGTGTGAAGATACCGTCTACTCAAATCGAACTCGACCATGTTTGATGTATCAAATTGGCCGTTGTGCAGGGCCTTGTGTGAGTACCATTATTTCTGATAATGAGTATGCCGAGCTGGTGGGTTTAGTTCGCTTGTTCTTGCAAGGGAAAGATAAGCAAGTACTAGAGCTATTGATTGAGAAAATGGAGCTGGCCAGTCAGCAGCTTCGCTTTGAAGATGCTGCCAAGTTCCGTGATCAGATCCAAGCAATCCGACGGGTTCAAGAGCAACAATATGTTTCTGAAGATAGCATGGACGATATGGATGTGCTTGGTTTCGCCCAAGAAAATGGCATTGCGTGTATACATATCTTAATGATTCGTCAGGGCAAGGTATTAGGAAGTCGCAGCCATTTCCCTAAGATCCCAAACAATACCAGTCAACAAGAAGTCTTCGATAGTTTCTTAACTCAATACTATTTGAGCCACAATGAAGCGCGAACGATTCCTTCTCGCATCATCTTAAACCAAGAGCTTGGCAATGATGTATCCTCCATTCAGCAAGCTCTGAGTGACGTTGCGGGGCGTAAGGTTCAATTTCACACATCTCCAACGGGATCACGTGGTCGTTATCTGAAGCTCTCAAACACCAACGCTCTGACGGCGATTACGACTAAGATTAACCACAAGATGACCATCAACCAGCGCTTCAAAGCACTGCGAGAAGTCTTGGGGATGGAAAGTATCGCTCGCATGGAGTGCTTCGATATTTCCCATACCATGGGTGAGAGTACCATCGCCTCGTGCGTGGTTTTCAACAGTGAGGGTCCTGTTAAGCAAGAGTACCGCCGCTACAATATCACAGGTATTACTGGCGGTGATGACTATGCTGCAATGGGACAAGCACTGGAACGTCGTTACTCAAAGCAGTTGGATGTAGAGAAGATTCCTGACATCATCTTCATCGATGGTGGCAAAGGACAGCTGAACCGAGCACATGAAATTATTTCTCAGTACTGGGGAGATTGGCCGAAGCGTCCAACTATGATTGGTATAGCAAAAGGTATAACCCGCAAACCAGGCCTTGAAACCTTAATTACCGTAGATGGTGAAGAGTTTAACTTGCCAAGTGATGCACCAGCACTGCATCTCATTCAGCACATTCGAGACGAGAGCCATAACCATGCCATTGCGGGACATAGAGCTAAACGAGGAAAAACCAGACGAACCAGTGCGTTAGAAGGAATTGAGGGTGTTGGGCCAAAGCGTCGCCAAGCTTTACTCAAATACATGGGCGGTTTGCAGGAATTAAAGCGTGCAAGTGTTGAAGAAATCGCCAAAGTACCGGGAATTAGTCACTCTTTGGCAGAAATTATTTTCCAAGCATTGAAACAATAAAGAAAATCCCGCAACATTAAGCCGCAATGTGTAAGAGAATAATAAAATGCGTTTGAATATCCCGAACATTCTATCTCTACTAAGACTGTTCCTAATCCCAGTTTTTGTGGTTGTCTTCTATCTACCTTACTCTTGGGCGCCTTTTGCAGCAGCAATGGTTTTCTGGGTGGCGGGTTTTACGGACTGGCTAGATGGTATGCTAGCTCGTAAGTTAGGCCAAACTTCTCGTTTTGGTGCATTCATTGATCCGGTAGCAGACAAGGTTTTAGTTGCAACGGCTCTGATTTTGATCACCGAACATTACCATACGATTTGGGTGACTATCCCTGCTGTCACCATGATAGCGCGTGAAATTATCATCTCTGCATTGCGTGAATGGATGGCTGAGATCGGTAAACGAGCCAGTGTTGCGGTTTCTTGGGTCGGTAAAGTTAAAACCGTCTCTCAAATGTTTGCATTATGGGTACTGATTTGGCGTTATGACGATTGGATGGTGTGGTTAGGGTTTGGTGCATTGTATGTGGCAACCTTCTTAACTTACTGGTCAATGGTTCAGTATCTAGCTGCAGCAAAAGATGACTTGCTTAATGAAGAGCATCACTAAAACAATCCAACGCAAATAGCATTTTAAGAAGCAGGCCGTTAGCCTGCTTTTTTTATGCGTCAGCGCTTGAGATAAGAAATTAACGTGATCTAAGTCTTATTTTTTACCCCGTTAGTTCTCCGTTGAAGTTAGTTCGTTTGATTATCTATAGCTGGGGATGAGAAGAACGCCCTAGAATAGGTGAGGGGAGTAGCCCAATATTCATGATAAACAAGTGTATTTGGGATGTTTTCAGTATTAAAACTAATCAATTTACCGTCTTTCGCACAAAATCTGGTCAAACGATTTAAAAAAATAAAAATAGTGTTGACTCGATCGCTCGAATCCGTAGAATGCACTCCGTACCCAAGAGAGCGTTGCTTGAAAGGGTGGTGAAGAAGTTAAAGTTTCTTCACAGGTGAGGCGCCTTGGCAGAGTGGCTATGCAGCGGATTGCAAATCCGTGGACCTCGGTTCGACTCCGGGAGGCGCCTCCATTATTCTTTTGAAAGTGAATGGTTTTCGAGAATAAATGCGACACTAGCTCAGTTGGTAGAGCGCAACCTTGCCAAGGTTGAGGTCACGAGTTCGAACCTCGTGTGTCGCTCCAAATTAAAATGATATGGCGATTAGCGGTATCAGATGGTGTTTTACTTTTCTGTAAAGGCATCACAAAGAATATTTGTGTGCCCTGGTGGTGGAATTGGTAGACACAAGGGATTTAAAATCCCTCGACGTTCGCGTTGTGCCGGTTCAAGTCCGGCCCGGGGCACCATCTCAAAATCTGCGACACTAGCTCAGTTGGTAGAGCGCAACCTTGCCAAGGTTGAGGTCACGAGTTCGAACCTCGTGTGTCGCTCCAGATTCGAAGCCCAGCATTTATGCTGGGTTTTTTCGTTGTTAGCTAGAAAATCTCCCAATTCCTAACCGTAATGCCAACCACAGAAAGTGCTCAGAGTTAGCGCAGAAAAAGCGCTTGAGAACAAGGCTAAAGCGTTTCGATAAATAGTTGTTCTATCATATCAATTCCATCAATTATCTGCTCATTCTTGCTGGTTAAAATCACTTATAACGATGTTAAAGATTTTGTAGGTGGAGTAAGTCAATTCGCTTATACGTTGGCTTCGGTCATCCACTCAACGCTTCCTATTTATACGCTTTTCGAGCGAATTTTTGCGAGGCAGCTCCATATTGAGCAAAAGTGATTGTCATGCTTTTTATTGTTATTGTGATCATAATCAATATGAAACTAATGAAAACGTATTGCCATCAGATTTTATTTTGTGATAAATTCGCGCGCAATCTCGGAGCGTAATTTTACGACATTTGATTCTCTGGGGGATACGCGCAGCGACCATTCAAGCTGATTGTGACACTGCGTAGGGTAGGTATCGGCAAAGCCTTTTGTTGATAGACGGGATACTAGTGCTGTAGAAGCGGCATGTTAATGGGAAACCCAACATTGAAACCTTTAAATAAACACACACTAATCAGCTTCATACTACCGAAATGTCCTGTTTTACAAAACGGGTGCATTACGGAGCCTTGATTACTTCCTAAGCTTATTAAAAAGTCACGCTTTTCGTGACGGGTTATCTGTATTTGTCGTTTAATCGATGATGAATGCGGAGGTGTATCTGTATCTCCTGTTATTTAATACCAACGATAATAAATACAGGATAGAGAATCATTCTAATTCAAGGGGTCATGTAGTATGAGCACTGCCTTTGAAGTCGATAATACTATCGCAAACACTTTTTCTACTCAGGTTCCAGTCGTTAATGGAACGTATGATTTAACGCCAGATCAAATCCTTATTGAACAGGCGGAACATGAATCTGAGGTTCGTTCTTACCCGCGTCGTTTACCAATAGCGATCAAGCAAGCTTATGGCTGTTTGGTTGAAGATACGCGTGGTCAAATCTTCCTAGATTGTCTTGCAGGGGCTGGTACTTTGGCTTTGGGTTACAATCACCCAGAAATCAACCAAGCGCTAAAAGAACAATTGGATTCTGGCCTTCCGTACCAGACTCTAGATATCGCTACATCTGCGAAAACCCATTTCATCAAGTCTGTGAAAGGCTTCCTGCCTCAAGAGCTGAGCGATAACTGTGTGATTCAGTTCTGTGGTCCTTCGGGCGCTGATGCCGTTGAAGCAGCCATCAAGCTTGCAAAGCAAACTACTGGTCGTAACACCATGTTTGCTTTCCGCGGTGCGTACCATGGTATGACAAACGGTACCATGGGGATGATGGGCAACTTAGGTACTAAAGCTCGCCGTACTGGTTTGATGTCAGACGTACACTTCATGCCATTCCCATACAGCTTGCGCTGTCCATTCGGCCTAGGCGGTGATGAAGGGGCGAAAGCGAGCATTCGTTACATCGAGCGTTTATTGAATGACGACGAAGCGGGCATCATGAAGCCTGCTGCGATCATTGTAGAACCAGTGCAAGGTGAGGGTGGTGTAATTCCTGCTCCAGCATTTTGGCTACGCGAACTGCGTCGTATCTGTGATGAGCACGGTATCTTGTTGATTTTTGATGAGATTCAATGTGGTGTAGGCAAGTCAGGTTACAACTTCGCGTTTGAAGAAGCAGGTATTGTTCCGGATGTTTTGTGTTTGTCTAAAGCGATTGGTGGTGGTTTACCAATGTCGCTATTGGTGATCAACAAACAACACGATACATGGAAACCAGGTGAGCACACCGGTACATTCCGTGGTAACCAATTAGCAATGGTGTCGGGTGCGAAAGCGCTAGAAATCATTCAACGTGACAACCTTGTTGAACATGCGAATGTAGCTGGTCAGTACCTACGCTTTGGTCTTGAGAGCATTCAAAAACGTGTTAACTGTATCGCTGATGTTCGCGGTAAAGGTTTGATGCTGGGTGTTGAAATCAAGAATCCAAACGGTGAACTGAATAAGTTCGGCGAGCCTCTTTCTGATGGCCAGTTAACACTTGCTATCCAGCGTGCTGCACTTGAGCGTGGCTTGATGGTTGAGAAAGGTGGTCGTGATGGCTCTGTGATCCGTTTCCTTCCACCGCTTATCATCTCTTTCGAGCAAATCGATTTTGCCCTACGCGTATTGGAAGATGCGATCATTGCAGCAGGCGGTAGCCACGTTGAGACATCGCCACAAGAAGAGTGGAAAAAGCACTTTATTCATACTGGTGAACTTGGCGGTGCGGAATTTGCTTCTGTAATGAATCACACGACAGCAGCGATGAAGTCGGTATTTGAACAGGTGAATGCACCGTACTCAGGCATGGATCCTAAGTTTCTAGAGGCCGCAATTAATGCCGTCGATCTTGATAACAAAAACGCATCGCTAAAATCAGTGATTGATGAAGCCGCGGAACTTGTTGCTAAGAACGCGATCTTCACTCAACACCCTGATTGTATTGCTCACTTGCATACGCCTCCTTTGATGCCTGCAGTCGCGGCAGAAGCGATGATTGCAGCGTTGAACCAATCAATGGATTCATGGGATCAAGCATCCTCGGCGACTTACGTAGAGCAAAAAGTGATTAACTGGCTGTGCGATAAATATGAGCTTGGTGAGACGGCCGACGGCATCTTCACTAGTGGTGGCACACAAAGCAACCAGATGGGCCTAATGCTGGCACGTGATTGGGTTGCAGACAAGCTAAGTAGCCACTCAATCCAGAAGCTGGGTCTTCCAGAGTACGCAGACAAACTACGCATCGTATGCTCGAAGAAATCGCACTTCACCGTTCAAAAGTCAGCATCTTGGATGGGGCTGGGTGAGAAAGCCGTGATGACGGTTGACGCTAACGCGGACGGTACCATGGATGTTACTCAGTTAGATCAAGTTCTAACTGAGGCAAAAACAGAAGGCTTGATTCCATTTGCTATTGTTGGCACAGCGGGTACGACCGATCATGGTGCAATTGACGATCTTGATTTCATTGCTGATATGGCAGCGAAACATGAGATGTGGATGCACGTTGATGGTGCTTACGGTGGTGCATTGATTCTTAGCAGCCACAAATCACGCCTGAAAGGTGTAGAACGTGCACACTCGATCAGTGTCGACTTCCACAAACTGTTCTACCAAACAATCAGCTGTGGTGCTTTACTAGTTAATGATAAGTCGAACTTTAAGTTCCTACTTCATCATGCTGACTACCTGAACCGCGAACACGATGAGCTACCAAACTTGGTGGACAAATCTATCGCAACAACGAAGCGCTTTGATGCACTAAAAGTCTTTATGACAATGCAAAACGTCGGTCCTAAGGCGCTTGGCGATATGTACGATCACTTGTTAGCACAAACGCAACAAGTTGCCGACATGGTTCGTGGCCACGAGCAGTTTGAACTTCTGGCTGAGCCGGCACTTTCTACGGTTCTATTCCGCGCAACAAACCCTTGTGCCGATTTAGATGAACTGAACAAAGCATTGCGTCTTGAGGCGTTAACTCGCGGTATCGCAGTACTAGGTGAAACCATCGTGGATGGTGAGACCGCGCTTAAATTTACGATTTTGAATCCTTGTCTGACGACAGCGGACTTTGAATCTTTGCTCCTGAAAATCAACACGCTAGCAGTTGAGCTAGTTTAATAAAGGTAACGGAAAACTATGGCAGTTCTACAGATTGGTGCAGGCGGCGTTGGCTGGGTTGTTGCACACAAAGCAGCACAAAACAACGACGTTCTGGGTGATATCACTATCGCATCACGTACTATTGGTAAGTGTGAGAAGATCATCGAATCGATTCAGAAGAAAAACAACCTGAAAGATTCAGCTAAGAAACTAGAAGCACGCTCAGTAAATGCTGACGACGTAGATTCTCTGGTTGCTCTTATTGAAGAAGTTAAACCGGATCTAGTAATCAACGCGGGTCCTCCGTGGGTTAACATGCCAATCATGGAAGCGTGTTACCGAGCAAAAGTTTCATACCTAGATACATCAGTGGCGGTTGACCTATGTTCTGAAGGTCAGCAAGTTCCAGAAGCTTACGACTGGCAATGGGGCTACCGTGAGAAGTTCGAAGAAGCGGGCATCACTGGTATTCTAGGTGCGGGTTTCGATCCAGGCGTAGTATCGGTATTTGCAGCGTATGCAGTGAAACATCTGTTTGATGAGATCGATACAATCGACGTTATGGACGTGAACGCAGGCGACCACGGCAAGAAGTTCGCAACTAACTTTGACCCAGAAACGAACATGCTAGAGATCCAAGGCGATTCGTTCTACTGGGAAAACGGTGAGTGGAAGCAAGTACCTTGTCACTCTCGTATGCTAGAGTTCGATTTCCCGAACTGTGGTTCACATAAAGTTTACTCAATGGCGCACGATGAAGTTCGCTCAATGAAAGAATTCATCCCTGCAAAACGCATTGAATTCTGGATGGGTTTTGGCGATCGCTACCTAAACTACTTTAACGTAATGCGTGATATTGGCCTACTAAGCCCAGACCCACTAACGCTGCACGATGGTACGGTAGTACAACCTCTACACGTTCTAAAAGCGATGTTGCCAGATCCAACCTCTCTAGCTCCAGGCTACACAGGTTTAACTTGTATCGGTACTTGGGTACAAGGTAAGAAAGATGGCAAAGAGCGTAGTGTATTTATCTACAACAACGCAGACCATGAAGTTGCGTACGAAGATGTTGAGCATCAAGCGATCTCTTACACCACAGGTGTTCCTGCAATCACTGCAGCACTGCAATTCTTCCGTGGCAAGTGGGCTGATAAAGGCGTGTTCAACATGGAACAGCTAGACCCAGATCCGTTCCTAGAAACGATGCCAACAATCGGTCTAGATTGGCATGTTCAGGAGTTGGAAGCAGGTCAGGGCTTACCGCTGATTCACGAACTGAACAAATAAGTTTTATCATTAAACTTGTTTAGATAATTCGAGCAGTCATGGTCAAAAGCCGTGGCTGCTTTTGTCGTATTTGAGGTTAACCCCTCCCAGCCTCCCCTTAAAAAGGGGAGGAGCAGATACAGGCCGAGCTTAGTTTCAAATCTTCCACTTTTTTGGCAAGAGTAGAGGTGGCTCGGTTTAGTCCTTCTCCTTTTTAACGGGGAGTTAGAGGGGGTTAATGGTTGATAAATGGTTAGTTATGAACAAAGAACAACTTAAAACCCCTTACTTCATGATCAATGAAGCAAAGCTGGTTGAGAACTTAGAAAAAGCGAAGCAGC
The DNA here is from genome assembly GCF_052037695.1 of Vibrio sp. WZ-1. Taxonomy (NCBI): domain Bacteria; kingdom Pseudomonadati; phylum Pseudomonadota; class Gammaproteobacteria; order Vibrionales; family Vibrionaceae; genus Vibrio; species Vibrio sp. WZ-1. The sequence goes on along the minus strand of NZ_JBQEQR010000075.1, from coordinate 282,823 downwards.
TAAAAGACATTTCTGGTGTGAAGCTGGTGTTGGCACTGAAGTGTTTCTCAACATGGGGTGTATTCGACATCATCAAGCCTTACTTAGATGGCACGACCAGTTCTGGTCCGTTTGAAGTGAAGCTTGGCTACGAAACCTTTGGTGGTGAAACGCACGCATACAGTGTGGGCTACAGCGAAGACGATGTACGTGAAGTCGCAGATATCTGCGACAAGATGATTTTCAACTCACATTCACAGCTAGCGGCTTACCGCCATATCGTTGAGGGCAAAGCGTCTATCGGTCTTCGCCTTAACCCGGGTGTAAGCTACGCAGGTCAAGACTTGGCTAACCCTGCACGTCAGTTTTCTCGTCTAGGCGTACAAGCTGACCACATCAAGCCAGAAATTTTCGATGGCATTGATGGTGTGATGTTCCACATGAATTGTGAGAACAAAGATGTGGACGCGTTCATCGGCCTGCTGGACTCGATCTCCGAACAGTTTGGCGAATACCTAAATAAACTCGATTGGGTCAGCATGGGCGGCGGTGTATTCTTCACATGGCCAGGCTATGATATCGAGAAGTTAGGCCTAGCGCTGAAAGCGTTCTCTGAAAAGCACGGTGTACAAATGTACCTAGAGCCGGGTGAGGCAATCATCACTAAAACGACGGATCTTGTCGTGACCGTAGTAGATATTGTTGAGAACGTGAAGAAGACTGCAATTGTGGATTCGGCAACGGAAGCGCACCGCTTAGACACACTAATCTACAATGAACCTGCGTCAATCCTAGAAGCGTCAGAAAACGGTGAGTACGAGTACGTGATTGGTTCTTGCTCTTGCCTAGCGGGTGATCAGTTCTGTGTGGCGAACTTCGAACAGCCATTAGAAATTGGTCAGCGTCTACACATTCTGGATAGTGCGGGTTACACCATGGTGAAGCTAAACTGGTTCAATGGTCTTCGCATGCCATCTGTGTACTGCGAACGCTCAAACGGTGATGTTCAAAAACTAAATGAATTTGATTATTCAGACTTCAAACGTTCTCTGTCTCAGTGGACAGTGAAGTAATTATCTTTTCTCTGGTTGAAGTAAAAAGAGCAGCACAACGCTGCTCTTTTTTGTTCTTTAAGCTAGGACGTATTAGCTTTCGATAATCACACGAGTATCTTCACTGAGCGATTCAAGCTCATTCACCACATCATCCACTTCAACTTCACTTGGTAGCTTGATAGCCAGTTTCGCACTGAACAGGCTTGAGCTTATACCACCTCCATCTGCAATGAACACGCGTTGACAGTCCATATCGAGGATAGAGATACCTTGATTATCAAGCACATGAGTGATCTCATTAACAATACCTGCGCGGTCATTCGCATCTAAACGTAACTGGAATATCGTTTCTTCACGATGTGAGTGTGGCTCTGAGTCAACAAACTTAACCACTAAGGTTTGACAAGCGGTGAATGCATCTTTGACGGTGTCTACGTTCTCTTCAGGGAGCTCAACTTTAATCACGCCAGCGACTTGGTCTTCGATGAAGTTCACTTTACTGATTAACCATTTCCCACCATTTTCATGGGTAGCAGCTGCGAGTTGTTTGATGGTAGCTGGCGAAGCCTGACCGACAAAATTAACGATAAATACTGTGTTCATAATGTCCCCTCCCGGAATAAGGTTTGGGTGCGGCACTGTATATGTAATGCTGCAGTTATCGGACCTTCAGCGATTGAGACTTAAGTCCTTGGAATAATGCCTTTTATTTCAGTGTAGGTGTAGGTGGGAGGTTATGTTTGACTAAAGTCAATTTTTAACGCTAATTCGTGATGCAAATAATGAAAATTATGCTCAGGGCACAAAAAAGCAGCCTTTAGGCTGCTCATTGGAGGTTTGATTTTAGAAGGTAACCTTCATTTCAAAACCATAGAAGACATTGTCATAGCTAGCGCCGGCATCCATCGCAAACTTAGCGGCGTCTTGGTTTCCGAACCAAGGAGATGAAGCAAACTGGAACTCTGCGCTGCCACCCCAAGCATCCGATACCCAATAATGAATATGACCAACTGGATTTAGGAAGAAAAGAGATACATCACCCATCGTTTCTGAGCCCATTACTTCACCACCATTGGCAACAATATCTTGCTCAGCCGTTAGCATCATTTCACCGACTACCGCACCAAAGAAAGGCGTGATGAAAATGTCTTGCCATGATGGAACTTCAGCAAACGCTTCTACACCGTATTCCCAGAAGAACGTAGACATAGTTGCAGAGTACAAGAAGGATTCGAACTCATTGTAACCAGCATGTCGTGCAGCTGTGTAGTACACACCACCAAAGTATGGGTGCATGATGTAGTTAAGAAAATGTTCATCGCGATCCCAAACCGGACCACTTGAAACGTTGTCTTTCCATTTACTACCTAGCTTACTCATGTCACGATCTTCTTCGTCCCATTTAGTAATACTTTCTGGTAGAAAAGTCATCAAACCTACCGTGGCGACACTCAAACCAAGAATGGTGTAAGTTTGGCCCATTAGATAATCCCAATCTTTGTCTGTTGGGACAATGACATGCTTTGGTTGAAGACCTGCGTCGAGGTTTAAAGAGTCCTCATTATCTAGTCCCATGGCAAAACGACGATTTTGTGGTTCGAAGCTATACAGAGTAGTCGTTTCGCAGTAACCTGACAAACAATCAGGCTTGTAAGAGAACTCAATATGGTTGCTCATATCGTACTGACTCGCATTTGCAGCAGCAGACGCCGTCAGAACAAGACCACTTAAAGTTTTCTTGAACATGGATGATTTTGACACAAAGGTCTCCGAGTTGTTGGTTGGATGATCGAGCTCACAATTATCCCTCAAAAGAACAGCCATTTAAATACTTGACCTACATTTAATCTCAACAAATTGACTAAGAGATTAGTCCAATAAAATGAAAACGATATAGGCACAATGTCGAAAAAAAGTGAATTTTGCCTAATTTCAGGAGTCAGTTGTGAAAATTGCAATGCTTAGTACCGGCGAAGAGGTACTTCACGGTGATATTGTTGATACAAACGCAGCTTGGTTATCGAGCTTATTTTATCAACATGGATTTGGTTTAACTAAACGCTCGACAGTCGGAGATAGTCTTTCAAGCTTACTCGAAGAGTTTTTGATGCTTAGCTTCAATAACGATGTGGTTATTGTAAACGGCGGTTTAGGGCCAACGACAGACGATTTAAGTGCCGCAGCGGCGGCAAAAGCAGCAGAGTGTAAGCTGGTGCTGTTTAAGGATTGGTTAGACTACCTAGAAGCAATGTATGCACGTCGTGGCATCCCGATGCCGGACAGTAATTTGAAGCAAGCGATGTTGCCAGAGATTGCAGAGATTGTTGATAACCCGATTGGCACGGCTTGCGGCTTTAAAATGCTGATCAATGATGCGGTGTTCTATTTTACGCCTGGTGTTCCGAGCGAATTTAAGCTAATGGCAGAAACTCAAATTCTGCCAGATTTAAAAAAGCTCTTCCCAGAAGTTGTAAGCGCATCTTGTAGCCGAATCTACACCTTTGGTTTGTCTGAGTCTGGGATATCCGACAAACTTGACCAAATGAAATTGCCTCAAGGTTACGAACTCGGATATCGCTCTTATTTACCTTTCATCGAAGTAAAACTGTTTGGTCCATCTAATCAAATAGAGCAGCGTATGAAGCTGATGCAGCTCATTCATAAACATCTAGAAACCAACACGGTGAGTGTTGACGCGCCAATGGTTGAGCATGTTGGTCGCTTACTGGTAGAAAAAGGGCTGACCTTGTCAGTCTCTGAGCAAAGCAGTGCAGGGCATTTAACCTATTGGCTTAATAGTGATGAGAATGTAGAAAAACAATTTGGTCATGGCTGGGTGCTGCCTAGACAGAGCCAGATGATAGTGGATGAAGGGGACCCGTTGGCTGCGACATTTGCCCTTGCTGGAGCAACACGCGAGAAATGTGGAACGGATTTAGCCTTAGTAACTGGTAAACTGGACGATAGCACGTTTTCCATCGCTCTTTCTTCTTCAGCAGGAGAGTGGGGTGCGCACTATAAGCTATCAAGAAAGTATCAACGTGATGATCAAGTAAAAGTCATCAGTGCTGCGGCATTAGATCTGTTACGCCGTTACTTAGAGCGCAAACCAATGTCGGCACACTATGCATTCTTGGAAAAAATTAAAGAAATGCACATTCCGAGCAGTGCGCTTTAACTTATTGATACAGACAGAATAAATATCGAGAGATAACAAAAAGCCAAGGCGTTTACCTTGGCTTTTTAATACTTGTTTGGGGCTACTTTATGCGCGTTTTTCTTTCATCGCGTAGTTGACACCACTAAGCGAAACGTCAGATTTCGCTTTACAAATACAGGGTAGGATTTCATCTGGCTGAGTGTAAGCCATCGCAAAACCAACATACTCCACCTCACCCGACTCCAACTTACAACGACAAGCACCGCAGTGGCCGTCGCGACAGTTGTATTCAGGTAATAAGCCCGCTTGTTCCATCGTCTCCAAAATCGTATTGGATGGGTTGGACTCAATGCTTACGAGTTTGTTGATTTTGATATTTGGCATTACAGCTCAAATCCTTCGAAGTCGTCTGCACTTACTTCATTGTCAATCTGACCAACAAGGTATGAAGAGATTTCTGCTTCTTGCGGTGCAACCTGAACGTTATCCGATGACAACCAAGCGTTGATCCATGGGATAGGGTTTGACGTCGCTTCAGGGTACGCGATTGGCAGGCCTACCGCTTGCATACGGATGTTGGTGATGTACTCAACGTATTGGCTCAGGATGTCTTTGTTCAGACCGATCATTGAACCATCTTTAAATAGGTACTCTGCCCACTCTTTTTCTTGCTCAGCTGCTTCTTTGAATAGATCAAAACACTCTTGTTTTGCTTCTTCTGCGATTTGCATGAACGAGAAGTCATCTTGACCGTTACGTAGCAAGTTGATCATGTGCTGCGTACCGTTCAAGTGAAGCGCTTCATCACGAGCGATCAGCTTGATGATTTTCGCGTTACCTTCCATAAGCTCACGCTCAGCGAAAGCAAATGAACATGCGAAACTTACGTAGAAACGGATTGCTTCTAGCGCGTTAACTGACATCAAACAAACGTACAGTTTCTTCTTCAGATCGTACAGGCTAACTTTAACTGTTTCACCGTTAAGAACGTGCTCACCTTCACCGTAACGGTGATAGTCGTTTGTCGCTTGGATCAGATCATCGTAGTAGTGTGCAATGTCTTTCGCGCGCTTAAGGATGTGCTCGTTTTCTACGATGTCATCGAATACAACGCTTGGGTCGTTTACGATATTACGGATGATGTGCGTGTACGAACGAGAGTGGATTGTCTCAGAGAAAGACCAAGTCTCGATCCAAGTTTCTAGCTCAGGCAGAGAAACAAGAGGAAGCAGTGCAACGTTCGGGCTACGACCTTGAATTGAGTCAAGCAGCGTTTGGTACTTCAGGTTTGAGATGAAGATGTGCTTCTCATGGTCTGGTAGCTTGTTGTAATCGATACGGTCGCTTGAAACGTCAACTTCTTCTGGACGCCAGAAAAAAGACAGTTGCTTTTCGATTAGCTTTTCGAAGATCTCGAATTTTTGTTGGTCGTAACGAGCTACGTTCACTGATTGACCTAGGAACATTGGTTCCTTTAGCTGGTCGTTTCTGTTCTGGTTAAAAGTACTGTAAGCCATAATGCCTCAATTCCTTTTAGACCTCCCCAAAAGGGGAGGTATTCGATTGTTTGTTTCTACGGATTGTTAGGATGCGGGAGATTAAATCTTACAACCGCCGCCTGCACAATCGTCATCTTGTGGTTGAACTGCGTCTTTCTGGTCGTCTTTCGCGCCGTCACGAGTGTTATGGTAGTAAAGTGTCTTCACACCATACTTGTACGCAGTTAGAAGGTCTTGAAGAAGCTTCTTCATTGGAACCTTACCGCTCTCGTAACCAGAAGGGTCGTAGTTTGTGTTTGCAGAGATCGCTTGGTCAACGAATTTCTGCATGATGCCCACAAGGTGTAGGTAACCGTCGTTAGAACCGATGTTCCAAAGCAGTTCGTAGTTGTCTTTCAACTCAGCGAAATCTGGCACAACTTGCTTCAGGATACCGTCTTTCGACGCTTTAACAGACACGAAACCACGTGGTGGCTCAATACCATTTGTTGCGTTAGAGATCTGAGAAGAAGTCTCAGATGGCATTAGCGCAGTCAGTGTTGAGTTACGTAGGCCGTGTTCCATAATTTCTTGACGTAGGCTGTCCCAATCGTAATGCAGCTCTTCTTCACAAATTAGGTCAACGTCTTTCTTGTAAGTGTCGATTGGCAGTAGGCCTTTCGCGTAGTTTGTTTCGTGGAACGAAGGACACTTACCTTGCTCTTTCGCAAGCGCAACAGAGGCTTTCAATAGGTAGTATTGAATTGCTTCAAATGTACGGTGAGTTAGACCGTTTGCGCTGCCGTCAGAGTACTTAACGCCATTCTTCGCTAGGTAGTATGCGAAGTTGATCACGCCAACACCCAGCGTACGACGGTTCATTGTCGACTTGTAAGCTGCTGGTAGTGGGTAATCTTGGTAATCAAGCAGAGCATCTAGTGCACGAACCACAAGCTCAGATAGCTCTTCGAAATCGTCTAGAGACTTGATAGCACCAAGGTTGAACGCAGAAAGCGTACAAAGTGCGATCTCACCTGAATCATCTTCAACGTTCTTCAGAGGCTTAGTTGGTAGCGCGATTTCCAAACATAGGTTTGATTGACGAACTGGCGCTACTTCTGAATCGAATGGGCTGTGAGTGTTACAGTGGTCCACGTTCTGAATGTAGATACGGCCTGTTGATGCGCGCTCTTGCATTAGCAGAGTGAACATCTCAATCGCTTTAACGGTCTCTTTCTTGATTGAAGGATCGTTTTCGTATTTCACGTACAGACGTTCGAATTCTTCTTGGTTTTCGAAGAATGCGTCGTACAGACCTGGTACGTCAGATGGTGAGAATAGCGTGATGTTGCCACCTTCCACTAGGCGTTGGTACATCAGTTTGTTCAACTGAACACCGTAGTCCATGTGACGAACACGGTTCTCTTCAACACCACGGTTGTTCTTAAGTACCATTAGTGAGCGAGCTTCACCGTGCCATAGCGGGTAGAACACAGTTGCTGCACCGCCACGAACACCACCTTGAGAACAACATTTCACTGCTGTTTGGAAGTATTTGTAGAATGGGATACAACCTGTGTGGAATGCTTCACCACCGCGGATCTCAGAACCGAGCGCACGGATACGACCTGCGTTGATACCGATACCTGCACGTTGAGAAACGTAACGTACGATAGAGCTTGCTGTTGCGTTGATAGAATCAAGGCTATCGCCACATTCGATCAGTACACATGAGCTGAACTGACGAGTAGGCGTACGTACACCAGACATGATCGGTGTAGGTAGAGAAATCTTAAATGTCGATGTCGCATCGTAGAAACGCTTGATGTAATCAAGACGAGTTTCTTTCGGGTAGTTTGCGAATAAGCAAGCAGACACAAGGATGTAAAGGAACTGCGCACTTTCGTAGATCTCACCAGATACACGGTTTTGAACGAAGTACTTACCTTCTAGCTGTTTTACGGCTGCGTAAGAGAAGTCGAGATCGCGCTTATGATCGATGTACGCATCAAGCTCGTCCAGCTCAGCTTTTGTGTAGTCTTCTAAGATATGCCTATCGTACTTACCCATATCAACAAGACGAGACACGTGGTTGTAAAGCGTTGGCGGCTCGTACTGGCCATATGCTTTTTTACGTAGGTGGAATACCGCTAGGCGAGCAGCTAGGTATTGGTAGTCCGGAGTCTCTTCAGAAATTAAGTCTGCAGCAGACTTAATCATCGTCTCATGGATATCTGACGTGGTGATGCCGTCATAAAACTGGATATGAGCACGTAATTCTACTTGTGATACTGAAACGTTGTTGAGACCTTCGGCAGCCCAAGTGATAACGCGGTGGATTTTCTCCAGATCGATATTTTCTTTGCGGCCATCACGCTTGGTGACAGTAAGTTGTTGGTTCATTCTGCTTTATTTCCCTAAGAAAACTGATAAAAGCCGTATTTTTGTTTGTTTATGTGCAAATCTTGTAAAATTTGCGGCGGCTTTGTGATCAAAGTCTATCTATATATTGTAGCTTAAACACAACATATAGGGGTTAATTTGTTTGCGGGTTACAAGATAGTGCTATTGCCCCAATTTATCAAGGCACAGGTCGGGGATGACTTGTGGATAAGTGGTCAAACGAAAAAAAACAGTAAGTGAATACTAACCGATGAGAAAAGGGCGGAATTGATTGGAGAAAAATACGTTTTTAAGATCGGTTTACAAATAACCGCTATTAAAAATATTTTCCTTGATCTTTGATAGTTTTTGTTTGCTAAAAACTGATTGGTTAAAATGGAATCTAGTGCACGAAAAATGTACCAAATGAAACTAAAAAAGGCAGTAAACCTATGCTACTGCCTTTGTATGTTATCCGCTCTTTCTAAGATAATAGTCCTTAAGAAAATCAGCTCTAAAATTTTTGAGTATGGACGATGTAGTTTACATCTACATTACGACCTAGCTTATAGCTGTCATTGAGTGGATTGTAATGTAAGCCGGTGATGCCTAGCTCAGTGAGGTCTGTTTGGTCGATCATCTTCATCATCTCTGCTGGTTTGATGAATTTTTCGTGGTCGTGAGTACCTTCAGGAACGATCTTGAATAGTTTTTCTGCACCTACGATTGCAAATAGGTACGACTTAACATTGCGGTTTAAGGTAGAAAAGAAGACATGACCACCTGGTTTCACTAACGCTGCACAAGACCGAATCACAGAAAGTGGGTCTGGTACGTGCTCAAGCATCTCCATGCAAGTCACGACATCATATGTGCCTGCATTATCAGTGGCGTGGTCTTCGATGGTGCTCTGGATATAGCTTAATTTAGTGCCAGTTTCTAGTGCGTGAAGGCGAGCGACCTCTAAAGGCTCTTTACCCATATCCAGTCCGGTAACTACTGCACCTTCTTTTGCCATGCTTTCTGCTAGGATGCCACCGCCGCAGCCCACATCGAGTACTTTTTTGCCAAATAAACCATCGGCTTTCTCTAGGACATAGTTCAAGCGAAGCGGGTTAATCTGATGAAGTGGTTTGAACTCGCCTTCTAAATCCCACCAACGAGAAGCCATTTCTTCAAATTTTTTAATTTCACTTGGATCGACGTTTTGTGCTTTTGTCATGATAGTTGTATCGCTTCGCTAATAGTCCTTTGGAAGGCGAGATTATACTCCAATGGTACGATACGTTAAAACAGCTTCTTTTCTCACAATCGCTACAGGAGAGATTTTTGAGCTAAGTTGGTGGAAATATAGTCAGTTTTCATAAAGATATGGGATGAATGTGCAAATTCTCTTCATTTAACCCATAACCAAGCTCACAACCTGATAAAACGAGTGGGAAAGTGATGCCCCGTTGATGAATTGTGTGTTATATTTTTGCACCTTACACGTATCGTAATTACGATCAGATAATAGAGGGATAATGGCTCTATGAGCGATTTAGCTAAAGAGATCACGCCCGTAAACATTGAAGATGAGCTTAGAGGTTCATACCTAGACTACGCGATGTCAGTAATCGTGGGTCGTGCTCTTCCAGATGTGCGTGATGGCCTTAAACCAGTACACCGCCGCGTATTATTCGCGATGAACGTACTAGGCAACGATTGGAACAAACCATATAAAAAATCAGCCCGTGTTGTCGGCGACGTAATCGGTAAATATCACCCACACGGTGATAGTGCTGTGTACGACACAATCGTACGTATGGCTCAGCCGTTCTCACTTCGTTACATGCTGGTCGATGGTCAAGGTAACTTTGGCTCGATCGATGGCGACTCTGCTGCGGCAATGCGTTATACCGAAGTGCGTATGGCGAAGATTGCCCACGAACTTTTGGCTGACCTAGATAAAGAAACCGTAGACTACGTACCTAACTACGATGGTACTGAGCAGATCCCTGCGGTTCTTCCAACGAAAATTCCTAACCTACTGGTAAACGGTTCGTCCGGTATCGCGGTAGGTATGGCAACCAACATCCCGCCTCATAACCTTGGCGAAGTGATCGATGGCTGTCTTGCATACATCAATAATGAAGAAATCACTATTGATGAGCTAATGGATTATATTCCTGGTCCTGATTTCCCTACAGCGGCACTTATCAGTGGTCGTAAAGGCATTGTAGACGCGTACAAAACAGGTCGTGGCAAAATCTACATGCGTTCAAAAGCGGATATCGAAGTGGAGAAGAATGGTAAAGAAACCATTATCGTCACTGAAATTCCTTACCAGGTAAACAAAGCTCGTTTGATCGAAAAGATCGCTGAGCTGGTTAAAGATAAGAAAGTAGAAGGCATCAGTGCGCTACGTGACGAGTCTGATAAAGACGGTATGCGTATCGTAATTGAATGTAAGCGCGATGCTGTGGGCGAAGTGGTTCTAAATAACCTTTACGCACAAACTCAGCTTCAAACGACTTTCGGTATCAACATGGTTGCGCTAGACAATGGTCAGCCAAAACTATTCAACCTAAAAGAGATGTTGAAGTGTTTCGTTGACCACCGTCGTGAAGTTGTGACACGTCGTACTATCTTCGAACTACGTAAAGCTCGTGAACGCGCTCATATCCTTGAAGGTTTAGCACTTGCACTAGCAAACATCGATGAAATCATCGAATTGATTCGTAAAGCTCCAACGCCTGCGGAAGCAAAAGCTGGTCTTGTTGCTCGCGGTTGGGACCTTGGCAACGTAGCTGCAATGCTAGAGCGTGCTGGTACTGACGCGGCTCGCCCAGAATGGCTAGAAGAGCAATACGGTATCCGTGACGGCCAGTACTTCCTAACAGAGACTCAAGCACAAGCGATTCTAGACCTACGTCTACACAAGCTAACTGGCCTTGAGCATGAGAAGATCCTTGACGAATACAAAGCACTTCTAGATGAAATCGCTGAGCTAATGCACATCCTTGCAAGCACTGAGCGTTTGATGGAAGTGATCCGTGAAGAGCTTGAAGCGGTTCGCGATGGTTTCGGCGACGAGCGTCGTACAGAAATTACAGCAGCTAGTCATGACATTGACTTAGAAGAGCTGATTGCTCGTGAAGACGTAGTAGTAACGCTGTCTCACGAAGGTTACGTTAAATACCAAATTCTAAGCGACTACGAAGCTCAGCGTCGTGGTGGTAAAGGTAAGAGTGCAACGAAGATGAAAGATGAAGACTTCATCGAACGTCTACTTGTTGCAAATACTCACGATAACATTCTATGTTTCTCTACTCGTGGTAAAACTTACCGTCTGAAAGTTTACCAATTGCCTCATGCAACTCGCACTGCACGTGGTAAGCCAATCGTAAACATCCTTCCACTTGAGGAAGGTGAACGTATTACAGCAATCCTTCCTGTGGATGAGTTCTCTCCAGAGAAATTTATCTTCATGGCAACGGGTGATGGTACGGTTAAGAAGACTCCACTGAACCAGTTTGCGAACGTACGTTCAAACGGCCTAATCGCTGTGAACCTACGTGATGATGACTCACTAATTGGCGTTGATATCACAAACGGCGATAGCGACATCATGCTGTTCTCTAAAGCAGGTAAAGTGGTTCGCTTCAGCGAAGACAAAGTACGTGCAATGGGTCGTACAGCGGCGGGTGTTCGCGGTATGAAACTAGCAGACGAGGACCAAGTTGTTTCTCTAATCGTTCCGTCTAACGAAGGCGATATCCTAACGGTTACACAAAACGGCTACGGCAAGCGTACTGAACTAGCGGAATACCCAACGAAAGGTCGTGCAACTCAGGGCGTTGTGTCTATCAAGGTTTCTGAGCGTAACGGTCCAGTTGTTGGTGCGGTACAAGTAGAAGAAGGCGACGAGATGATGATGATCACCGACGCAGGTACTCTAGTTCGTACTCGTGTAGCTGAAGTAAGCCAAGTAGGTCGTAATACGCAAGGTGTAACGCTGATCCGTACAGCTGAAGACGAATCAGTGGTTGGTCTACAGCGCATTGATGAAGTTGAAGAAGTAGAATTGCCAGAAGGCGAAGAAGCGGAAGCGACAGAAGCAAGCGCAGAAGGTCAAGTATCTGAAGCGCCAGCAGCGGATGATGCAGCTGAAGGTACTGAAGAAGAGTAATCTTCTCTGTAACTGCTAAATTTGAAAGCCGAGCATCATGCTCGGCTTTTTTGTACTTGCATCAACGCAATGAAAGCCCTAAACCAGTAAACTGAAACTCTCTTGCTTATGGAGTGCGCTATGTCGGTTTGGTTTTTTGTTGCCATCACTTTGATGGGCTTATTCATTGTGATTTTGTCGCTGAGTGCAGCGAAAGTAAAGCCAGCTCAGTGGTTTGGCTTTTGTGGACTGGTGTTAGTGCTTACGAGCGCAAGCTTTTTACTGTTTCGTCAATCTGCGCCTCAGCTTATGCAAGCGGAAACGTCGCGGATGATGACCGCGCATGACATCATAGAGGAAATCCAGGACCAACTACGTGAAGACCCAAATAATGCTGAGCTGTGGTTTCAGTTGGGGCAGGGGTATCTGGTCGAAGGTGAGCTTGATGGCGCATTGATTTGCTTCGATTATGCTATCCAGTTGACGGACCCAGTAAACGCAACTCAGCTTGCCGCTAAAGCGAGTACTTTGTACTACATCCATAAACAAGCGATGACGGACGAAGTCAGTTTGTTGCTTGAGCAAGCTTTACAACTAGAACCACATAACGAAGCAGCCTTGTCATTGATCGCAAATGACCATTTTTTATCTTTCCGTTTTCAGGAAGCGATTGATGCTTGGGTACTCTTATTAGATTCTAACGATCCAAACTTAGATAGAGTGCAAATTATTAATTCTATCAACAAGGCGAAAGAACTGCTGTAAGCGTACAATTCAATAAGCGGTAGAGGGAAAGGTGGGCAACGAATGAAAAATAAAGCCCTAAGCATATTGGTTTTGCTGTGCGGTTCTGTATTGGCGGGTTGTAGCTCTTCAGACCAAGCTGGTTCCTCGTCTACGGTGTACTATTCTCCCGGTTATTACGATCCTTGGTGGTATGATCATGATGACTATTGGATCTATTACTATCCGGGTTGTTGTGACAACGGCGATGAGTACAAAGAGAGACTGGAAGAATGGTGGAATGGCTTGGATGAAGACCAACAGCAATCCATCAAAGACAAAGTTGAAGATTGGAAGGACGATGACATGTCCGCCAACATTGACAGCATGAAACGCCAGCTTGACGATCATTGGCAATCTTTACCTGAAGAGCAGAAGCAGGAGATTCAAACCAAGTGGAAGAATCGTCCAGAGCGTATCGATCCCGCAGAGTTACAAGACAAAGCATTGAAAGAAAAGGCGCAACAAAGAAAAGCACTGCCAGAAACAAAGATCCAGCGCCCAGTCGAACGTCCTAATGTACAAATGCCTAAAACCCGTCCAAATATTCAGCCTAGACCGAGACTTCCTCGTCGTTAGCACATTCGATTTTTGTCTCTCTATAGAATCGAGGACGAAGAAATAAAGAAAGGGGCGTTCAGTACGCCCCTTGTTGTATCTATTAATTAATCCCTGCCAGTTAAACTAGTACGTGGCTTCACGCTCTGCTGCCGCTTTATCCCAATCTGGAACTACGGTTTCTAAGAAGTGTTTCTTATCCGCGTTCATTTTTTCCATATCCATACCTAGCGCTTGTTGTGCTTTAGCTTTGGTTGAAATATCAGGGATTTGTACTGGTTCAGTAATGCCTTTGGTTGCAAGTAAACGAACCAACTTAGTACGTGCGTCCGCTGCACGGTCAACCGCACTACCTAGCACTTCAAGCGCGACTTCAGGTGCATGCATGTGAACACCGTGGGACGCAATCGCGTAGTCCCAACGCCACTGGGCATGACGAATGTCTTGTAGGATCGGCTGCATTTCTTCTTCGGTTGCACCAGCTTTCCATGCTGCACCCGCTTCAAAGTGTGCTGCTACGATTTGTTTCTCAGCGGTAAGTTTCATGTTCAGCACTTGCGCTTTACGCGTTGAAACGATGCCTTGTAGTTGGTCTTTGCTCTGAGTATGACATTGTGCACAAGTGTCTTCGAAGCGATCAAACGGGTTGCCCACTTTGTGGTCGGTGTAAACGGTGCCGTCTTCTTTGGTTACTTTCGGCATATGGCAGTCCACACATACCACTTTATTCTTGCCGTGGATGCCATCACGCCATGTTTCGTAACCTGGGTGTTGTGCTTTCAACATTGGCGCCTTCGATACTGCGTGCGTCCAATCTTTGAAGTTCAATGCGTCGTAGTACTGCTCCATGTCGTTCACAGTGGTACCCATGTCCCATGGGAACTTCACGGCTTTGGTTGGGCCGGTAAAGTAGTATTCAACGTGACATTGTGCACAAACAGACGCTTGTTGATCTAGACGTGATTGCTCATCAAACTTTTTGCCGATGGCATCGAACGCTCGTTCTACATAAGGACGAGTTATTGCCAGCGCTGGTTCGCCGTTCTTAAATTCTTCAGAGCGAGTGTCGTGGCAGTCGGAACAACCAATAGGGTTAACGATCTCCGATCCTAAGCGCGCCCATTTGCCTTCGAAGTAGCCATCTTCACCGCGTTCATCAATCACACGAGCAACATCTGGGCTTTTACAACTCCAACAAGCCATTGGCATAGGTCCAGATTTTTCGTCATTAGGGGCGCCGGTACGAAGGGTTTGACGCACATCATCTAATGCGTAGAAGTGACCGCGGGCTTTATTGTAATCTTTCGCAAAGCCATAACCAGCCCATAGAATCACCATGTTTGGGTCTTCACTTAAGGCATCTTCAATATGCTCACTTTCCGATGTTGCTTTCCAAGAGTGATATTGGTCAGGGTGGTTTTGTTCAAAGGCATCGTTGCGTGGATCGACGAGTCCTTTATCTTCCGCTGCCATAGGAGTGCCTACCAAAAATAATTGGCTGGCGAATAAGGTCGCAACCGCGATGGGTGCGCTCATCCAGTGTTTTATGCTCACGGTGTTATCTCCATATTTGTTTTTATAAGCAGCGTTGTGAGGAGCTATTCCAAATAAGAACCGGAGATCTAAGATTAATAATATGTCTTAATCAAATAGATGAAATAGTGAGCGATACTTGTATTGTTTTAGATCAATTTACGCCAGTGATCTCAGTCATGTTTACATCTATATACCCCCAAAGTGGTAGCTTGTAACTTGTTGTGTACTAAGGTTTTAGCTTTTTGTCTGTTTAAAAAATAGGGTGATTAAGCTCGCTTTTTGAGCGGTTGTTTCTACCCCTTATGGAGAATAGGGGTATTATAAATATAGGTTTAGCGTTGTGGCTTTCCGAAATAAGAATTGATGTCATTTGAAGATTGGGAAAAATATCTTCAGAGGAAATTAATTGTCGCTCAAATAAATAATTGAGAATAGTTATCAATTATTATCGAGCTAAGGAAAGAAAAATATGGGCAATATAAAATTGACCATAGAGACAATGCTGAAATTTCTCTTCATCTTTGCCTTCTATGGTTTTTCCATCGCCGCCCATGCGACCTCTTCAGAGTCAGTTGAAGGTGCTCAGGCCGAGCGTCATCAAGTCGAACTGATCCGAGACCGAGACTATAAATGTCTTCAATGTCATAAGGACGCCAAAGACACTCTGAATCTATCGCATGATCCACAAGCTTTACTCAGCAAAGGAAAGCAACTTAATTGCACCAGTTGCCACAGCAACATTGGTCCTGATCACCGTGAAGGGGCGCCGGATGTCATTAAGTTTTCTGCTGCGCAATCAAAAGCGGTGCACGATAAGGTGTTCCTCGATCCGAGTTTGATCCTCAAAGCCAATAGTCAGTGCGTGGATTGCCATGCGCCTACCGAGCTCAGAGAAAGCCATTGGACGCACGATGTTCATGCAAAGAATCTTACTTGCTCAAATTGTCATGATGTTCACGCTGCGAAAACCAAAGCACTGTCTTACGACAGAAAACAGCTGATCAAGCAATGTGTCGATTGTCACTCTGAATTTGCCGTCGAACCTGAACTTGCAAAAGAAGAGGAGAGATAGCATGAAATGTTCTAGAAGAAACTTCCTAGCCGGCAGCGGCGCGTTGATATTGACCACTGGCGTTGCAGGCACTTCCGTTGTTAGCTCCTCTCTTTATGCCAGCGATAGTGAGCAAGCAAAGCGTATGGGGATGGTTCACGATGAGAATGCCTGCATAGGCTGTACTGCTTGTACTGATGCTTGCCGTGAAGTGAATAACGTTCCTGAGGGCGTTACCCGTCTTAAAATTCATCGGGGTGAGCCGATTGGGGAGTTCCCTGATGTGGAATACCAATTTACTCGTGAATCTTGTCAGCACTGTGATAACCCTCCTTGTGTGTATGTTTGTCCTACGGGCGCTGCGTATAAAGATGAAGCGACAGGTATTGTTGATGTTCATAAAGAGAAATGTGTGGGTTGTGGCTACTGCTTAGCTGCGTGCCCTTATCAAGTTCGTTTCTTTAACCCTGTCGATCACTCTGCGGATAAATGTAATTTCTGTCGTGATACCAATCTAGCACAAGGTAAACAGCCTGCATGTGTAGAATCTTGTCCGACGAAAGCACTTATATTTGGCGATTTAAACGATCCAACCAGTGAAGTTAGCAAAGCGATAGAAAGCCACGTTGTGTACCGTGATAAATCGCATTTGGGTACACAGCCTAAGCTGTACAAAATTCCACATAGCAAAGGGGAGGTGTCATCATGAACGGCTTCGAGAGTGCTTTCCACTTTGACTCGTTAGTTTGGGATTGGATCATCGCAATATATCTGTTCTTAGCAGGTATGTCCGCGGGTGCGGTGATGATAGCCATCTATTTAAAACGCAAAGTCATTGAGGGTGACCCAGCAAATAACGGCATCATGAAAGCAATGGCTTGGTTAGCACCGTTTGGCATCATTGCCGGCCTAGTGATTTTGATTTTCCACTTAACTAAACCGCTCGAGTTTTGGAAGATCATGATTTACTACAATCCGACTTCTGTGATGTCGATGGGCGTTATCTTGTTCCAAGTGTACATGATCGTGTTATTTGTTTGGATTGGAGTCATTTTCCGTCACCAAATCATCAATTTCTGTGAAGGAAAATTACCGGGTAAATTGCTTGATTTTGTTGATGGCCTCCTTATTAGGTTCGGTAAAGGTAACAACGCGATAGAACTGTTTCTGGGATTCTTAGCGATAGTCTTAGCTGCGTATACCGGTTTCTTATTATCGGCACTGAAGACTTATCCAATGCTGAACAATCCAGTGTTGCCGATTTTGTTCCTATTCTCTAGCTTATCCTCTGGAGCTGCAGCCTGTTTGATGTTTGGCATCTTGGTGTTCAAAGAATCAACCAGTAGTCCAAGTGTCTCTTGGGTACATGGATTTGAACGTCCGGTGGTGTTGTTTGAGCTGTTTGTCTTAGTGACTTTTTTCACCGGTCTGATCTTTAGTGGTGGTCAGAATGAGGTCGCCGCTTGGAATGCGATATCTAGCGGTTTTTGGGCGCAATGGTTCTGGGTTGGCGTTGTACTCATCGGTATGCTAACACCTCTTACTATGAACTGGTTGACGCCTTCAGAAGTGCGTCATAAAGGCAGTTATGTATTTGTTGTTACTACATTGAGCTTGGTAGGTGTACTTATGTTACGTACGTTCATTCTCTATGCCGGTCAGATGACCGTAGTATAAGGAGGTTTAATGGAGGCTGAACTGGGGTTGTTCTTACTCATACTGGTGTCGATTGGCTCTACATGTGCGGCGTTGTTGTATTGGATTCGTCGCGCGATTGGCAAAACGGTGACGTTGCCGCATCAAACTGCGACGTCGCACATCATCAGTTTGGCCTCTTTCATTTGTTTATCACTTTTGATTGTTTGCTTTGTTCAAGATAATTTCGCGCTTGAGTATGTGGTTACTCATTCTAATAGTAAGCTCCCGATAGCGTTTAAAGTCGCTGCTACTTGGGGAGGACACCAAGGTTCGATGTTATTTTGGGTGGTAACACTCAGCATGTGGGCGTCGTTGATCGCTTTTAGATCTCCTGTTAATGCTCAATATACTGGTGATTGCCTAGGGATCATGAACGTTCTTATTGCGATCTTTGCGTGGTTTACGCTTGCCACATCAAATCCATTTGAATATGCCCAAAGTTTCGCTCTGGAGGGGCGCGACCTCAACCCTATGCTGCAGGATGTTGGGCTTATTATTCACCCGCCTTTACTTTACCTAGGTTACGTTGGTTACTCTGCCGTATTAGCTCTTGCTCTTGCTGCTTTGCTTGGTAAGCAACCTCAGCATGAGTGGTATGCATTTGTTCGAGGTATTGCATATTTCGCTTGGGGAACGTTAACGGCGGGCATTTTAGTTGGCTCGTGGTGGGCCTATAACGAATTAGGTTGGGGTGGCTGGTGGTTTTGGGATCCGGTAGAAAATGCGTCTTTGATGCCTTGGCTAGTTGGCACTGCCTTACTCCATAGCATACATTTGTCAGCAAGGAATAAAGGGGCGATTTGGAGCACTTACGCATTAGCGTTCAGTACGTTTAGCCTCAGTGTATTGGGTACTTTTGTTGTCAGAAGCGGTGTTTTAACATCTGTTCACGCATTTGCTGTTGATCCAACTAAGGGATTGGCATTGCTAGGCGTGTTGGTGATTATTGTCTTTGTCACCTTTGGCTGTTTGATTTATCGAGGTCAGCAGATTCCTCAATCAAATATTGATACCATTTTTAGTCGAGCTTACTTATGTTACATGGCGATAGGCTTGTTAGTCATTGCTACTGCGATCGTGTTTCTTGGTACATTTTATCCAATGATATACCAAGTGTTGGGGTCAGGTAATATTTCAGTCGGACCTCCTTATTTTAATTCACTTATCTATCCATTATTTGGCTTTAGTCTTGTTGCACTGGCTTGTTCCACATTTTGTTCATGGCGACATCCTCGGGCGGGTAAGGATCTGAAAGTACTATGGTTGATTGCTATTTTGAGTGCCATTACGATCAGCATTTTAGCCATTATGTTTAACACAGGCTTGATGCTAGGTGTAATCTCTGCTCTCGCACTTTATGTTGTCGCCAGCCACTCCTTCCAGTGGGCAAGAAGTGGTGCGAAGATTAGCACTTCCCCTAAACTTTTTGCTCACATCGGTTTTGTCATTGCTGGAGTAGGGGCGATAGTAAATGCGTCCTACTCTTATGAATTTAGCTACCGAATGTCTCCAAACTCTCAGCATCAGTTCCAGAACGTATCTCTTCAATATGTGGATACTCACTGGAAAGTTGGGCCGAACTATACTTCGGAAATAGCAGAGATACGCCTTAGCACCACGGAACAACACAGCTTCACTCTGCTCCCAGAGAGAAGGCACTATTCAGTGCGAGTTATGAATATGACGGAGCCTGCCATTAAGTCTTTTTGGCATGGTGATTACTATATTACACTTGGGGAAAAGCTGTCAGAGCAATCTTATGCGGTGAAAGTGCAGTACAGAGCCGCAATTTGGTGGATATGGTCTGGCGGTATCATTGCACTAATAAGCATGTTATCAGCCTTACTGCCTAAAAGAGCCTGGAGTCGAGTCAGTGATGAATCCTTCGCATAAAATAACTATTCTAGCGGGAGCTATTGCGTTATTTTCGGTGATTAGTTATCTGTCTCTAGCGGATCGTCCAAACGTCGAGACAACGGAAAGTCGAGTAGTTTATGTTCCAAGTTTTGAGGCTAGCAGCTTAACGACAGCAGACGTTCTTACGCAAAAACTGTTTGAAGAGCATGATTTGCAAATTTTAAATGTCTGGGCGTCTTGGTGCGGTGTGTGTAAACGTGAGCATGATGAATTGTTGGATTTGTCACGGGCAGGTGTACCAATAATAGGTTTGAACTATCGAGATCAAAGTCATGCAGCTCAAGAATACTTGGCTCGTGAGGGTAACCCATATACCAAGGTGATATTTGATCCCAAAGGTGAACTAGGGATTGATTTAGGTATAATAGGAACGCCTGAAACGTATCTAATTGATCAAGATGGGCGGATTTTGATCAAATATCGTGGTGAAATTAATAAGGATAAATGGAATGCTATTTTCTCTAAGTTCTTTGATATCTCGATATAATTTATCTTTTGCACTCTCTTTATTATTCGCCTTACTCCCTTTAAATGCGTACGCTATTCAGGAAGATCAAAATGTTGATCTTTTTGAATTTAAATCAGTTGAAATGCAACAGCGCGCAATTACTTTGGCTAAGTCTCTGCGTTGTCCTCAATGTCAAAATCAAAACCTAGTTGAGTCGAATGCCTATACCGCGAAGGCACTACGGCTGAAGGTCTACGAGATGGTGAATGAGGGATACACTGAGAAAGAGATTAAGCAATACTTAGTTGATCGATATGGAAATATTGTCCTATATGATCCGCCATTTAACCTCTCAACGGCATTATTATGGATCTTACCAGGACTATTTATGATCCTTTTTCTAATTGTCTCGATCAAAAAACTCAAGCATTAATTGTGTGATAATTGTTCCACTATTTAAAATAAACTGTGCATATAACAGGCAAGATGTTATCATTTTCAAGAATTTCAGGATAATTTCAGTGAATAGCGAACTATATAAAAAGATGAGCTAACGCGTGTTTCGATAACGTATTATATGTAGGTGTTTGCAGTGGATTTAGTAATATCGCAATTAAAAAAGGACTTTTACTCGCAGATTCGAGCATTGCAGTCACCGAAGCTGCCGCAAGTCACATCAACGCTAGCTATTCTAAGTGATGAAGAACTTCAAGAGCTTGAAAATGTCTGGATTGAGCTTGTTGTGTGGAAGAACAAGCAAACTCATTAAATTACTATACAGCAAGTTTTATATAAGAAACCCCGGTCTTTGAGGACTGGGGTTTTTTATTGTACTTATTTTAAAATGTTATATTATAACATTTGTCAGCCGGGTAATGCTGTATGATTAACTAGGTACTAAAAGTGTTCTAAAAAGAATCGACCATAACTGGTTAGTTTGATTACCCTTTAAGTAAAGCAGTTGCATTCAAAGTGATCTTAAGATTGAAAAATCAGGTATCAATCCCCATAGTTTGTGATTGAGAGAGATTTCTTATGAATGCAATTACAAAAGTGCATCAAGCAATACATCAAGTGAGTATAGATATGGCGGAAGTTCGTGCCAGAGTAGATTTTAAAGTCGGGGCAAAAAGTAACATTGAAGCTGAGATCCTGTCCTTTCACGGATTGAAAACAGATAAAGAACACGTTGCAGTAATATTCAAGAATGCAGACCAAACGCAAGATACACCGTTAGTCAGAATGCACTCTGAGTGTTTGACTGGTGACGTATTCCATTCTTCACGCTGTGACTGTGGTGAGCAACTGGAAGAGACCATCAACCGAATGGGTGAATCAGGTGGGATCATTCTATATCTTCGCCAAGAAGGTCGTGGCATTGGCTTGTACAATAAGATCGATGCGTATCGTTTACAAAGCCAAGGCATGAATACTTACGAAGCCAACAACCACCTCGGCTTTGATGACGACTTACGTGACTTCACAGAAGCCGCACAAATGTTAGAAGCATTAGGCGTGAATAAGATCCGCCTTGTGACTAATAACCCTAAAAAAATTCGTGAATTGTCCGAGTATGGGATAGAAATCGCTGAAGTTGTCAATACTTCTGCGCATATCAAAGATGGTAACGAGAATTATTTGAAAGCCAAGGTGTCCCACGGTAAACACCATCTAAAGGTTTAATCTTAAAGATAAATCTAACAACAAAGATTGTTAAAAGCCTCATATTTGTGAGGCTTTTTTTGTATCTGGAGTTGCAAATAAATTGTAAATTTGTATTATCTCGGGACTAAAAGTGCAAATAAGAATAATTAGCACTACCAATACGATAATTAAAATGCTCAACAAGGATGCTTCAGATGAATGCAAAAACAGTTTTAGTCCAGTCTATTGCTGCATCACTCCTCATTGCCAGTGGTTCTACGGTTGCTGCTACAGTAACTAAACAACAGGTTGTCGAACATTACGCAGGTGTTGCTCATGCGGTATTTTCTGATTCTGTGACAACAGCAAAAGCCCTCGATGTAAAAATCGACGAATTCCTTAAATCTCCATCCGCAGCAAAGCTTGAAGAAGTAAAACAAGCTTGGCTAGATTCACGTGTGCCATACCAACAGTCTGAAGTTTTCCGTTTTGGTAACGCGGTCGTCGATGATTGGGAAGGCCAACTAAATGCATGGCCACTTGATGAGGGCCTAATTGATTACGTTGCAACTGATTACCAATATGAATTAGGTAACGAAGGCGCTTCAGCAAACATTATTGCAAACACGAGCCTTCAGATTGGTGCGTCGAAATTGGACGTCGCTAAAATCACACCACAGTTGCTCGCGGATCTAAACGAAGTGGGGGGTTCTGAAGCAAACGTCGCTTCAGGTTACCACGCGATTGAGTTCTTACTTTGGGGTCAAGACCTTAACGGTACTAATGCAGGTGCAGGTCAACGAGCATACACTGACTTCGTTGTAGGTTCTGAGTGTACTAACGGCAACTGTGAGCGTCGTGGCGAGTACTTAAAAGCAGCGGCTGATCTACTAGTGCAAGATCTCGAGTGGATGGAAAAGCAGTGGTCTGCAGAAGTGAAAGGTAACTACCGTGAAGAGCTTCTGAATGGCTCGGCAGACAACGGTCTTCGTAAGATGCTATTCGGTATGGGTTCTCTGTCTCTGGGTGAGCTAGCTGGTGAGCGCATGAAAGTTGCACTAGAAGCAAACTCGACAGAAGACGAACACGATTGTTTCTCAGACAACACTCATAATTCTCATTACTACAATGAGCAGGGCATCTATAATGTTTATACAGGTTTGTACAAGCGTGAAGATGGCACGTTACTATCAGGTCCAAGTATTGCAGACCTTGTCGCGCAAAAAGATGAAACAGCAGCTAAAGAGATTCAAAAGCAGTTTGACGTTACTCGTAGCCAAGTCGGTGAATTAGTGACTTCTGCTGAGAAGAACAACCAGCACTTTGATCAACTAATTGCAGCAGGAAATGCACAAGGTAACGCTCTAGTAAACGATACAATCATGGCGTTGGTGGCACAAACAGGTGCGATTGAGCGAGCGGCGAAGATTGTCGGTATCGATAGCCTAAGCCCTGATACTGCTGACCACGAGTTTTAATAAGAAAACCATAATAGATAAGGGCTCTTTCGGAGCCCTTTTACCATTTGAGCTCGTTGTTATCACACCTGTCGTATTAGTAGAGCAATGATATGAAGTCATACCTAATTTCTGCGCTAGCCGCGCTCCTTTCCTCTTCTACCATGGCTTACGATGTTAAGTCTGGTGGCAAAACCAGTGTTAAAAAAGATGGCGCGAATGCGTACTCTCTCCCTGCTGCCAATCTACCAATGAGTAAGCGCCTCGACTTCAGTGTCGGCAACAGTTTTTTCCGCAACCCTTGGGTTCAAGCTCCCGCATCGACGGACGCTCGTGATGGTCTAGGTCCGCTGTTTAATACCAATGGTTGTCAGAACTGTCACATTAAAGATGGTCGTGGCCATCCGCCAGAAGAAAATGATCTCCATGCAGTATCAATGTTGGTTCGTTTGAGTATTCCCGCAATGACGCCGGAACAAAAGAAAGCGTACATCAAAGACGGTGGCATACCTGAGCCAACTTATGGTGGCCAGCTTCAAGATTTCGCCCTGCAAGATCAAACGCCAGAGGGCAAAATCGAAATCACTTATACCGATGTGCCAGTGAAATTTAAAGATGGCACGACAGTGACGCTGAGAAAGCCGCACCTAAACATTACCGATTTAGGGTATGGCGACATGCATCCGGATACTGAATTTTCAGCGCGTGTGGCGCCACCAATGATCGGCCTTGGCTTGTTAGAGAGCATTCCCGACGAAACGCTGCTGGCTTGGGCTGATGAACACGATGCCAACAAAGACGGCATCTCAGGCAAAGCAAACAAGGTTTGGGATATCGAAAAAGATGATTTCTCGATTGGTCGTTTTGGCTGGAAAGCTGGACAACCGACATTGATGCAGCAAAACGCGGCGGCATTTAACGGTGATGTGGGCTTAACAAGCCATTTATTCCCGAATGAAAACTGTACCTCGAAACAAACCATTTGTGACGACATGCCAAATGGTGGCAAGCCTGAAGTGAGCCAAAACATCCTCAATTTCGTTGAGTTTTATAGCCAACACTTAGCGGTGCCAATTCGCCGTAATATGAATGATCCAGAAGTGAAGCTTGGTCAACAGATCTTTGTATCTTCAGGCTGTGAAAGCTGCCATAAGACAAGCGTGAAAACCGCTAAACGACCGGAATTGCCAGCGCTTTCTGAGCAGCTTATCCACCCATACACAGACATGCTTCTGCATGATATGGGTGAAGGCTTAGCCGATAACCGTCCGGAATACTTAGCAAACGGGCGTGAATGGCGAACTGCGCCGCTATGGGGGGTTGGCTACACTGAGGAGGTTAACGGTCATACTTACTTCTTACATGATGGACGTGCGCGCAACCTTATGGAAGCAGTACTGTGGCATGGTGGCGAAGCCGAAACAGCTAAGCAGAATGTTTTGGCACTGAATAAGAAAGAACGTGACGCATTGATTGCGTTTTTGAATTCTCTATAAGGCACGTACCATGAAAAAAAGACTGTTAGCGAGTGCTATTACCGCAACGCTAAGTTTGGTTGGCTGTCAGTCAACAACCGAATTGACCTCTGCAAAGTCAGAAAAGACAAACCACTTTTCACAAAATGTATATGAATTGGAGTTTCAAGCGGCGCAGACATTCTTAGTACAAACGACGGATCTTAAGCAGAGCTTTGCTGATTACTGTACTTCAGAGAGCAAAGATTACGCGAAAGTAAAACAGCAATGGCATCAAACTATGCTTGCATGGATGGCATTGCAAGGGCAGGAACGTGGTCCTGCGACGGCATTAGAGCAAAGCTGGAACGTTCAGTTTTGGCCAGATAAAAAGAACACTACTGGCCGTAAGATGTCTGTGCTGACGAAATCGGACCAAGCTTGGAGTGCGGAGGAGATTTCGACGCAAAGTGTAACCGTACAAGGTTTAGGCGCGTTGGAATGGCTGCTTTACGACAAAGCTTCGACCTTATCTAGTGATAGCAAGACATGTGCAACAGGTATTGCGATTGCCGAGAATTTAGATAACAAAGCACAGATCATCGCTGATTCTTGGGCAGAAAACCCGTGGAAGTCGTTAAAGATGAAAGAGTGGGAGTCTGAGTACATCTCGCTGTTATCTAATCAGCTTGAATACAGCATGAAGAAGCTGAGTCGTCCATTGGCGAAGATTGGCAAACCTCGTCCTTATTTCTCAGAATCGTGGCGTTCAGAGACGTCGCTTTTGAACTTGAAAGCGAACCTTACCGCAATGGAATTACTCTATTTTGCCAACGGTAACGGTTTGGATGCTCTGCTGAGAGAGCAAGGCCATGCGGATTTGGCTGATCGTGTTGCCTATCAGTTTGCAATGGCTTTAGATACATGGCCAGCAGATAAGAGCTTGTTTGCCGCGCTGAAAAGCAAAGAAGGTTATCGTATGGTGCTAGCTCAATATAATAAGCTAGAACAATTGAAGTACTTGATCCACGAAGAAGTGGCGTTCGAGCTTGGCGTGGTTATAGGATTTAATGCAACCGATGGTGACTGATCAAACCCGCCGTACCTTACTTAAAGCCGCTCTTTTTGGGGCGGCTACACCTGTTATGCCGTTTGGTTGTGCTTCAACAAACTCACATGAGCCTGCGCTGATAGGCTGCTCAATCATTGGCCGAGATAAATACGCAGCGGTGGTGGCTGATGAGCATGGTATGCCGATCTCTACGTTTCCTATTCCTGAGCGTGGTCATGGCGTGGCAATAAACCAGCAGGGACATGCCGTGGTCTTTGGCCGTAGACCTGGTACGTTCTTTATGGTGTTCGATTATCGTTCAGAGCAAATGATCAAACTGCAACTAGCAAAACCAAATCGTCATTTTTATGGTCATGGTGTCTACTCACATGATGGTACTTTGTTGTTTGCTACCGAAGGCGAAAGAGGTACAAGCCGTGGAATCATTGGCGTCTATGATGTGCAAAAGTACTATCAAAAAGTCGATGAATTGACAGGCTTTGGCCTTGGCCCTCATGAAGTGATCATGATGCCTGATGGAGCATTGGCGATTGGCGTGGGCGGTGTACACACGAATGGTCGTGAACCACTGAACCTTGAAATGATGGAACCGAGCTTAAGTTATCTTTCACAAGATGGTACGTTGCTGGAGCAGGTTTCTTTACCGGATCATCAGCTTAGTATTCGTCACTTAGCCCATGATGGAGCAGAAACCGTGCTTTGTGGACAGCAATACCGTGGAGAGCCGGACGAATACCCAGCACTCATTGCCATGCATACTCGTGGTGGTGAGATGCAGGAGCTTCATGCAGAGCCAGAACAATGGGCACGCTTTAATCATTATGTAGCAAGTATCGCGGCGACAGATGAATGGATTTTGGCGACTTCACCTCCAGGTAGTTGCTACGGGATATGGTCTAAATCTACTGGTCGACTCGTTGAATTAAACGCACTGCCTGATGCGTCGGGTGTGGTTATCTACGGTGATGAGTTCCGAGTCAGCTCTGGTGCCGGTAAAGTTGTCGAGCAAAAGCCAATGAAGTCAAACACCTCTACTGCTACTGGCATCCAGTGGGATAACCATTGGTCGAGGATTACGTAATTGGGGGGCATTAAGAGTCTAATGATACTTCTATCGGAGGTTTTCTGCCTAGATTCTTAATTTTAAACCTGCAAGGCGTGAGATATTTGCCATACTTTTTTTAAGGCAAGTTTTCCGAGGGATCGTGATCGTGTTTGCTAGAATTCTATTAACAACGGCGCTTATGGTGCCGTTTTTCAGCTTTTCTACCGTTGTTTCTCAAAACGCTACTGCTCAGACTGAGCAAGTGGGGGCGGTTGCTCAGCTATCTATTGAGAAAATGATCCATTACCCAGAAGTGATTGATCGGCTCTATCAGAGCACTAGCTACCGCTTAAATTGGGAAAATGAGGATATTGCACAACAATTCTTGTTTCAATTGCAAGTATTGTCCCTTGCTGACGTTTCTCCAGTATTTCAAGACCAAATCAGGCGTGTTGCTTATGTAGAAGAAGAGGGGGACGCTCTCGATTATGATTTAGTCATGACAGACACACTACTCATGTACCTAAGCTATTTGGAGCAAGTTCAACAACATGGCTTACAGTGGTTGTTTGGCCACGGTGAAGAAGTGTCGTTACCTGAGCCCAGTATTGAAGTTCTTACTGCTCTAAGTACCGAAATTACTATCGGCAAGCTAGACCAATTCCTTTCCAACTTGTATTCACCGCTCCAAATGGATCCTGCCTTCAATCAAGCGTTTTATTCGCTCCAAGAATACGCCAAGTTTGATTACCCTACCTATCAGCAACAAGGTTTAACTAGAGTAGGTGATGTACTAGAAAATAAGCCCATCCTCCTTGAGCGAATGCAGGTAGTAGGCATCGACGTAGATGATTTACTTTATAGTGGCCCGCAGTTTGATGAAGAGCTGGAAATAGCCATAAAAGCATTCCAGAAAATTCATGGCCTAAAGCAGGACGGTATTATCGGTCCAAACACCATTCGTTGGGTTAACTTTTCGCCTGAGCAGCGATTGCATCTACTTGCACTGAATTCCGAGCGTTCTCGTTTGTGGGCGAAAGAACGAGACAATGTGGTATTTGTTAACGTGCCGGGGTATGAAGTGACGTACTGGCATGACGGTGAAGCATTGTTTGAGTCTAAAGTTGTGGTAGGGCGGGCAACACGAAAAACACCTATCATGACGGGCACTCTTGATTCGGTGATCCTTAACCCTACATGGAATGTTCCTTGGAAGATTATGGTGAAGGACATTATTCCAAAGGTTAAGAAAAACCCGATGTACCTACTTGAGCAAAATATCCAGATAATTCGCTCTTGGGATTCAAGCGAGATCATTGATCCTACGACGATACATTGGGCTTCGGTTAACCCGCGTAGTTTTCCATATCGGATGAGACAATCTTCTGGGGCTCATAACGCGTTAGGCTTGTATAAGTTTAATATGCCAAATCCTCAGGCTATTTATTTGCATGACACGCCGAGCAAAAACTTGTTTCAAGAAGACAGACGTGCTTTCAGTTCGGGTTGTGTAAGAGTAGAAAACGCCGATCAACTCGCTGAATTGCTGTTTAAGACCCAAGGTCTTGAAGAGCGTCTAGAGAAAAAACGTGAGAATAGTAGAAGATCTAATACATCGGTACCACTAAGTGAACGAATCCAAGTGCATATCATTTACCAGACCGCATGGTTAGAGGAGGGCACCTTGTACTACCGTGATGATATTTATCAATACGATCATCAAGGGTGACGTCCGTTCTCAATTTAAAAAAACTTACAATTCATAAAATTTGTTTGCTGTTCAATAAGTAAACAAAAAATCTAGCCTAAAAGCGACAAGCTGGACCAATTTATGCGTTTGACGCGTTAAATTGGTTTCGGTAATGTCCGCTGCTCGTACAGTAATTGAGCAGTATTTTCTAATGGTAAGTCGTAATTTTTCTCGTCGTGATTTTCTTAAAATGACCGCTGGTGGTGTTGTAGTTGCTTCAGCTATGCCGTCTGTATCTTGGGCGTCATTACCCGACGAGCCTCGTGTACTTGCGATGAATAATCTAAATACAGGTGAATTACTTGAGTCGTGTTACTTCAACGGCTCGAGCTATGTCGATGAAGAACTCCAACGTCTTGATAAATTCTGTCGTGATCATCGCCGCAATGAAGTTCATCCAATGGATCGACGCTTGTTCGATCAAATCAGCCAAATTCAAAAACTGATCGGTACGGAAGCTGAAGTGATTGTGATTTCAGGCTACCGCTCTCCGATAACCAATGCGTCTTTACGAAATGGCTCTTCTGGTGTGGCAAAGAAGAGTATGCACATGGAGGGGAAGGCGATCGATTTCCGATTGGATGGTGTGAAATTGTCTACCGTTCGTGATGCGGCACTAAGCTTGAAAGCTGGTGGAGTTGGTTATTATCCGAGTAGTAATTTTGTTCATATTGATACAGGTGCCGTTCGCTCTTGGTAATGGAACCCAATCGATTAATTTGTCTTACGTCGTTGGCATTAATAACCCGTAGTACAAAGCTTGAAGTCACTTTGGCTTAGTGTCATAGTTGCGGCAGTTTTCATGCAAAATTATTCGGTATAGGTTATTTATGGCTCTGAAATACCAAGTTGTTCCTGTGACATCTTTCTCTCAAAACTGTTCTATTGTCTGGTGTGATGAAACCATGAAAGGCATCGTGATAGATCCAGGTGGTGATGAAAAGCAACTTGCAATGCTAATCAAAGAACTGGGTGTTGAGGTTGTAAATCTAGTTTTGACACACGGCCACTTAGACCATGTTGGTGGAACTGAGCCTCTATCTGCTCTTTTAGGTGGTACTGAGATCATTGGGCCACATAAAGCTGATAACTTCTGGTTGCAGGGCTTAGAAGGCCAGAGCCAAATGTTCGGTTTCCCACTCACTGAAGCGTTTGAACCACACCAGTGGTTGAATGAAGGTGACAAGGTCACTTTTGGTAATCAAACATTGAATGTGATTCATACACCAGGGCATACTCCAGGCCACGTCGTACTTTACAGTGAAGAAGCGCGTTTGGCGTTTGTTGGGGATGTTTTGTTTAACGGTAGCGTGGGTCGTACTGACTTCCCACAAGGCGATTTCAACACGTTAATTAGCTCAATCAAAGAGAAGCTATGGCCGCTCGGAAATGACGTGACGTTTGTACCGGGGCATGGTCCACAGTCTACATTTGGCCACGAACGCAAGACTAACCCGTTTGTTGCTGACGAAATGCCACTTTACTAAAACGTCTTTGTATTAAGTATCAGGCTCGGCGGCTGCCAAGTAACGTCGAGCCAATCCCACAAACGCATCAGCTTCTCTATCTAAGTCACTTGTTGAAATAAATACATCGTAGCCATAAAACTGCCTTTGGTACTTCATTCTATTCGCGAGCATCGCAAGTAAACCTTCGTAGAGTATGCCCTTTTGATTAATGTAAGGGGCAGGATCCAGTACCATATCCTCAAATTTAGTTTCACAATGGTTTTGCCGAGCACCCAAATACAACAGTGCACGTTGACTTAAAAGAACTTCTGTCGCGATACGGGGGCAGATCGCGTCTAGATAAGGGGAATAATGCTTTAAACGAATGCCAACCCAAGGCAGAGGCTGATGCCATCCTTCTTGCTCATAGGTACATATTCCTATTGAATCAATGTCTTTCCAACGGACGACCCAGCCGCCTTTGAATAAGTGCTGTTGAAAGTGGGATTGTGTAAGAGTAAAACCTACCTGGCTTTTTTTGATCATCATGATTGCAAAGCCAACAATGACCGCCATTAAAACCACAGATAGCATTGCTTGCTTCCACCCAGGTGCGATCAAAACGAGAAACAAAGTAATGAATACTACCAAGAGCATTATGAATTTGTTGATGGGTGAGTCAGATTTAAAATGCGAGTTAGTCAGGTGCAACGTTTCCATGTTTCAACCTCAGGATATAAGCCGAGTTAGCTAAATCGCCTTGTGTAAGTTCAGTTGCATATCAAACTAAGGCGAACCTCTGTTTTTATACCCAGTATTGACAAAATGTGTCCACAAAATTCTTGATTAAATAATAGACGTTCTATGCATTGAGCGCATTTTTCACAGCGTTTCGCTGCCAAAACCTACAAATTGATTGGGAATTTTGGTATAAATCGCGCTTCAAATTTTCATCCCTGCTGAGATGCAGTGAACTGGAGAAATATTCAATGAGACTTGCTCATAAGCGTAAAGTGCAGATGAAACTGCAAAAGCGCATTAAAGCGACAGTTGCAAACGTAGCAAAAGCACCAAAAACAGCTAAGCCTGTTGCGGAAAAAGTCGTTGCAGAAAAACCTGTTGTTGAGAAAGCGGTAGCTGAGAAGAAGGTAGCTGCAGTAAAAACAGACGTTGCTCTAACTCCTAAGCAACAACAAGTATTAGACATTGTTGTCGCTAATGCTGAAGGTATTAACCCTAAAGGTATTGGTTTAGCGGCAGGTCAAGAAGATACGAAAGCGGCATCATGGGCTACTGGCGCACTGAAAAAGCTTCTTGAAGAAAACCTAGTTCAAAAAGAGCAGTTAGCAGGTAACAAAGTTATCTATAAAGCAGTTTAATTACCGCTGTAATTCTGTTTTTTAATTGAGTACCTCGACGATAGTCGGGGTATTTTTTTATTTAATGACCACTTTTCTCAGTTCCTAATTGAGGATTTTAACGAGACAACGTCGCCATTTGTCACATTTCATTAAATATTGTGTAAATTCTTTCGCAATCAACTACGTACGTAATTCCAACCGGTCTACTTTCATACTAGTCCTATAACTTACTGATTATTATATTTAGTTTGTCTTTATATCAAAAAGACTACGTATAACTACGTAATACCAACGGATAGCGAGTGGCTTCGTTGCTGTTTTTGTTGCGTGTTCATGCCCATTTCGGTCTCCGCTGTAGTATTCCATTGTAAATACGAATCCTTATGTAATGGATGACAACAATAACCTTGGTGACAAAGGACGTGAACGATGAGTCTTATCCAAAAATCTTTGAAACGAGTACTCAAAGCGACGGCGATGGTAGCAACCATAGCATTCGTAGCAACTTCTGCTAGCGCTGCTGACGATAAAGTATATCGCTTGAAATTAGCGGAGACGTGGGGCCCTAACTTCCCAATCTTCGGTGATGCGACTAAGAACATGGCGAAAATGGCAGAAGAAATGTCAAACGGACGCCTACAAGTCCGTATTGACTCCGCAAACAAACATAAAGCACCACTTGGTGTGTTTGATATGGTGAAATCAGGTCAATACGATATGGGCCACTCGGCTTCTTATTACTGGAAAGGCAAAGTACCAAACACCCTTTACTTTACCTCTATGCCTTTCGGTATGCTACCTACAGAGCAGTACGCATGGTTCTACTACGGTGGCGGTATGGAGTTGATGGAGAAGGTTTACTCACCACACAACTTACTGTCTTTCCCTGGTGGTAATACCGATACCCAGATGGGCGGATGGTTCCAGAAAGAAATCAAATCAGTCGATGACCTACAAGGTCTGAAAATGCGTATTCCTGGTTTTGCGGGGGAGATTCTTGCTGAGCTTGGCGCGAAACCAACCAACATCGCCCCGGGTGAACTGTACACCTCTCTTGAGCGTCGTACCATTGATGCATTGGAGTGGGTGGGGCCATCTCTCGACTTGCGTATGGGTTTCCACAAAATCGCACCGTACTACTACACAGGTTGGCATGAGCCAGGAACAGAGCTGCAATTCCTAGTTAATAAGCGTACTTGGGAACGTCTACCTGATGACCTGAAGGCGATTCTTCAAGTGGCGATGAAAGCCGCGGCGTACGACATGTACACACAGTCTAAGCACGAAAGCGGTAAAAACTGGGCGTCGATTCAGTCTGAATATCCGAATGTTCAAGTAAAAGACTTCCCACCAGAAGTTATCTCTGCACTGCGTGAAGCGAATGAGCGCCTACTTAAACAGCACGCAGAAAAAGATGCCTTAGCGAAAGAGATTCAAGAGTCGCAAGCAAATTATATCGAGCAAGTGCGTCCTTGGTCTGACATTTCACATCGAGCTTACCTAAACAGCCAGGCTCAGCAGTAACTTCATCAAGCGGGCTATCTCCAAGAATCTAGGGATTTAGCCTACTAACGAAGCCCAAGAAAAACTTCTCTAAGAGAAGACTATAAAAGTGCTCCGCGAACCAGCGGAGCCAATCCACGAGTTCCATGGAGTTCGGAATGAGAAGCCTTATTTATATTGAGCGAATCTTTAACCGCTTTGGTGATTTTCTAGGATGGTTATCGAGCATCCTATTTATTTTATTACTAGCGAACGTGGTATACGACGTTGTCATGCGTTATGTATTTAATGACGTGTCTATTGCCTTTCAAGAAATGGAATGGCACCTGTTTTCTGCTGTATTTTTGCTTGGCGTTCCTTATGCGATTAAATCTGGTGGTCACGTTCGAGTAGATATTTTCTATGAGCGTTTATCTTACAAAGCACAATCCATCATCGACATTTTAGGCACCTTACTTTTCCTCTTCCCGTTTTGCCTTTTGGTTGCATGGTTCGGTATCGACTTTGCTAAAGAGAGCTATGCGCTTGGAGAAACATCTGGTGATCCAGGCGGTTTACCTTACCGATGGATCATCAAAGGCATGATCCCATTGTCATTCTTATTTATGGCGGTCAGTGGTGTTGGTTTGCTACTTCATTCCGTCAACAAAATTGTTAACCCTCATCTTATCTATGCCGGTAACAACGGTAAGTCCTAAAAGGAAGTTAGTATGATCGGTATAGTGATGTTTTTTGTAGCTCTGTTTGCGCTACTGCTTGGTTTCCCTGTGGCCTTCACCTTTGGTGGCATCGCATTAATATTTGGCGTTTGGGCAGAGGGCATGGATATGTTTGCTTTCATGCCATATCGCATTCAATCCATTATGGAGAACACGGTGCTAATGGCGGTGCCACTGTTTGTCTTCATGGGCTTGGTGTTACAAAAGACAAGACTAGCAGAGCAGTTGCTTGAGTCTATGGGGCGCTTATTTGGTGGCGTTCGCGGTGGTATCGCGATTTCCACAGTGCTCGTAGGTGCGTTGCTTGCTGCTTCTACCGGCGTTGTTGGTGCGTCGGTTGTTGCGATGGGCTTGATATCATTACCTGTGATGCTCAAATACAACTACGATAAAGGGCTTGCGTGCGGCACCATCTGTGCGTCAGGTACGCTTGGGCAAATCATTCCACCTTCTATCGTGTTAATTTTATTGGGTGACGTGCTTGGCGTTCCGGTTGGTGATCTTTTCCAAGCTGCGGTGTGGCCGGGACTGATGCTGGTAGGCGCGTATGTGATCTACATTTTGATTTACGCCAAACTCAATCCAGAAGCCGCTCAGCCTATTGAGCGCGATGCGTCGATCAGCCGTAAAGAAGAAGTGCTTACCGCGCTTAAAGCGGTATTACCGCCGCTTGCGCTGATCATTGTAGTGTTAGGTTCTATCTTTGCGGGCATTGCTACACCAACGGAGTCGGCGGCGTTAGGTGGTGCAGGAGCGAT
This sequence comes from Vibrio sp. WZ-1, assembly GCF_052037695.1. Classification (NCBI taxonomy): domain Bacteria; kingdom Pseudomonadati; phylum Pseudomonadota; class Gammaproteobacteria; order Vibrionales; family Vibrionaceae; genus Vibrio; species Vibrio sp. WZ-1. Next base: position 248,417 of record NZ_JBQEQR010000075.1, on the reverse strand, counting down.
TGTACTGTCACTGCTATACAAACAGTTTAGCTGGTCAATGGTGTATGAAGCCTCAAAAGAGACGGTGAAAGTGACCGCAATGGTATTTGCGATACTGCTTGGTGCGACGGCATTCTCGATGGCGTTCACATACACGGGCGGCGATTACCTGGTTGAAGAGTGGATGCTACAACTACCGGGTGAGAAGTGGGGTTTCTTGATTATTACAATGGTGGTGATTCTTATCCTTGGCTTCTTCATCGACTTCGTTGAAATCTGTTTCATCATTGTGCCGATCATTGCGCCTGTTGCAGAACTGATGGGTATCAACATGACCTGGTTTGCGATTTTGATTGCAATGAATCTGCAGACTTCATTCCTCACACCACCATTTGGATTTAGTTTGTTTTATTTAAAAGGTGTGGCTCCTGCGGGGGTGACAACGCGTGATATTTACCGAGGTGTGATGCCATTCATTGCCATTCAAATTGTTGTTCTGGCTTCTTTGTTATTCTTCCCTGCATTCTATGGCATGGCGTAATGATTTAAGTTAGTGAATAGGTGAATTTGTGACCTGAGAGTTTTTACCTTTTGAGACAAGTTGTTAAGCTGTTTGTCGAAATGACAAACAGCGTTTCATTGGAGGAAAGGAATGCCTCTCAAAGCCAAGTTAATATTACTGGCTCTAATACCTGTGGTGTTGGTGTCAGCCAGCATCAGTTGGATTTCTATCTATCAAGCCAAGACTCTTGGTCAACGCGAAGTAGAAATCTTTCATCAGAATCTTATCCAATCTAAAGAAGCAGCATTGAAAGATACGGTCGATCTGGCTTTTGATGCCATTTCTCATATCTATAACGATCCTACTCTCGAGGAGGAGGACGCTAAAGCGCGTGTTAAAGCTATTCTCAATCGTCTTCGGTATGGTTCAGATGGCTATTTCTTCGCCTATGATAAACACGGTACGAACTTAGTTCATCCCATTCTGCCCGATCTTATTGGGCAAAATCTGCTTCATATTCAAGATGAAAATGGCAATCACTTGATCGAAACCTTGCTCTATCAAGCTCAACTTGGTGGCGGTTTTCATCAATACCTTTGGCAAAAGCCTTCAACCGGCGAGGTGGTTCCTAAGTTGAGTTATGCCGCTTGGTTGGATAAGTGGGATTGGATGATCGGCACAGGCTTGTATATTGAAGATGTCAGCCGTGAAGTTGCGAATATGCGTGCAGCAGTAAACCAGAATATTGAAACTACGTTTTTCTCTGTCGTGATCATTCTGGTGGTTACGGTCTCAGTTATTATTGTCCTGACGTTAGCGATTAACTTGCATGAACATCGTTTGGCAGATAAGCACCTCAAAGAGCTTGCCCATAAAACGGTAATGTTCCAAGAAGACGAAAAGAAACACTTAGCGAGAGAGCTACATGACGGTATCAATCAGCTATTGGTCTCCAGTAAATGCCACTTAGATTTGATGGCTCATCGCATCGAAGATGAAAAGCTCAAATCCCACCTAGATAAATCTCAACGCTCGCTAATTACTGCGATCAACGAAGTTCGTCATATTTCTCATCAACTCCGACCTAGTGCGCTGGATGATATTGGTCTTGAAGCGGCCCTCACCACCTTATTACAAGACTTTCATTCACATTCTGGTATCGACATTGATAGTCACTTTGATACTAATCAGGTGAAGTTGAAATCTGAGGTAGCGACGACCTTGTATCGTGTTGCTCAAGAGTCGTTGAACAATATCGAGAAGCACGCTAAGGCGAAAAAGGTCACGGTTATTTTGCAAAAGATGGGCAATATGCTGCAATTACTGATACGAGATGATGGGGCAGGGTTCCTTGTTAACCACTCGGTACATCGTCAGGGGATTGGTTTACGCAATATGCGCGAGCGTGTTGAGTTTATTGGCGGTGAGTTTGAATTGATGAGCGAGCCAGGATTAGGCACAGAAATCACCGTATTGTTAGATTTGGATGGATTAGTTTATGGATAAACCAATTAGCGTGGTGATAGTCGATGATCATCAGGTCGTACTTGATGGCTTTATGGCGCGACTGGAATTAGAGCCTGACATTGATGTGATTGGTACCGCCAGTAATGGGCTGGAAGCGATCGAAGTTTCTAAGATGCTCAACCCGGATGTGATTCTAATGGATATTAGTATGCCAATTATGAATGGCATCGAAGCGACGGGTGTGATTAAAGAGGAAAGGCCAGCGAGCAAAGTATTAATGCTGACGATGCATGATAACCGTGAATACATCATGAAGGTGATGCAGGCCGGAGCTGTAGGTTACATGCTTAAAGAAATTTCTGCCGAGAAGATGGTGCAAGCGATAAAAACCGTGAATCAAGGCTCAACGTACTTTTGTGAATCTGTTACTCAAACTCTGTTTACTCAAGATGTTATACCTGCTGCACAAAAACCAAACCCACTTAGTCGTCGTGAAGAAGCCGTCTTAAAACTGGTTGCTCAGGGACATAGCAGTAAAAAGATCGCGACGCTTTTGGACATTAGCTATCGAACAGTAGAGACACATCGCCACAATATTAAGCATAAGCTGGATTTGTATTCGACCGCAGAGTTGGCTAAATATGCCTTTGAGACAGGTTTGGTTGAGTAAGTGTTAAGATGGAAGCGCTCATTACTGGACGAATGAGCGCTCTTGAAAGGTACTACTCTGGTTTGGTGATGCTTCCAAGCTCTAGCATTGGTGCAACATCGATATCTTCTGCATTCATCATAGTCGAAATGCGTTGAACAGAAGACAGCAGTAAGCTCTGTTCCCACTCTTCCAACTTTTGAAAGCGGCTAATGAAGTGTTCTTGTAGGGGAGTTGGCGCTTGCTTTAACGCTTCTTGCCCTTTTTCTGTTAGTACCGCATGCACTTTGCGTTTGTCTTGGACACTACGACGGCGTTCAACAAGCTGATTACGCTCTAAACGGTCTAAAATAGTGGTAGCCGTTGCCTGACTCATATTGGTATGGCTAGACAGCTGTTTGATAGTGACATTGTCTAATTCACTAATAGCTCGCATCAGAATCAGTTGTGGAGCCGTTAAACCAGACTCTTTGCTCAGCTTTTTAGAATGTAAATCAATAGCGCGGATGATCTGACGTATCGAGACCAAGACTTCTTCGTACTTTTCCAATTTAGTAATCCAGTCATTAAGGGATCATGTAACGACGCGACACTAACTCAAAAGCGTTGTCATTAAAAGGGCTTAGTTAGTAATCGCGACACCATTTTTCAATTATATGCCTTGGCTCTCCTTATTAAATTTATGGCTTTTTACGGCTCAAAAAGCATGGCCTAGAATAATTATAGTAAGAAATGTTTGTGGTCTAATTATTGCTGTGGTTGTTTTCGCTTTTTTTGGTGAATTTTTATGATTGAAAAGTAAGTTATTGGATTTTTTATCAGCAAAACATAGACAAAAATACCTAAAATGGTAGGATCTTCCACTTTCATGGAAAATAAAATGTATCGTGTTCGAAGGTTTTTTTGCGTTACGCTGAAAAATTAGAATGCAAAAGAGAGGAACAATGACAAAAGGTATAGATAAGTACAGTATCGACAGTACCGACTATACGGTTGGTCAAGATAACGTACAGAAATGGGGTTTTGACGTACATAATCCTGTTTTTGGTATCAGTGCAGGCTTCATTGCACTATTTCTTATTGCAGCATTAGTTCTTGATGCGCATACAGCCAAAACCGCTTTAGATGGAATCAAGTGGAAAATTATCGGTTCATTTGATTGGCTATTCATTATTTCAGGCAACATCTTCGTTATCTTCTGTTTGGGACTTATTGTGTCGCCAATGGGTAAGATTCGCCTAGGCGGTAAAGATGCTGTCGCTGATTACTCGTTTGTTTCGTGGCTTGCAATGCTATTTGCTGCAGGTATGGGTATCGGTCTGATGTTCTGGAGTGTGGCTGAGCCAGTGGCTTATTTCACTGGTTGGTATGAAACGCCATTGGGTGTTGAAGCGAATACCCCAGAAGCTGCCAAACTCGCATTAGGTGCAACTATGTTCCACTGGGGTCTACACCCATGGGCGATTTATGGTGTCGTTGCGCTTTCATTAGCTTTCTTTACTTATAACAAAGGCCTACCGCTGTCTATGCGTTCGATTTTTTACCCACTGCTGGGTGATCGTGCATGGGGCTGGGCTGGTCATATTGTAGATATCCTTGCGGTACTTGCGACACTATTTGGTCTTGCGACGTCACTGGGCCTTGGTGCACAACAAGCAGCAAGTGGTATTCACCATGTGTTTGGTGTTGAGCCTGGTCTAGGTCTGCAGATTGTTGTGATTACTGTCGTTACCTTACTAGCGGTTGTCTCAGTTGTCCGTGGTATTGATGGTGGTGTTAAAGTCATCAGTAATATCAACATGGTTATTGCATTTTTACTACTAATCCTTGTTGGTTTGATCGGCTGGGCTGTGAGTTTAGGCTCTATTCCTACGACGTTTATGGCGTATGTAGAGAACCTTATTCCACTTAGTAACCCGTTTGGTCGTACTGATGAAGCTTGGTTCCAAGGCTGGACAGTGTTCTATTGGGCTTGGTGGATTTCATGGTCACCATTCGTAGGTATGTTCATTGCTCGTGTCTCTCGCGGTCGTACTGTACGTGAGTTCATTACGGCGGTATTGATTGTTCCTACGGCAGTAACGCTTATTTGGATGTCGGTATTTGGCGGTCTAGCTATCGACCAAGTGATAAACAATGTCGGTGAACTAGGCGCAAACGGCCTTACTGATGTTTCGCTAGCAATGTTCCAGATGTTTGATGTTCTTCCGCTTGGTAATGTTCTATCTATTATTGCAGTTGTGTTGGTATTGGTATTCTTCATTACCTCGTCAGATTCAGGCTCACTAGTAATCGACAGTATTACCGCTGGTGGTAAAGTTGATGCGCCAGTTCTACAGCGTGTATTCTGGGCCTTTATGGAAGGTGCTATTGCGGTTGCGCTACTGTGGATCGGTGGTTCTGAAGCCGTTCAAGCGCTTCAAGCAGGGGCGATTTCAACCGCTCTACCATTTACCATTGTTTTACTTGCAATGTGTGTAAGTTTGTTGATGGGTATGAGAACAGAAAAACACTAAGTTACTGTAAAATAAAGCTTAATTTATAAACTCAAAGCCGGCATTTTTGCTGGCTTTTTTTGTGCGAAAATTCTGACGCTCGACAAAAAAATGGCGAAAAAATTTTCTTTTTTTACAATGACTTATTTGATAATTGATAAGTGTGAAATTTGGTGCGCTTAACGTCAATTCTGTGTAAACTCATTGCTCATTTACTGTTCTCCCAACAAATAATAAATTATGAAACTATCACTAAAACAAAAGCTTATTGGCGCAAGTCTATCTGCTGTTGTTGTTATGGCAGCAGCATTGACGTGGTTGTCGGCGGGTCAATTATCTGATCAGACACGTACCGGGGTTTCTTCAAGAGCACAAAGTTTAAGCAACGCTGCTTCTGAAGGTATTTCTGACTGGGTTGCTATTCGCAAAGATATTGCGACGGCTTTCAACGATTACTCCACTGAGCAAGACGTTGTCCCTTTTTTACAACAAGCACGCAAAGCTGGTGGCTTTGATGATATCTTCCTAGGTACTCCGGAAGGTGGCATGTACCGCTCTCACCCAGAGCGTAACCGTGCAGGTTATGATCCACGTACTCGTCCTTGGTACAAAGATGCTAACGCCGCTGGCAAGCAAATTATTACTACGGCTTATCAAGACGCAATCACTAATGCACTGTTAGTGACTATCGCGGAACCTGTATACCAGAGTGGCCGTTTTGTCGGTGTAGTAGGGGCTGACGTGTTGATTGACCAGCTGATTGATGACGTAATTAGTCTAGATGCAGGTGAAAATGCGCACGCAATGCTGATCGATATGAGTGACGGCACTTTCCTTGCTCACCCAAACAAGAGTTTGACGCTTAAACCTATCGCCAACCTTTCAAGTGATTTTTCTAAAGATTCTATTGAGCGTGCAGCAAATAGCGGAGCCATTGAAACCGCAACGATTAATGGCCAAGAGAAGCTGTACTATTTCAGTAAAGTTCCTGGCACACATTGGATGTTTGCGATCGAAATGGATCGTGCGACAGAAGAAGCAAGTCACGCGCAGTTATTACGTGAAATGCTGATCACAGCGGTGCTGATTACTATCGCGGTTATTGCTGCGGTATCTTGGTTAGTCGGTTTCTTGTTCCGTGATTTGGGCCGTGTTTCACAAGCGCTAGAAGAAATCGCTTCTGGTGAAGGTGATCTAACACAACGACTTGAACCTCGCAGTGATGATGAAGTTGGCAAGCTTGCAGAAAACTTTAACCGCTTTGTTGGTAACATGCATACCATGGTAACTAAGCTTAGCCATGTATCAGCTGCACTTTCTCAACAATCACGTCAAACTGCTCAGCAGGCAGAAGAGCGTAGTCAGCGAATTGCATATCAGCAAGACGAGATCAACATGGTTGCGACTGCCGTGAATGAAATGGCTGCAGCAACGCAAGAGATCGCTGGTAATGCTGAAAACACCGCTCAAAACTCTGAAGAAGCGGTAGAAGCATGTGCGCATGGCTCAAGCCAAGTAACGCAGACGCAAGGCTCTATTCAGAATCTTGCTCAAGAAGTTCAAGTAGCGACCAATGTTATTCAAGAACTGGAAGCGCATGGTAACAGTATCAATACCATTCTATCTACGATCCAAGGTATTGCTGAACAAACTAACCTTCTTGCTCTGAACGCAGCAATTGAAGCGGCACGCGCAGGTGAGCAAGGTCGAGGCTTTGCGGTCGTGGCGGATGAAGTACGCGTACTAAGTCAACGAACTCATGCCTCAACGCAAGAAATTCAAGAGACGATTGAGATGCTGCAAGGTACAACAGCGAAAGCAGTCGGCATTATGGATGATAGCCGTCGTTTGGCAGATACTAGTGTGGATGACGCGAACTCTGCGGCAGCGAGCCTGACTCAAATTCATTCTGCAGTAGAACGTATCAACGATATGGCGACTCAAATTGCATCAGCGGCTGAGGAGCAAGCATCAGTAACATCTGAAATCACACGCAACACTGAAGGTATTCGTGATGTTTCAAACGAGCTGTCTTCTGAAGCACAGCATGCTGCAGAGCAAGCTGCGCAGTTGTCTGAGCTATCGCATGAGCTAGAGCAAGAAATTAATCGCTTTAAGTTATAGTTCAGCAGAGAACCGACTAAAAAGGAGCCATTTGGCTCCTTTTTGCTTTTAGGCTAAAAAGACTATTGGAATTACAACCATAAGCTGCTTATAGGCTGTTCCCCACTATAATGATGGGCGATCTGTGCTTGCAGAAGCTCCGCAGTGGCGATGGCATCTGTCAGTGCGTGGTGTGGTGTGTAGTCTGGAAGCCCATAACGTCGACGAGATTGCGCTAATCGCAGTGAGCCGGGTTTGTTTCCCTTCAACTTATTCCAAAGACCGCCAGAGAGTCTCTGCTGGATATCTTCTTCGATTTGAAGCGTATCTAGAACTGGAAATTCAATGCCTTCGCCAATACGTACTTGAAGCGCTTGGTTTAGAAATTCGCGCTCTATACGGCGATAGTGCACAACAACAATCTTACCCGCTAAACAGGGCAGTAACTCGTCAAGAATATCGCCAAGATCAGGTGCATCAATGAGCTCGTTGTGGGTGATACCGTGGATAATCACAGAGTCTTCAGCTAATTTTTCTTGCGGGCGTACTTTCCAGTGTTTAGCTTGGCGTAAAAAAATACGATTGAGATTAAAAGGCACCAGACCAATCGTGATAATGCCATTTTTTTGAGGGTTCAACCCGGTAGTCTCGAAATCTAGTGCGACAAACTCGACTTGAGATAGCGGCGTGTCCGGTGCAGGTAACTCTGTACCATAAAAGGCGACTAGACGTTCATCCGTTGCTCTTTCCAGCTTTTGCTGAAACTTTATTGGCCATTGGATTGCGGGCTTTTGAAATAACTTTTTAATCACGCTATGCCTCACTTAAACTTGTTGCTAGCCTGATAGCGAAACTTAAGGAAGTTCTGGCCATTACTCAATATTTGAAAGGCATCTTTGAGATTGCGTCTTTCAAAATCTGATAAGTTTTCTGGCTCGATATTGTTATCCGGTTCGGTTCCTAACTCAACGTCAATCGCTTGGTGGCGAATACGAACCATAGAGATAAACTCCATCGCATCTTTCAAGTCTTGCGCGCGCCCTTTGGGCAAAATACCTGCATCAATGATGTCATCTAACCGTTCAAAGGAGTTTCGAGCACGAGAGCCCACTGCTAGTGCGTGAACTCGAATTAGGTCGACTAGGGGAGCGGTGCCTCTTCGTTTCAAATTAATCGAGTTTTTATGTTGGCCATCTTTCTCCATCACGAAATCTTTAAAGAAGCCCAGTGGTGGTGTTCGATTCAGAGCGTTTCTGGCAAGACATGCGAGGAAACGATTGTTTTTACGTGCACGACGAACAATGAAACTGGTCAGTTGCTCAGCCCATTTTAAGCGGCCATAAACACCATCTAAGTCGAAAAAGATAGACGCATTGAGTAGTGCTTTTGGATTGGGGTCATCAATCCAATCAGCGAAGCACGCTTCCCATTCTGAGCGCGTCATTCTCCACATAGGATTGGTTGCCATGATGTCTCCGGTACAATACTTATAGCCGCAAGCATCCAACCCATCGCTGACGAACTTGGCTAAAGCCTCAAAGTACTTGCCATGTTTTTCAGGTTTATAGGTGTCATCAAGAATGATGGCATTATCTTGGTCGGTAACTAGTAACTGTTCATCTCGCCCCATGGATCCAAGAGCCAAGAAACAATACGGAACCGGTGGAGGGCCAAGTTCTTGCTCGGCTAGCTCAATAAGGCGCTGCTTAAAACTTCTGCCTATTACGGACATTGCACTGCCGACCATATGTGAGTTGGCATCCTCGTTAACAAGGCGTACAAAGCTGCTTTTTACCTCATCTGCGACAATAGCTAGGTCTTCAATGGTTTGCTGTTGGAATATGCTGCTCACAAGAAGTAGTGAGTTTTGAGATTCGTAGCGAACGATATCTGTCGCTTCAATAATGCCTATTGGCATTTGGTCCTTCACTACTGGCAAATGGTGTACGTTGTAGCGAAGCATCGTGAGCATAGCTTCATAAACATACGCGTTGTGATCAAGCGAGATAACCTCTGTTGTCATGACGGTTGACACTTCATCTAAAGGGGACAACCCTTCAGCTAAAACCCTTGTACACAAATCACGGTCGGTGATGATACCAACGACGGGTGATTGCAGATCATCTTCATCTAGAACAAAATCAGGGTCGACGATCAGTAGCGACGAGACATTGTCTTGTGCCATCAATTGAGCTGCTTCTTGAATAGTTTGCCCTCGCTCAATAGTAGGCGCATCGCGTGTTAGCAATGTCTTTACTTTTGAGGTCGTCAGGTCATTTGCATCGCTATTTTCAGAAACAGCTTGTCTTAAGCGGGCGCTATTTTCAACTTCAACAAAGTCTGCGAAAGAATCAAAATTGTCGTATAACTCTTGGAAAATATCACCAGGGATGCAGTAAAGGAGGGTATCTTCAATTGCTTTGACTGGAAAGCGCACTTTATTGTTGGTGAGCAGGCCCATTTGACCAAAGAGATCACCTTCGTCTAGTCGGTTATACAGTTCCCCTTTACGTCGATAAACTTCGACAACGCCACTTCTGACCATGTATAGGTCATTGATTTGATCGCCGAAGTGAATGACAGGAGTATCTTGCCGATAGTAAGAAATCTCGATGTTTTCGGTTATTTTGTTCAGCGTATCTTCTGGTAGTTCATTGAAAGGAGGGTACTTGACGAGAAAATTATAAATCTCTAACAGCTCTGCATCCATGAAGGTGCCTTTTTCTTCGCAAATGATAGGTTAATCATAACTTAGTTTTAAAACAGAATCTTATCGGATCACACAAAACCCCAGTTCGTGATAAAATTAGTAATAAACTTACGTTAAGATTGCGTAGGTTTCAGTCATAACTAGGATCATTGAGTGCGTTTTTTATCCGTTTTAACAACAAAAGCACTTATAAATGGCTCTCATGCAAGGAATTAAAATGGTAAGAATATTGTTAGCTGCGCCTCTTGTAGCATTACCTTTAATGAGCATTGCCTCAGAATCTGAACAAGCGGAGAAGTTTGGGTATGAGCATATCCAATTAGAGCTTGGAGCTGGCACAACAAATGAAGAATGGCTAGATAACTCCAACGCAACAACCATTGCGCTTGGCGGCAACTATTTAATTGCAGATAATTGGTTATTCAATGTTGATTACTCCGCTCAGTTTTTCCACCCAGATGACTTCACTTTGCGTATAGACCGTTTATTGTTTGGGGGAGGTTATCGCTATGGCGTTAATGATGTATTCGATGTGTATGGCATTTATGGCTTAGGTGCAATCAAAGCAAAAGCAAAAAATGACACCACAGATCGCACTATTTCATCAGAGAGCGAGTTTATTCAGGCCGCGACCTTTGGTGCAAATTACTTATTCAGTGAAAAGTTAATCGGCACAGCTGAAATAAGCATTAATCGCAGTGATATTGTAGATGAAAACAACTATAAGCTAGCGTTTAATTACCAGTGGCATAAAGTTATCGGAACGGGTGTGTATTATCAGTTGAGAGACACCGACTATCGCGGTTCAAGCTCCGAGCATATCAACGAGGTTGGTATCGGGTTCAAGTTTATCTACTAGAACAAAAAAGGTCAGCATTCGCTGACCTTTTTAAATTTTGTTATTTACTCTACGAAAAGTTCAATTATAGAACCGCAGCAATGCCTTTACACAGCGGTCCCATGTTTGATTTCGTCATACCAGCTACACTGATACGACCTGAGCCTACGATGTAAATACCGAACTCTTCTTTCAGACGGTTTACTTGCTCTTTAGACAGACCAGAGAATGAGAACATGCCGTTTTGGCGCTCGATGAAGCTAAAGTCTGCGTCTACACCTTCAGCCTTTAGTGTTGCTACAAATAGCTCACGCATCTCTTGGATACGATCACGCATTTCAGCGACTTCTGCTTCCCATTCTGCACGCAGTTCAGCATCACCAAGAATATGAGTCACAACTGCACTACCGTGCGCTGGCGGGTTAGAGTAGATAGAACGGATGATTGCTTTTACTTGCGAGAACGCCGTTGTTGCAACGTCTTCTGATTCAGCAACAAGAGTGAATGCGCCAACACGCTCATTGTATAGGCCGAAGTTTTTAGAGAAAGAGCTCGCTACTAGGATCTCTTTGTTGTACTTAGCGAATGTACGCAGGCCGGAAGCGTCTTCTTCTACGCCTTTAGCAAAACCTTGATACGCAAAGTCGAATAGAGGTAGTAGTTTCTTCTCAGCGACCAGCTTTGCTAGCGTTTCCCACTCTTCAGCCGTTGGGTCGATACCCGTTGGGTTGTGACAGCAGCCGTGTAGTAGAACTACATCGCCTTCTGATGCTGCTTGAAGATCGGTCAGCATAGCATCAAAGTCTTTGTCTTTTGTTTCTGCGTTGTAGTAGCTGTATTGTGCCGTCTCGATACCCGCAGCAGTGAATACGCCATTGTGGTTTGCCCAAGTTGGGTTGCTGATCCAGATTTTTGCTTCACCAAGTTGACGTTTAATGAATTCACCCGCAACGCGAAGAGCACCAGTACCACCAGGCGCCTGAGCTGTTTTGGCACGCTTGCTAGCAACGATTTCAGCCTCTGCACCGAAAAGCAGTTTTTGTACAGCTAGACCATATTCCGCTGTACCTTCGATCGTTAGGTAAGATTTGGTTTTTTCAGTTTCAATCAGTGCGGCTTCGGCTTTTTTAACAGTCGCAAGAACAGGGGTTTCACCTTGCTCGTTCTTGTAAATACCAACGCCTAGGTTAATTTTTTCAGCGCGGGTATCTTTTTTAAACTCTTCAGTAAGGCCAAGAATAGGGTCAGCCGGAGCGGCAACTACTTTTTCAAACATAATCTTCATCCATGTTAATCGAAGGGGTCTGCTGACATTTATACCTTTCAGCAATATTCGTTACAACAGTTAGTGATAAGAAAACTTAAAAAAGTTTTGATTTGAAACAGAATTCTAACATAACAAGGTTTTTTGCTATGTAAACCCCTCTTAAGTTGGCGATTAAGAGGGGGATAATTAGCTAGGCGGCTATATTTTGTTCATCTTGATATTGCTGTGCAATGTGCTGAAAATCAGTTTCGACAGCAAGGAAAGCATCGACAATCTGAGGATCAAAATGTTTGCCTTTTCCTTCTAGGATGATTGCTTTCGCCTTGTCATGACTGAATGCAGGTTTATAAACACGTTTTGAAATGAGTGCATCATAAACATCAGCCAGTGCCATTAGACGGCCTGAAAGAGGAATCTCTTCGCCAGAAAGCTGGTTTGGATATCCAGTGCCATCCCATTTTTCATGGTGGGTAAGGGCAATCTCTTTAGCAACGCGCAAAAATGAACTACTTCCTAGTTGCTTTTCTGCTATTGATAGCGCTTCTGCACCAATTTCAGCATGACCCTTCATGATCTCAAATTCTTTGTCGGTAAGTTTACCTGGCTTCAATAGGACGCTGTCAGGCACACCAACTTTACCTACATCATGGAGAGGTGCGGATTTATACAGTAGTTCGATGTAGTTTGGAGTCAGCAAAGATTGGTGTGCCGTATGCTTGGATAGATGTTCTGCTAATACTTTAACGTATTCTTGAGTTCTAAGAATATGCGCGCCTGTTTCATTATCACGAGATTCAGCAAGCGCAGAAAGGCTGACGATAGCAACGTCACGCGTTGTTTTTACCTCATTTTGAGATACTTGCAGACTGTCTAACATTTGGTTAGTTAGACAGGCCATCGCTCCGAGTTCATCATGCTCAAATATCGGTAGTCGATGTTCTAATCTGCCTTGGGTCACTTCTTTTAATGCATCCTCCTGGCTAAGCAGAATCTTCTGCATCAGTTTTGTCCATAGAACCATGATAGCTATGACATAACCACCAATGACTAGTGCAATGTAGACAAGCTCTTTAATGAAGCTGATCTTTCCGAGCCCGTTGGTGATTTGCTCTGGGTTTTGCTCTAGCCAATAGATATCTTTCACAGCAACCATGGTTAATATAGTCGTCAATGTGATAAGCAGTACGATCATCATTCCAATCATTTGTTTAATAATGGATTGACGTTGGCCAGAGAGCGCAAAATCGAAGCGCTTTTTGTGGCTTAACGCATCAAAGTGAACGAGCTTACTTTGCAGTTGAAGGATCAGGCCAGTAAGAAAACCAAATAAGGTCATACCCAATAAAACCTTTACGTTGCTGTCCCAAGTAAAGTCGTATTGCAGATTATAAAATGCCGCGAAAGGGATACTCGCAATCGTAAACAAAGATGCGTCAAGCAGAGCTTGTCTGTTATCTGCTATGAGAGGGTGCCGAGCGAGGATATAGTGTCGAACTATAAAAAGTATTGAGAAGACAACAGTACAATGCAGAATTATTTCAAATGCATTTAATGTACTAAGCATTGGGCATACACGCCCACCGTAGGTTCCAAAGAAAAATGCAGCCGCTAAATAGAGTTTAAGTGTCAGTGGTGCGTTGTAGTTAGTATTCACCATAGCTAGTTTTACCTTATCAAAGCGTATCGTTCACTCTATTTATTGACTCGCTGAATAGACAGGAGCGACTTTGGGTGTGATAGATACTGAGTTGATATTAAATTTGTAAAATCAAAGGCTAGGAATTTTATCGATAGATTGCACGCATTGATAGGTTTTTGTTATTAATTGGCTCAATAATTAAAAAAGCCCCGACTAAGCGGGGCTTTGGAATGGATCATTAAACCTATTTCTTTAGGTTAATTTCTGATTCTACAGCATTGGTTTCAATGTCTGGGTTGCTTGACAGTTTTCCTGTCGCCCAGTCATTCATGTGTTTCAGAATTGCTTTTAAGGCATGCTTTTCAGTTGGCGCTTCAGTTGCTTCAACTTCTAGTTTTTGTTTTGGGTGCGATCCTGTCGCATCTTCAGCAACATGCAGCCAATCTGGATGCCAGTAATAAGGTTGACCAGATGCTGTGCTCCACGTATGGACACCGTTAGTCTCACCTTTGTATTTAATATCGTTTTCGTTGTACTTAGTCATTATTATCTTCTCTCATGTTCATGAGTTGAGGTATGTCACCATTACGTTATAAATGTAACAGATGCCTGCAAAAATAATGTGACAGCAATCTATTTATGTCGTCGATATTAACGCCAATAAAGTGTAAACGTCTCAATTAATAATTTTAGCACGCAAATTAACGGCTTAACTCAGGGTTTAAGGTGGCCGCTACTATAGTAGCAGCCAACAGAGTAAGCGGATCTATTCATTATTTAGATGTTTAACAATGGCTTCTTTCGCGTGCTCTTCTGTAGCCGTTTCGCCATCCGGAACTTCTAGTTCACATTTTGGCTGTAGGCCTAGGGCGTCCTCTGCAATATGGAGCCAGTCGGGGTGCCAGTAGTAAGGCGTATCACTATCAGGGTGATCCCAACTATGAACACCTTTGTGTGTGCCCCTATAAGATAGATCGTCCATGGTAAACAGTTTCATTGTCGCCTCCAGAGAGAGTATTCATGTCATTGAAAGTATGGAACATAAAATGACACTTTGCGCTGTAAAATGCTAAGGCAAAGTTTGAGAAGTTATCTTACAACATTGGCACAAAGCGTTAGGAATTTTTGGGATGATTTATGCTATCTTGCTTTTTCGGGTGCTTAAGAGGGAATTATGAATCGCTATCGACAAATGGCTGAGTTGTTTAAAACTCAGATCCGACAGAATACATGGAGGGCGGGAGAGAAACTGCCTTCCGTTCGAGTAATAAGCCGAAGCCATTCAGTAAGCGCCGGAACTGTATTGCAAGCTTATCAATTGTTGGAAGCTCAAGGGTGGGTAACAGCAAAACCGCAATCAGGGTACTTTGTAACCGCCGAGCTCGAACGATTAGAAGCTTCAAATTCAGAAAGCAGCGTTCTGCGAGTGTCAGTCAATGATGAGTTGTATGGTTTTCTTAAGCATCAAGCGTTACCAGAGGCGATAAAGCTTGGCTCAGCATTTCCTGATCCGACATTGTTTCCATTGGACGCGTTAAACCGTAATCTTGCCAGTTCTGGGCGTAAAATGGCCCCGGATTCTCTATTAGATAACCTCCCTCCCGGCAGTGAAGCCCTTCGCCGCTTGATTGCACAGCGCTATATTCAGCAAGGCATGAGCTTGACTCATGATGATATTGTGATCACCTCTGGTGCGTTAGAGGCGCTTAACCTTAGCCTACAAGCGGTCACCCAACCCGGTGATACCGTGGTCGTAGAATCACCGACCTTCTATGGTGCACTACAAGCCATCGAGCGATTAGGCTTAAACGCGATAGAAGTGCCTGTTGATGCGGAGGATGGCCATTCGTTAGAGCAGCTAGCGGAAGTATTTAAAAATCACGACATCAAAGCTTGCTGGCTGATGACAAATTTTCATAACCCAACAGGAACCTCTCTCTCTACACAGAAAAAACAGCGTGTTGTTGAGCTTGCGAATCAACACGATGTCTATGTGATAGAAGATGATGTTTATGCTGAGCTGTATTTTTCCGATAGCAAGCCAGTGGCATTGAAAAGCTTTGATACACAAGAGCGTGTGCTGCATTGCGGATCCTTATCGAAAAGTCTGTGCCCCGGTTATCGCTTAGGTTGGGTCGTGAATAAGCGTTTTAATGAAGCAATCCAAAAGCTGCAACTGATGTCGACCTTGTCAGGCAGTGCACCTATTCAGCAAGGTGTCGCACATTACCTTCAAAACGATAGTTACGATAATCATCTAAGAAAGCTACGTAAGACGCTCCAACGGCGTCAACAACGATTTATTGAGCTTCTTGAACAGTACCTTCCTGCGCAAGTTAATTTTTATTTACCGCAAGGTGGGTATTTTCTTTGGTTAGCGCTGCCAAAAGGTGTCAGTAGTAAAACGCTCTATCAAGTATTGCTTGCCGAACAAGTGACCATTGCTCATGGCAAGTTGTTCTCTTTGGATGCGCAGTTTGAAAACTATCTGCGGCTTAATACTTCGTTAGCGCCAGATGAAAATGTAGAGCAAGCCATTCGTAAATTGGGTGATTTGCTTCACTAATGGAACTGTTTGCTCTTTTTTCCAGCTAACTGTATCAGAACGGTTTAGAAAGTCTGTGTTTCACTCTTCCATAGAGTCATCGAAAAGGAGGAGTGACAATGAAAAAGCAGTTGGTAAAACACGAAGTGAGGCTCATCGCCGTCGCCATTTTTAGTGCATTCTTACTCGTGTTTGCGCATCTTATCTTGGCGAAGTCTTTTTCTCATATGGCGTGGACAGAGTACACCGCCGCAGTTATCCCTTTTATTATGTTTGGTTTGTGCGTATTGGGTGTTAAGTACGCTGCCCATGCGGATAAAGACAAGGATAACGACCCTTAAAAGTCATTATAAAAATAGGAATAAAGTGCGCGATAAAAGCATTGCGCTCAGTATTTGTAGTAATCACCACAAAATAAAAGACCTCCACTTGGGAGGTCTTTTTAATTCTGTTTCACTGAAAAGTGATTAGAAGTTTGCAGAGCGAGGAGTACGTGGGAATGGGATTACGTCACGAACGTTGCCCATACCTGTTACGTAAGACACTAGACGCTCAAAGCCTAGGCCGAAACCAGCGTGAGGCACTGTGCCGTATTTACGTAGGTCGCGGTACCAGCTCATGTGCTCTGGGTCGATACCTACTTCACGCATACGCTCGTCTAGGATTTCTAGACGCTCTTCACGCTGAGAACCACCGATGATCTCACCGATGCCCGGTGCTAGTACGTCCATCGCAGCTACCGTCTTACCGTCATCGTTAGCACGCATGTAGAATGCTTTGATGTCTTTCGGGTAGTTCTTTACGATTACTGGCGCTTTGAAGTGCTCTTCCGCAAGGAATCGCTCGTGCTCAGAAGACATATCGATACCCCATTCAACTGGGAATTCGAATTCACGACCTGAATCAAGAAGGATCTGGATTGCGTCAGTGTAGTCTACTTGTGCGAAGTCAGAAGATACGAATTGCTCTAGACGAGTGATTGCTTCTTTGTCGATACGTTGAGCAAAGAACTCAAGGTCATCGCGACACTCTGCAAGAACCGCTTTAAATACGAATTTCAGCATGTCTTCAGCGAGTTTCGCTACGTCATCCAGTTCTGCAAACGCCACTTCAGGCTCAACCATCCAGAATTCTGCTAGGTGGCGGCTTGTGTTTGAGTTTTCAGCACGGAAAGTAGGACCAAACGTGTAAACCTTGCTTAGTGCACAAGCATAAGCTTCAGCGTTTAGCTGACCAGATACGGTTAGGAACGTTTCTTTACCGAAGAAGTCTTCGTTGTAGTCCACATCACCTTTGTCTGTGCGAGGTAGGTTTTCCATGTCTAGCGTAGAAACGCGGAACATTTCACCAGCACCTTCAGCATCAGAAGCCGTAATTAGTGGTGCAGATACCCAGAAGTAACCTTGCTCGTGGTAAAAGCGGTGAATCGCTTGAGATAGACAGTTACGTACACGTGCTACCGCACCGATTACGTTTGTGCGCGGACGTAGGTGCGCAACTTCACGTAGGTACTCGATAGAGTGACGAGTTTTTGCCATTGGGTAAGTGTCAGCGTCTTCAACCCAACCTACAACTTTAACGTTAGTTGCAGCAAGTTCGAATGCTTGACCAGCCGCTGGAGATTCAACAATCTTACCAGTTACTTCAACAGAGCAGCCAGTAGTTAGCTTAAGCACTTCGTTTTCGTAATTATTAAGATTATTAGGGACCACGGCCTGAATCGGGTCGAAACAAGAGCCGTCGTAAATGGCAAGGAAAGAGATTCCAGCTTTGGAATCACGACGTGAACGGATCCAGCCACGAACAGTTACTTCACTGTCTACTGCTAGCTGACCTTTCAAAACGTCTGATACAGGCGCGTAAGTCATGTTTTCAATATTCTCCATTGAGGTAAAAATTCAACTCAACGCTTATAAAAGTAGTTGTCTTAAAACGGTTTTGTTTAAAAAACAAGCGAAGCATTGAGTTGGATAGAATTTTTTAGATTCAACGGAACATATTACCTGTCAAATCGTCAGCTTCAACCTTTATATCAATTTGAAGGCGAGATTTTTGTCATTTGGGTACAGTTTTCTTCTCAGATAAGCAAAATTGGTTAAGTAATTGCTCTAGTCGGTCTGACAATTGTTCTAAGTCCACACTGATGTCTCGCGTTAGAGTTGCTGACTCAGACGTGTCATTCGCGTGTTTGGTTATGGTATCGACTTTTGCTTGAATATGCTTACTTACTTCAGAGGTTGCCTGTGTCTGGTTTTGAATATTCTGCGCATGTTGAAGAACTTGATGCATTTCACCTACGACATTTCTCATCGTATTGGATAACTCTTCAACATCTACAGAGCGTTGATGTGCATAGTGACAAACCGCATCCACAGAAGAAAGTGACTCTGAGCTGCCTTGTTGGAACTGAGCAATAATATTTTCTATGTTAGCTGTCGCTTCCGTTGTTCTTGAGGCTAGGTTACGCACTTCATCCGCGACAACGGCAAAGCCACGTCCTTGTTCTCCCGCCCGTGCTGCTTCAATCGCTGCATTGAGCGCAAGGAGGTTAGTTTGCTCCGCCACGCCTTTGATGACGTCAAGGATTGAGGAAACTTCTTCAGTTTGTTGGTTGAGCGTCGAAATTTTCTCTCTTACATGATCGATATCACCGACTAGATTTTTAATATCTTCGCTAACGCCATGCGCTTGAGTCGCACTTTGTGTGGCAATGTCTACTGTATGATTGATTAGCCCAGTGGCATCAACCGTTGCTTGTTCTACATTGGCTTGTTGATCCAACATGTCATTGATGTTGCTTTGTACTTCGTTGGTTTCTACTTGCTGGTTGTCTGCTGCTTCATCGGTTGATTGGGCGACGTTTGTGAGCTTGCTTGCCGAATCTGCAAGCGAGTGAGAGGTGTCTTGTACTCTTTCCAAACTATCCGAAACGGTGTCCATAAATGAATCGATAGAACGTGAGAGTAACCCCATTTCATCCTTCTGTTTCTGCTCCAAGCGTTGCGATAGGTCTTTACTTGCGCTCACGTTAGACATAAAGCGTGAAATCTTTTGGATAGGACGAACGATAATTTTGCGGATTAAGCCCATGGTAATGAGGAAGCCAATAAAGGCGATAGAGGACATGATGCCAATCGCAAACATAGCCTGCTTGTTGATCATTGAGTTCACATGATTCATGTTGTACTCAAGACGAATCGCACCAAGCACTTCACCTTCGGGAGTAATATGGCAGGCTACACAGTTGGTTCCGCGATAATTTTCACTGGACTTCATCGGTAAAGCTACCACCATTCCCTGACCCCATTCCGCAGTAAACGGCTCAATAACGAGTTCACCCGCTAAAGCTCGGCGATCGATATCATCTTGTGGCAGTTGGTTCTCTTCGCCTGGTCCATAAAACTTTGACACGCTGTCTGCTCGCAAGACCCGAACTTGTTCGATCCCATCTTGAGCGAGGGCTTTTTGGCGCAATGTTTCTTTTTGGACCATTGTGCCTGTCAGCATCATCATATTTAGGCTGTCAAAATAGTTACTTGCTTTGTCATGCAGTTGTTCGCTCAGTACATCATTAATAAGTGATTTTTGTTGATAGTACTGGTATCCGGTAGACACAGCTAATACGCAGCTAAAGACTGCGATTAACGCGACTAGGAGCTTAAATGTTATTGTTGAGCGCATATTATTTATGAAATTATTGGAATAAACGCCACAATTTTAGAGACTTATGTGGTTTATAGCGATGAGGCTGATGAATGATTGTGACCACAGACATAATGTGGTCATGTAAATGTGATGTGAGTAACATGTAATCAAATGATTGGCGCTGTGCCAAATTTGCGACACTTTACCTTGATTTATAAAAATGGCGTAGCTAACCGTTTGCTTGGATACTATTGTTCTTATTAACAGGAGTGATACTTGTCACTTGTGGGCGAATTACTTAGTATTGCGTGTCTTTTTAAAAGCCCGAGAACCAAAATGAGAACCGAACTATACAAAGAGTTCATGTTTGAAGCTGCACACCACCTTCCTCATGTACCTGAGGGACACAAATGTGGTCGCTTACACGGACATTCTTTTCTTGTTCGCCTTTACGTTGAAGGTGAAGTTGATCCACACACTGGTTGGGTAGTGGATTTTGCAGAGATTAAAGCTGCGTTCAAGCCAATCTATGATCGCCTAGATCATTACTACCTGAATGATATTGAAGGTCTTGAAAACCCAACAAGTGAAGTGCTATCTAAGTGGATCTGGCAACGGCTTAAGCCAAATTTACCATTGTTAAGCAAAGTAGAAATTAAAGAGACGTGTACTGCAGGTTGTATTTATACCGGTGAGTAAGCGACTTCCATTGAAAAAGCCAGACATTGTCTGGCTTTTTTTTGTTTATTACGTAGCTAAACTAGTTGGCCACGGCTTCAATCAATTGAGTGTCTCGGCGTCGCTGACGGTTACGGTACATTACGGCAGCAATGGCAGGTAAGCTGAATGCAATAAAGCCAAGAATCAATGCGTATGCGCCAGTTTCTGCACTTATGCCAGCAGGGACATCAAACGATACGAAAATCGTTACAAAACAGCTCATCAAACCGAGTGCTGCCACTAACGTCATACCCACTTTGCCCCCTGGAACGCGGAATGGACGTTGAATATCTGCATGCTTGCGACGTGACACTAAGAAGCAGACGAAGATGCAGATGTACATCACCATGTAGAGTTGGGTCATCAGGATATTAAGTAGCCACATGCCCTGGTTAACATTTGGTACTAAGATAAACACCAAAGAAAGCACGCTGACAATAGCCCCTTGTAATAGCAGAAGAGGGACTGGCGCTTGGTTCTTGTTTTCTTTCGCTAATGCCAACGGCATAAAGTGGTCTTTCGCTGCTACGTGGAGACTTTTCGTTGGAGCGATGATCCAGTTATTCAAACTCGCTAAGCTACCAAACACAATGGCTAGAGCAATGACTGGCAGCATGAATGACATGTTTAAATCATCGAAGAACGCTTTGAACGCCAGAATGACCCCTTCGCTCAAGCTTGAATGATCGCTCGATACTACGGAAGAAATTGATAGTGAACATGCTGTTAGAGACACTAAAATCAGCACTGTTGATACGATAAGCGCTTTTGGGTAAGTCTTTTGTGGGTTATCGACTTCACTTGCGTAAGACGTCGTAATTTCAAGGCCAGTCAATGATAGCACGACGGCAGTAAAGCCCGCTCCAATACCATCTTGAGAAAAGTCTGGTAACCAATCTGACGCATGGCGCAGTGAGATATGTGATTCACTTGGATTGGTGTAAGCCCAGTATCCGCCTAAACCAATGATTAGTAGGATAGGGAAGATAAGTCCCAAAGTACCGAACACGTTAGTGATAAGTGAAGACAAGCGTAGACCGAAGATATTCACCAATGTAAGCGCCCAGAAAATCACGTTAATCATGAGCAACATGAAGATGTTGTTCTGCGCCAGTTCAGGGAAGAAAGGATACGCACCCGTCGCAACAATAAAGGAGATGAGCGGAGGGTAGTAAACGATATTCTCAGCGTATTGATACCATACCGTCGTAAAACCGAAATTAGGACCTATGGTCTCTTTACCCCACAAATAGACGCCACCTTGTTGAGGGTAGGTGGTGCTGAGCTCTGCACATACCAATGCCGTAGGAACAAAGAAGCAAAAGCCAGCCAATAGGAAGAAAGAGATGGCGTGGCTACCAAATAAGGCGGCACCCGGAATGTTCCTGATACTGTCGACGGATGTGACCGTAATCATGATGACAGAAAAGACACTGAGTTTGACGGCGGATTTGGCGATACTGCTCATTCGATACCTTTAGTGATTGAGCCTCGTGCCTCAATAGGAGAACACGCGTGCTACAAGTAAGACGTGCGTATTGTAGGGCTGCCAGAATCTGCGGGTATATAGCTAAAAATGGTATGTATTTACCCAAAAATGAATAGATGTGTCAGAGGCTTATTTGTAATCAATTTAAACGTTTGCTCTGGTTGGAAAACGAAATTTTGATTCAAAATTTGTATATTAACAATAGTGTTTATACCCAAGTAACCTCGAGATGCTAGGTTCAGCGAGAATGAACGTTTGACTCTCCCCTTGGGTAAGGGTCTAGGTTAAAAGCTATCAGAGTATGTTAGAAAGTGGAGGATATGATGGGATGCTGTAATCAAGCGCCAAAAGGGGGAACCGGAAAGCTCTCTTATTTACTAGGATTCGTTGCGGTGTTGTTTGTCGGGATTTTAGCTTTGGCCGCTGTTTTTGGCTAGTTCAAAAAGCAAAAAACACGCTCTTTGGCGTGCTTTTTGTGTCTGTAATCGGGTTTTAAAAGCGGGTGTTGGCTAAGCCAATGCCGAAGAAGATAAACAACCCACCACTGACGTAGTTCAGCCACTTACTGGTTTTTGAAGACGTCAGCAGAGTTTTTACTTTGGTGGCAAAGAAGATTACAAACAGGAACCAACAGGCGACGATACTTGCCTGAAGTGCGCCCAATATCATGCTTTGCTCAAGAATGTGTTCAGGTTGCACAAACTGAGGGAAGATTGATAGGTAGAACAAAACGATTTTTGGATTCAGGAGGTTGGTCAGCAATCCTTTCACAAAGGCTTGTTTAAGAGTCTGCACTTCAAGCTTACGCTCGAACTTTAACTTCTGGTCTGCCAGCTTGAGACCACTTTTTAAGTTGTTAATTCCCAACCATACCAAATAAGCAACGCCCATCCATTTTAGGATGTTGAATGCTAGTGCGGATTGAGAAAGCAGTAAGCTCAATCCGTTTGCCGATATGAAAGCGTGAATCAGGAACCCCAACCCAACTCCGAGAATGTTAGCAGCAGCAAAACGGCGATTTTGTGTAAGTGCTGTGAACAAGATTAATAGTGCATTTGGGCCGGGGATAATAGCGAGGAAAAATACAATGCCACCAAAGGCTATTAGGGTATCGATGTTCATTGTGCTTCCAGTTGCGGCATAAGGGCTAATATTGGGGGGCAATAAATCGAGACTTTACACCGATAAGAGTAGAAAACAAAGTACATATCCATTTGTGTTGAGTAAAAGTTAAATAGATGGCACGCAAGATGGATGGTGGCTCACAACATGTGCGAGTAATGTATGGTTTGTCGCGTAAATAGGTCAGTCACACAAACTAAGAAAATTTTTATTGTGTAGTGGGTCGAAGAACCATAGAATCCGCGCGCTTTGGTTTTTGATATAAGCTCAGGCAATGATAAAAAACAAACTGATTATCATTGTTAACATTTACCTATTAGACATTTATGTCTCTCGACACTCTCATGAATAAATACAAAAAGCCTGAGTTTAAGGCCGCTTTTCTTGCTCCAAGTTATTGGGGAACGTTACTTGTCATTGGCATCATGTACTTATTGAGCTTACTTCCTTTTAAAGTTCAGTTATCGTTAGGTAGAGGAGTTGGTCGTCTAGCCATGCGATTAATGAAAAAACGCCAGTTGACCATTAAACGCAATCTTGAACTGTGTTTTCCTTCGATGAGCGAAGCAGAGCGTGCTGCGATAACAAAAGACAATATCGACAATACTGGCATTGCACTTTTTGAAACGGCAATGGCTTGGTTTTGGTCAGACTCTAGAGTAAACAAGCATGTGACTATCAAAGGGATGGAACATATTGAAGCTCTAGAAAAACAGGGTAAAGGTGCACTAATGCTGGCCGTACACTCCATGAACTTGGAGCTAGGTGCACGTGCATTTGGGATAAAAAAGTCGGGCACAGGTGTTTATCGACCAAATAACAACCCGTGCTTTGATTACTTTCAATACAAGGGCCGTTCACGCTCAAACCGAACGTTAATCGATCGAAAGAACGTGAAAGGGATGCTAGAGGCACTAAACTCTGGTGAGCGCGTATGGTACGCACCGGATCATGATTATGGTACACGTCGTTCTACTTTTGCTCCGCTCTTTGCAGTAAAGCGCGCATGTACTACAACCGGTACGAGTTTACTGGTCGATGCCACAGATTGCGCGATCGTCCCCTTTACAATGGTCAGAGAACGTGATGGCCACTATACGCTAACGATCCACGCCCCAGTTGAAGGTTTTCCTAAAAATGAACCTGACCAAGCGGCAGTGTTCGTCAATAAAATTGTCGAGAAATCGATCATGGCAAGCCCGAGCCAATATATGTGGCTTCACCGCCGCTTTAAAACTCGCCCTGATGGCGAAAACTGCTTGTACAAACCACGCTTAGCAACCGCAATTTAATTCAACTGCCCAGACATTGTTCTGGGCTTTTTGTTGCCCGGAGTTTCCTTATCCTGAACAAAACTGTCATTCAAAGTAATGGAGAGATTCATACAAAAAATAGTTTTCTTATTGTCCTACATACTTTTAGTGAGCTTGAACACAGATAAGATAACTTTTTGGTTATGAATCATTTTTCATTGATCTAAAACCATTATTTACACCTCAACTAGTGCGCATAATTTCTGTTCGGATTATTTAGAGTTACCGCTCTATTGTTCGAACTCCGCCTGTATTCTAAAGGCTAATCATCTCAGGAAGAGAAGTAGTTTTATGCGCCCTTATCTAAAATACATCATCCCGACGGTTATTCCGTTAATCATTTTGCTTTTGCCTCTTTCGGCATTTCCGTTTGAAGGTATCACTGTTGTCCAACAACGAGTGATTGCTATATTTTTGTTGGCAGCCCTATGTTGGGTGTTTGAGCCTATTCCAATTTATGCAACTTCAGTGGTTATTATCGTGCTGGAATTGCTGATGGTCTCAAACAAAGGGTTGGTGTTCTTTAGGCTAAATGAAGGGCAAGACCACTTTGGTCAACTGTTGCAATACCATGAAATTATGGCGACGTTTGCTAGCCCAATCATCATGCTTTTCTTAGGTGGTTTCTTTCTTGCGATGGCAGCCACTAAATATCGACTGGATGTCAACCTAGCGCGCGTGTTACTTAAGCCATTTGGCCAGAACCCCAAGTATGTCATGCTTGGATTAATGTTAATCACGGCCGTTTTCTCTATGTTTATGTCGAATACTGCTACGACGGCGATGATGCTCTCAATTCTAACTCCAGTCATTGCGGTATTTGGTCCCAAAGATCCTGGTCGTATAGCGTTTGCACTCTGCATTCCTGTTGCTGCAAATATTGGTGGTATCGGCACGCCGATTGGCACCCCTCCAAATGCGATTGCCTTGAAGTATCTCGTTGGAGATAACTTGATTACTTTTGGAGAATGGATGGTTTTTGGTGTGCCGTTTGTTGTGATTATGATGGCGTTAGCTTGGTTCCTGATTGGCTTTATGTACAAAGCGGAACAAACAACAATCGACTTGAATATCAAGAGTAAGTTCCTAAAGACGCCAAAGGCGATGATTGTATACATCACTTTCGCGGGTACCATTCTGCTTTGGTTGATGGGGTCGGCTCATGGCATGAACTCATATACTGTTGCATTGATCCCTGTGGCCGTCTTCTCCCTGACAGGGATTATCAATAAAGAAGACTTGAAGAAAATATCTTGGGATGTGCTTTGGCTGGTTTCAGGTGGTATCGCATTAGGATTAGCACTTGATAAAACTGGCTTG
The DNA here is from genome assembly GCF_052037695.1 of Vibrio sp. WZ-1. Lineage (NCBI taxonomy): Bacteria > Pseudomonadati > Pseudomonadota > Gammaproteobacteria > Vibrionales > Vibrionaceae > Vibrio > Vibrio sp. WZ-1. The sequence continues at coordinate 222,614 of NZ_JBQEQR010000075.1, read as the reverse complement.
GCAAAACTGGTTGTTCATAGCATCCCATTTGATGAGTTCTCTCCTTATGTGGTGCTCTTTGGCGCGGCATTCTTATGTCTGTTGATGGCAAACTTTATGTCCCACACCGCCACAGCAAACTTGCTAATGCCAATTATGGCGGCACTTGGCACCTCTATGGCCTCGCTGACGCCATTAGGTGGAGAAGTGACGTTGATTCTTGTCGTTACTTTTGCAGCATCGTTAGGTATGTCTCTGCCAATCAGTACCCCTCCGAATGCATTAGCCCATGCAACTGGCCATGTGCAGAGTAACCAAATGGCTAGAGTCGGTGTGGTTCTTGGCGTTGTTGGTGTGCTACTGAGCTTCTTTATGGTGTGGGTCCTCCATACTGTGGGTCATATCGGGTAATTCATGTACGAGAGTAAACTAGATGCTCTAGTAGAGCGTTACTTTAGTGATATAGAGCGACGAATAACGGTGGCATCCGGCTCTATATTGATTGAGCAAGAGGGCTACAACGAGAGGCTTTACTACGTACTTTCTGGAGAACTCGCTGGTTATTATTCCGAAGATGGTAAGAGTCAAACTCAGGTATTTTCAGCGTCTGCTGGAGCGTTTATTGGTGTTCATAGCTTCTTTTCTGGCACTTGGACGGCCTCGTCGACGGTAATTGCACAATCAGATGTTGAACTAGCATGGATTGAGCGTCATACACCAGTTGTCGCTGAAGAGGAGTACGGGCCTTTAACCACTCAGTTTATGCCAGTAATTGTTAATGAATTATCCCGTCGTCAACGCCGAGCGACACAAGAAGCTCTGGCAAAAGAGAAGGCGCTACAGAAACTCCATACTGCGGAGCAAATGACGACGTTAGGCCAACTGGCATCAGGCATTGCTCATGAACTCAATAATGCAATTGGTGTTGTGAGTAGTAAGTCTGAGCGCTTAGAAATAGTAATTATGGAATTACTGGAGGAGATTCATCCCGAAGCGAGTCAGTTTTTTGATTATGGCTTGATGCAAGGGCAAAGAGTCACGTCAAGTGAAGCCAGAACTCGTGGCAGACATTTTGAAAAACAGTATGCTTTGCCAAAAGATCTGGCAAGAGATTTGGCGCGTGCCGTTCCTACCGACTACCTGAATGAACACTGGCTTAAACGACCTGAAGAAGCGATTCGTTTCTGGCAAATGGGAAGGGATCTTCATGACTTAAGACTAGCTTCTAAGCACACCGTTGGGATTGTTAAGTCTGTCAAACAGCTTGGTCGAACGGATATAGATCTTGATGAAGCTCTGAGTATTAATGATTCAATTAACCGAGCGCTTGCCCTGTTGCAAAGTGATTTGAGGCGAGTAAAAGTGAAATTTAGCCCTGCAGAGCTACCAGTATTTGTCGGTTCGCAGACGGAGTTGGTGCAGATTTGGGTCAATATTTTAAAGAATGCTTGTGATGCACTTAGAGATACAGAGTCTCCGGAAATTGATATACAAACCAGAGTCAATAAAAACCGCATTCTCGTCACGATTGCAAATAATGGCCCTGAGATTAGTGAAGCGACAAGACGAAAGATCTTTCAACCAAACTTTACCACTAAAAAGGGTGGATTATCATTTGGACTGGGCTTAGGTCTATCAATAGTGAAACGGATCATTGCTGGATACAACGGTTCGGTAGCGGTTAAGAGCGATAAAGAAATCACCATATTTAGAATCAAACTACCTGTAGAGGAAGAACATGGAAAAGCTTAATTTGATTTGCGTGGATGACCAGCGTGAGGTTTTAAGCGCTGTCCTACAAGATTTGCAGCCACTGACAACGTGGCTAAACATTGAAGATTGTGAATCAGCAGCTGAAGTTTTGGAACTGATGGACGAGCTTGATGCTGAAGGAGAAATGATAGCTTTACTTATTTCTGACCATGTTATGCCAGGTAAGACAGGAGTTGAGCTACTTACTGAGGTATCTAAGGATTCTCGATTTGTGCACACTCGTAAAGTACTACTGACGGGGCAGGCAACTCATACAGATACCATTAACGCGATTAACTCAGCTGGCATAGACCGCTATTTTGAAAAGCCATGGCAAGCGGATCAGTTGATCGAATGTGTACGTAATTTGGTGACTCGATATGTATTCGACATGGGGCTGGATTACAGCCAATATCATGAATACTTAGATCAAAGTGTCGTGTTTGAAAAACTAAGGTAATACACATACTCAGGTAGATTTATTGATTCGAGTGATAGATGCTAAGCTGCATCTTTCACTTGGTTTCTGCCGTTGTTTTTGGCTAAGTATAATAGAGCATCCGCAGATTTAATGGATTGCTGAAGGCAATGTTCTACTGGGCTAACTCCACAAGAAACCGTTACTTTTGGTATGGTATTTGTGCTCGCAATGTCTTGTCTAATTCGCTCAAATATAGAGCGAGCGATTTCTTTTGAGTCGGTTTTTACCATACCACAAACTCTTCACCTCCTACTCTAAAAGCGTAATCACTGGTTCGGATTCTACTTTTTATCACGGCAGATACACGCTTAATTACTTGATCGCCAATATCATGTCCATAGGTATCATTGACTGATTTGAAGTGGTCGATATCAATCATCCCAATGAAGTAAGATTTTCCTTTTACAGTTTGGTCCTGAATTTTCTTTAGGTAATGGCTTTTATAGAAGTGATTATACGAAGGTAATATTTCACTGATAGCAAGTTGGAGATTAGGCTTATTGGATATTACTCGAATACTTTTGAACAGTGATTGTTCTGTGAGTAACTGCTGAACAGTATTTTCGAAGGGAAGGGGATTGTCGAAATAGTGCTCTGCAATAATTGTATTCGATAAGTTTAAGTAGTTATTAATTAAGTTCTTACGAAGTTTATATGACTCATGTGCAGCGTCCACTTGTTGCACATGATCCTCAATTTTCTCTTGTTTAATATAGCTTATCGGCGTGTTAATAATAAAAATGATGGCCAGTACTAAGAGCAGACTGCGAATTTCAATGCTGGTTGAAGCGCTCGTTAGCCTGTTGTAATGAAGTAACATTCTTCCTTAAAGGCCCTTTCACCAAAAAGTAATCTCATCGCGCCACAGCATTTCATAAGATGAGGACTGATTGGGTGAACTTTTTGTTACAAGCGCAAAAATAAGTGAGACTACGATTGAACTAAAGTGTATCGGCTAGCGCTCGCTACAGAGAGCGGTTTTGAGAACCAATAACCTTGTAAATAGTCAACGCCAAGCTCGGTGAAGAATACATTCATCTTAGCGTCTTCAATACCTTCAATGACAACTTCTATTTCGTTTTCCTGACACATAGCGATTAAGAACTTCAAGTACTCTCTTGAAGAGTGGTTCGTCAGTGTTTTCCAAGCCATACTTTTATCGATCTTGATTTGCGTCATTGGCAAATCAAAGAAGCAATTGAGAGAACTGTAACCAGCCCCAAAGTCATCAAGAGAAAGTGCGAAGCCAAGTTCGCTTAACGAGTTCAATGGCTCAATAGCAGCTTGATTACTATCTAAGATAAAGGTCTCAGTAAGTTCCAATACGATGGAGCTTGGTTGCACACCAGCCTCGTCGGCCATTGCTTTTATGGTTGCGGGAAAATCACTATTCAACAACTGTAGAACAGAAACGTTAACGTTGACGCGTGTTTGGCTTTGATAGCGCTCTCGATACTCTTTAATAAAGGTGCAAGCTTTAGCAAAAACTTGGTAGCCAAGTTCTACGATTAGGCCTTTGTTTTCGGCAACTGGAATAAATTCATCAGGGTAGATTTCTCCAAACTCTTCACTTCGCCAGCGGACAAGGGCTTCAAAGCTCGCTATTTTTGCATTTTGAGCACAAATGATAGGTTGAAACTTAACGCTAAGAGTATGGTTGTCTAGCGCTGCTTTTAAACCTTGCTCTATAAAGAAGTATCTATCAACGGCTTGTTGGGTTTTTTGGCTGTATACCGCAATATGATCGTTTCTCTTTTCACAAGCGTATTGGCAGGTGCGCGCAGCTTTGTGAATGATTTCTTCTGCTGAGAGATCAACATCAAAGGTTGGATATAAGCCGATACTGATATTGCTACCCAACAACTTTCCATCTTCAAGCATCGCTTGGTGGTAATGCTTTTTAATGGTTTTTGCAAACTCTAGTAGCTCTTCGAGTGCGTATGCTTCGTTGATGAGAATAGCAAAATCATCATCATGAATTCGATACACATCACTGACTGATTGAGGTAGTTGATTGAGTGTTTCCAAGAGCTTATCAACCAAGTCTTCCACGAGGTCACTACCGTAGTGATTTAGAAAGGATTTGATGTCCTCGATGCGAATATAAATGAGAGAGGCTTGGTCATAGTCAGCTTGTATATGTTCCTTTATATCAAGGAGCAATTTGCTGCGATTTGCGATCCCTGATGCGCTATCATGAAAAGCAACTTGATGAATATAGCTCTCCATCAACTTTCTCTCAGAGATATCTCTATGGCTCCCCACCATGTAGAGACCATATTCACTTTCTTTGGTCATCGCGATGCCTTCTAACCAGATGTACTGGCCATTAGGCTTTCTCAAACGATAGGTCGTCGCTATTCGGGTATCACTTGTTGAGATATGAGCATCAACTCGTTTAGCGAGTCTTTTACGATCAAGAGGATGAACCAACTCTAGCCAATCATCTAAACTGATCTGGCCGGTTTTGATGCCAAACTGCTCATAGAATTTCTGATTGTAAAAAACCATCGATCCAAACTCGTCCATATAAAAAAGGCCTTCATTGAAGACGTCAAAAATATGGATGAACTTTTCTTCTACAATCTTAAGAAAATCTCGGTCTTGCTCCGTTACAGTAGGCTCAACGTTACTTGTCATTAGCTATCGCTCTTGCAGAAAATGCTATTGTGGAGTAATGGTCTAGGGAGAACAATCGACTCAACATGATTTGTGAGTTTATCTTTTAACGCTACGTATTTTAATAGTAGTTATAAAGTTATCAATCTAATGTGTCATTGCGTTTACGCAATCAAATCTAAAATAATGCAACAGACTGAAATTTCGAAAGCCATATTACCAATCTTGTTGATTTAAATATGATAGTCAACCGGAAATACTAATTATTTGAAGTAGTTATTGATTTGGCTGTCAAATTATAAAAACGCGAAATTATATGACGATAAATTGAGCAGTCATTATCCTTGCTCTATGTGTGGAGATTTACAATATTATTGATTTAAGTCTCAATAAGACATGTACTCGCTAATTTATTATGACGGGAAATGGTCCGATATCATATAATAGGTACATTAATTAAAACGTAGACACCTTGATTTATGCAGTACAACCCAGAAGACTCGATAAAAATAGCAATTACAGACATGGGTGTTGGTATGTTTGTGACTGCTATAGAGCAAAATAAACGTGTAAACCTCGCGAATGCTGGTCGTGTTTCTACGCAACAGGGCATAGAAAAATTAAAAGCCAGCGGAGTTAAGTTTGTTTGGGTTGATCAAAGGTTATCTTCGAGTGCTTGTGTGTTTAAACCTGTAGTTGTTGAATCTGAAGAACAATCACCAGTCGTCGCGCAAACAAAAGTTCCTCGCGCTTTTCGGACAAGAGAAGCGCAACACAAGCGAGCAAAGAAGCTAATTGCAGAAGCCAAAGGCTTAGCGCAAAAACTGCTGAACCAAACTTTTGAAGGCAAAATTATTGAAGTCGACGAGATCGAATCGTGGGCGGATGACATGATCGAGAGTGTGTTAATCGATTCAGATGCGCTTCAATGTGTTTCGGCACTTCGCCAAAAAGACTCTTATTTACTTGAGCATTCCGTTAACGTAGCGTGTTTGTTGGTCTCTTTCGGTAAGCATTTAGGTCTGGATAAAGAAACACTAAAACAACTTGCCATTGGCGGCATCATTCATGATGTGGGTAAAATCAAAGTCAATGACGAAATCCTACATAAGCCAGCACGTTTAACGCCGGAAGAGTTTGAACACATGAAGCTTCATCAAGTATTCGCTGGCGAAATTATTGTAGGCGTAAAAGGCCTGAGCGCAGTAAGCCGTGATGTGTGTTTGATGCACCATGAGAAACTGGATGGCAATGGTTACCCGCGTGGTTTGAAAGGCGAGCAAATCCCAATGCATGGCCGAATGAGCGGCATTGTTGATATTTATGATGCTCTAACAGCAGACCGTGTGTACAAAAAAGGCATGAGTTCTGCAGAGGCCTTTAAGATTCTTCTTAGCTTGACGCCAACTCATCTCGATGCGGACTTAGTGTATAAATTCATCAACTGTATTGGTGTATATCCAGTTGGCTCTCTCGTTCAACTCAGCGACGGTCGTGTTGGTATCGTATGGACATCCAGCCAGTCGCAACCGCTCAAACCCATAGTTAAGTGTTTTTACTCGAGAAAGTACAAGCGATATACCGATGTTGCTATGGTTGATTTGAAGTCCAGCTCATTGACTATTGAGCAGGCGGTATCACCGTCAACTCTTGAAGTAGATGCTAAACCTTTTTACGATTAATATACTTTACATTGTTGCATATAAACCGTATTTTTATTGAATAACAATTAACCAGTGGACGGTTGTTTGTTTTGTTATTTAGCACGTTAATGCGGATAGAAAGGAATCTCTCATGCAACTCGATACTTGGATCTACTACACCCTCGCAATACTTGTCCTGACGGCTTCTCCTGGCCCTAGCTCGTTACTTTGTCTGAGCAAAGGGGTTAGCAGCGGATTTCGCCATGCTTTTGCGACCGCCCTTGGTAGTTTGACCGCGATTACCATCATACTTACCCTATCTTTTACTGGTCTTGGCGTTGTCATTGCTTCTTCGGAGTTGGTCTTTAACATCATCAAATGGTGTGGTGCTGCATATCTTATTTGGCTTGGTATCCAAGCATTGCGCTCGAAGCAAAGCGATTTTTCACAAGCGCAGCCTGAGCAGTCTTCTTCAAATTACTTAAGCGCATTTACTAGCGGTTTTATTGTTGGTTCGAGCAACCCAAAAGCCATTGTTTTCTTTACCGCGCTGTTTCCTCAATTTATTGACCCATCTGCATCGTTATTCACACAATATATTGTCTTTGCCAGTACCTTTGTGGTGTTCGAACTGAGTTGGCTGACCTTCTATGGCTTGCTAGGTGTGAGAACATCGGATTGGCTGTTTGCGAAAGGACGAGCGAAGTTGTTCAATCGTCTGACTGGGGGCGTCTTCATCAGTGCAGGCGTGATGTTGTCAACTGCGCATCGTAGCTGAATTGATAATTATTCCGCTAAGTTATTAAAACTTAAACTAAATTAGGAAAATCTTATTTCCAAAATGGAAATTGCTTGTTTTGTTTTTTTCATTAGTGGCAAAGACTCCTAGAGCGTAAAATACAACTCACCCTTTCGAGGTATAGGCTTGAAAGGGGGATATTGGTTGTATTTTCTCCAGGAACATCTTAGATGACTCAAAGCCTTTCCGATCTTCAGCAGCGTTTCCTTGCTATCGCGACAGATAGCAACTTGTCTCCAAAACAGAAATCGAACTTTCTTGCTTTGGAAGCCGAAGCCACTATTCCATATATGACCGTCTCTGATGAGGTAAGCCAAGCGATGCAGCAAGGCGTCATATGTGACATGTTTGAAGGTCACGCGCCGTTTAAGCCGCGTTATGTTTTGCCAGATTACGCAAAATTTCTTTCTCAAGGCTCTGAATACTTGGAGTTAGCTCCAGCAGAAGATTTTGATGATGCGATCAACATGTTGACCATCATTTATCATCATGTACCTTCGGTCACCAACATTCCTGTTTACCTTGGACAGCTTGATGATGTTCTGATGCCTTACATCGGTGACCTTACTGACGAGCAAATCTACAAAAAGCTAAAACACTTCTGGATCATGCTTGATCGCACATTGCCAGATGCATTCATGCACGTGAATATTGGTCCGACGGACAACATCATTTGTCGCACGATCTTGAAAGTAGACGCTGAGTTAAAACAGATCGCGCCAAACTTAACGTTCATGTACGACGAAGCAGTAACTCCAGACGATTTACTAAAACAAGCAACACTAAATATTTGTGAGTGCAGCAAGCCACACATCGCGAACTACCCAATACACGCCAATGCGTACGAAGGTGCTCGCTTTGGTATCGTAAGCTGCTACAACTCACTGCCATTGGCTGGTGGTTCAAACACGCTTGTGCGCATGAACCTGAAAGAAGCAGCAAACCGTGCAGAAAATCGTGATGATTTCTTTAACAATGTACTACCGGAATACCATGGCTTGATGGTTGAGTTGATGGACGCACGCGCTTCACATCTGCATGAGAAGTCGGAATTCTTCAAAGGCTTCCTAACACAAGAAGGTTTGATTGAAGAATCTCGTTTTGCGCCAATGTACGGTATTTATGGCATGGCAGAAGCGGTGAACGTATTGCTAGAGAAAGAAGGCAATGCAAGCCGTTACGGTCGAGATGCTGTTGCAAACGAGCTAGGTCACGCAATCTCTGCAAAATTGTCTGAATTGGTAGAAAGCACACCAGTGAAGTTTGGCCTAGAAGGCAAAGCGCTACTACACGCGCAAGGTGGCATCAGCCTTGACTTGGATGTGACGCCGGGCGTTCGTATTCCTTACGGCAACGAACCAGATCCTGTGTCTTACGTGCAAGCGACAGCGGGTCATCACCAATACTACCGCTCAGGCATCAGCGATATTCTGACCATCGACGAAACAGTGAAATCAAACCCAGAAGCGATGTTCAACCTTTGTAAAGGAGCGCTCAATGCTGGCTACCGTGAGTTCACGGCAAACGTAGCATCGAATGACTTGGTTCGCGTAACGGGGTATATGGTGAAACTGTCTGATATCGCCAAATATGATGCAGAAGGTTCACGTACCAATACAACATTCTTAGGTGCGGAAGCGGCGAAGAATACCGGTATTTTAGAGCGTTCACCACGTGTGGTGAGTCATGAAATGTCACCGACTTACGCTAAGTAATTGGTGACGGATAAGAATAAGATGGCTAGACGATCGGAACACCTCTTAGCTAAGGTAACTCGTATCCTTCCGTTCTCTTGTGTTGATGGGCCGGGAAACCGTCTAGTCATCTTTCTACAGGGTTGTAACTATCAGTGCGTCAACTGCCACAACCCGCACACCATCAATAACTGCAATCATTGTGGCGATTGTGTGAGTGAGTGTCCGGCAGGTGCACTGAAGTTCGACGAAAACAACAACGTTGTTTGGCTTAAAGAGGAGTGCACCCACTGCGATCGTTGTACAGAGATATGTCAGTATCAATCTAATCCAAAAATTACGGACTACTCTGTGGAGGCAATGCTCGATTTGATACGAAAACAGCGTTTTTTCATTAGCGGTGTGACGGTATCCGGTGGGGAATCTACCTTACAGCTTCCTTTTATTATTGCGCTGTTTAAAGGCATCAAACGCGATCCTGAATTGCAGCATCTCACTTGTTTCATCGATAGCAATGGTTCTTTATCCACCGCAGGTTGGGGAAGAGTCTTACCGTACATGGATGGTGCGATGATTGACCTTAAATCGTGGCAAAGTGAAACGTATCAGTGGTTAGTGGGGCGGGATAATCACCGCGTATTCCAAACGATTCAGTACTTAGCCAACGCTGATAAGTTGTATGAAGTACGTTTGCTTCATATTCCGGGTAAGAGCGATCTCGATACTGAAATCGTGGCTGTCGGGCATTATCTGCAATCACTACCTGAGTCGGTCAACATCCGTTTGAATGCCTTTCAACATCATGGTGTAACGGGTGAAGCTCTGGAGTGGGAGAAATGTTCTCAGGATGAAATGGAACGCTTCCACGCTCAGTTAAGTCAATTTGTTAGTAGACCAATGACCAGGCCATCGGTCTACGTGTAGTAAAGCAAGGTAAGTGAGCTTAGAGCTTATTCACTCTGGGCTTGCTGCATACCCCCAAGGTTTCACATGCCTTAAGCACTTTCTGTTGTAGCCATCTTAAAGCGGGATCGTTCAGACTCGCTTTATTCCATACCAAACTGTACGCCACTTGTCCGTACTCGAACGGCAAAGGCTTCTCTACCAATCCTTTCGCTTGCAGTGCTATTTGGGCCCAAAGCTTTGAACAAGTGAATAGATAATCGGAGTGGTGACACATCACCGCTGCGGAGCCAAAGTCTGCCACGTGCATCGCCACACTACGCTTGGCATAACGCTGGGTTAGGTTCTGCTCAAAGTAAGGTTGAGACAAGTCTTTATCGTGAATGCCAATGTGTCTCGCACACAGATAATTCTCTACTGAGAGTTCTTCCTTCGCTAACGAGTTATTACTGCCCATCAAACAGATCATTTCATCTTCTAGAATCGTCTGCCATACCAAGTCTTTGTTGTGCGTTGGTGGCTGGCTGATGTCGTGCGGCAGAATCATAAAATCAACTTGCCCACGGATCAGAGAATCAAAACTCATCTGCTCTTTGGCGTAGACGTTCAATTGCGCTCGGCTGCCCATCTGTTGAGATAGGTTTTGCAGCATAGGGGCGAAGATCTCAAAGGTGCTTTCGCGCATCGCTAATGAGAACCGGCCTTCGTAATACGCAGGATTAAATGAACCTTGGTAAAGCAAGCCGTTCATGCTGGACAGAATGCCGTGTACCGAAGGACCGATGTTCAGAGCAAACGGCGTTGGGACTAAACGGGTGCCATCGCGGTAGAAAAGATCGTCTTTAAGAATGTCTCGCAATTGGCTGAGGGTTTTACTCACGCTGGAAGGGGTCACGCACAGTTGTTCAGCTGCTTGAGTGACGCTATGCGTTGTCAGCAGCATATGTAATACCGTCAGGTGTTTAAGGCTAATGCGTGAGAGTGTTATATAGTCCATTCGCAAGGCTAACTCGTGTGATTTTTCTCAGTATATCAAAATATTACGTTGAAACATTTGTTTACTATTGCAGAAGCACGAAAAATACGGTGTTTCTTTTCGTGTTCGATGCAATAGTTTGGCTCAACTTGGCGCTTGATAGAGTGAGTGGTGGCAATAACCTTTAGAGTACTAAAGGTGCCTGACAGAAGCCTGACATAACAAGGGATTGCGAACGAGTAGGAGAGGTGATTTACTCGGCTTTCCTAAATATAAGAGGTTTAAATAAACTTAATGGACGACCCCTTTAGTCGACTGAACAATTCATTGTATGGCTTCCAATCACAGGAGGCATACTCATGTTAGAACTTTTCATGCAACCAGAAGCGTGGGCTATCTTCGCTACCTTGTTTGCTCTTGAAGTTATCCTAGGCGTTGATAACGTCGTATTTATCTCCGTTCTGTGTGAACGATTACCTCCGCACCAGCGTAAACTTGCCCGAAACTTAGGTATTGGTCTTGCGGTTATGGCGCGTATCGTTTTGGTGTTTTCGATCTCTTGGATCATGCAACTTACTCAGCCGTTAATCAGCTTCAGCGACTTTACGTTTACTGGTCGTGATTTGATTATGATTGCGGGTGGTGCATTCCTACTAGCGAAAAGCTTGAAAGAGTTGTGGAGTTGGTTAACACATACTGAACACGGTCATTCGACCCATGTTCGTACTGGCCTTGCTGTGGTTCTGCTTCAGATCGTTGCCGTTGATGCCGTGTTCTCGATGGACTCGGTGATTACTGCGGTTGGTCTAACGAGCGAAGTACCAATCATGGTGGTAGCGATCATCTCTTCGGCGATTGTGATGGTGTTGACGGCGGAGAAAATCAACAACCTAGTGACGCGTTACCCGGGCTTTAAGACTCTTGCTTTACTATTCCTAGTATTGTTGGGTGGTCTGTTGATGGCAGAAGGCTTCGCAATTCACATCAACAAAGGTTACGTGTATTTCGCGATGGCGTTTGGTCTTGTGTTGGAAATGTGTCATATCCAGCTTAAGAAAAAGCAACGCCCGATGATTCAGCGAATTCGTCCAATCCGACCTCGTTCTATAACGCTTCAAAATCGATAATTGAAGTGCGATAACTGAACCTAATTGAGCCGCTCACGAGAGCGGTTTTTTTACGTCCGAACCTTGTTGTTTGGCTGCATTTGTCGTGTCGATAGAAAATGGAATTTGTTGTTGTAGCACGAATTTCTTATATAGACTGCCCAAACCCACACGAGTGAACAGCATAGAATGAACAAATTGATCGACGCGTTATCGACGCACGGATACTACATCTGGGATGATTTTATTTCTCAAGAGGAAGTGGCTGAGCTGCGTGACTGTATTCCTGATGACTGGAAGAAAGCACGTATTGGTCGTAACGACGACGTGACTCGTATTGAAACCATTCGTAGTGATAAGATCCAGTGGTTGAAGCGTGATATGGGTACACCAGTTGCGTCTTTCTTGGACAAGATGGAAGAGATCCGTTTGGAAGCGAACCGTCATTTCTTCCTAGGTTTGTTTGAGTATGAAGCTCACTTTGCGAAATACGAGAAAGGAGACTTCTACCAAAAGCACCTAGATTGCTTTAAAGGCAATGAAAACCGCCGTCTAACCACCGTGTTCTACATGAACGAATCGTGGAGCGAAGAAGATGCCGGTGAATTGGTGGTGTACGATTTGAATGACAACAAAATTGCGACTATTCCACCGCGCTCTGGTCGGCTGTTTGTATTTTTGTCTGAGCAATTCCCTCATGAAGTATTACCGACAAACGCAAAGCGATTTAGTATCGCAGGTTGGTTCCGTATTAACGGTGTGAAAGACAACCAGCTTGATATCGCCCATTAAACAAAAAGGACACGTTAGACGTGTCCTTTTTGTTTTTTTGCTAGAGGTTATTCCACGTCAGTGGAAATTTGGTAGCAACACGCCATGTTTTTAGTCAGGACGCCATATACATCGTGGCAGAGTTTTTGACTTTCAATCATTTCATCCATGAGCTTGGAAATTTGCTCTTGTGTCATTCTGCCTCGGTAAGGGCGATCTTGAGATAGAGCTTGGAAGACATCAGCAACGGCAATAATTCTTGATGGCATATCGAGCTCGTCTGCAGTTTTGTGGTAGGGATAACCAGATCCATCCAGTCTTTCATGATGATTCGACGCCCACTCTGCTATTTTTGCATTCGGAAATACTTTATGAAGTGCCAGCTCGGTATCTATCGTATGGCGTTTGATTCGAGTGTACTCTTCTTCATTTAATTTCCCTTCTTTATGCAGGATCTCATCCGGTGTTTTTAGCTTTCCGATATCGTGCACTAGACCAGCGATAAATATCATCTCTTGATGGTGTTCATCGAGACCGATTTCTTTCGCTAAGTATCTTGAAAGCTCTGCGACCTTTTGAGAATGTTGATAAGTGAAAGGGCTTTTAGCATCAACGATCTTAGCGAGAAACAACCCAAGGCTGTTGAGATCTTCAATCGTTAGTTGTTTTTGCAACCAATCGATGTTCTCGAAATTCAAGCCGATGGTTTCGATGTTTTCTGACTCCATTGCAAACCAGAAACCGTCTGTCATGATGAGTTTCACCATCGCTTCGCACATGTCGGGGTTAAATAGTGTTCCTGAGTTCGCGAGTACGGCTTCGGCGATAATATTTTCATGCAGTGTCACCAAATCAGAGTGACAGTCTGTAGCGTAATGAGCTCTTAAAAAATCCAATCGGTCAGACAAGTAGAGAAGGGCAGCGATATCTTTTTCAAATGGTGAAATATCCGATTGTTCTAGGTCTTGCCAACGAGTGTGGTGATGAAGGATAGGCGTCGCAAATTGAGCGAGCAAGCTACATTGTTTTAGCGACTGATACCCTCTAATGCAATGCGCTTGAGCATCCTGAGGAACCAACTCCTCGAGTAGCATCATATGCTCTTTAGTCTCAGAAACACCACAATCGTGAATCATTCCAGCGAAGTAACAAAACTCCGCTTTTTTAATATCCCATTTCATCGCGACTGCACATTTATAAGCGATATACGCCACTCTGTGACTGTGGTGTGTGTCATCCACACCGACGTAATCGAGTGCTCTCGCTACCCAAATTAGCGCATGTTTAAGATCTACTTCAAAGCCTGTTGGTGAATAGTTAGCAGGGGATTGCTTCATTACTTTGTCCGACGTTTTATGATTTTATTTATGTGTTATCTCAGTAATGATACTTGGTGTTAATAGAAAAGATTATCCTCACTTAAATAAATAATTCATTAATTTGAACTGGGTATGAGTTTGAATGAGAAAAAAGAAAACATGAAATATTAAAGCGGTACGAGATGCTCGGCCATATGTGGTGCAGATCTAGAATGAAAATGAAGATATATGCACACTCAAGTTACGATGTTTAGGCGCTGCCTCTTTGCTTTTTCGAATGGAGAATAACACGGTCTCTACCGAGCTTTTTCGCTTGATAAAGAGCAGCATCAGCTTTGTTGAGAAGGGATCGAGGTTCAATAAACTCCGCATCTTGTGTTGAACAGTATGCGATACCAATAGATATTGATAAAACATGGCTTCTCGTTAGTGGCGCATGTTTGATATTGAGTCTCTTGACCTCGGTTCTGAGTCGCTCACCTAATACTTCACTCTCTTCTTGAGTTGCCAAGTTGACCATCAAGACAAACTCTTCTCCGCCCATCCTGAAAGCATAACCTTGGTGTATGTCCGCCATCATATTGAGTACATGGCTCACACTCTTAAGCGCTTCATCCCCGCTAAGATGCCCATAGTAATCGTTGTAAGCTTTGAATAGGTCGATATCAATGTAGAAGCACGTGATGTAAGCCTCTTGAGCTTGGTAGCTTAACAAGCGGAAAGAGGAATCGAGTGAACGGCGATTCAATAGACCAGTTAACGGGTCGTGTTTAGTCAGCTCGTTTAAGCGCTTGTTTTTGTCTGTGACTTTATCGACCAGTTGGCTAAAAGATTTTGCTAGTTCGCCAATTTCATCTGTTCTATGGCTTTCTGGAACTTGTAGCAGTGAGATTGCTTCAAAGTTTTGTTTCATGAAGTTTGATAAGCGTTTGATTGGCGAAGATAAACGATAGGACAAAGTTAAGAGAAGAGGATAGGAAATGGCTAAGCTGATAACAATCTCTTTAAACAAATCTAGGATAAAGGCTTGTTTGATTTTTTCTATTTGCTCAATGCCATATAAAATTTCGACCGTTCCGGAGACGTCATCTAATAAAGGTACTTTGATGTACATAACGCCCTTATCAAAATCAATATGGCTTTTGTTTTCCATTCGGCAAGGTGTAAGGTCTTTAACGTATTTTTGGTTGAGCTCTAAGCTTTGGCGATACCTTGCTTTCGCATCTGTTAGCCTGTTAATTAGGTAATCTACTTTGGCTGGAGTACTCAGGTTTGACTCTTTAACAGAACCAAGGCGATTGAGTCGCTGTTGCAGTGTTGATTCGAAGTTAGGGGGATAATGGCTGCGCCAAACTTCACCTATCTCTCTGCTGTAAACAATCTCCATACGTCGCTGACTTGTGGAGGATTGTCCAGACACATACAGATAGTTGAGCTCATCTTGCATTTTGAGTTGAGTTTTTAATGCTGGTAGTAACAAATTCGCATAGTTATTACCGTGTACAGCATCCGTTACATGGCTTACAAGCGCAGCTACACTATGCTCTCTGGATGTAATCGTCGTTTTTATGATGGTATCCATAGAATTCTGAAAGTTATAGATACTTAAACCACCAATCATGACCAAAACCAACAGAAAGTGTGAGATGAACATTGTGCTTCTGATTGAATTTCTCACTAGGCTCTTCACTTATTAAAAACATCAATAATCGGTACAGAACAGGTACCGTTGATGCAGATATCTTCATAGCCATTGTGGCATCCATAGCAGGTTTCGATGCTCAAAGAAGGGTGCTGTGTTGAGATGTCATTCTCTTGTTTGTCGTAGGTGCCATATAAGGTTTCGCCAGCCAAATGTTCCGTTACGAAGATAATATTGGACTCTTCATATACTGCGATGGCAGTAATACCGTCGGTATAGGGGCCATGAGCTTTATAAGCTTCTAGTTTTGATTGAGGGACGTAGATAGAAAGGTTGGTTCCTTTCCCGCCATTCGCCCAGTTGTACATCTTTACCGTTTGCTGAATAAAAGTCGGAGTTTGTGGAGGTAAAACCACATCGCTCGCAGGAATGATACTTTGTTTCACCAGAACATAGTCTTCCCAGTTATTAGGAAAACTTGCCATTGAAGAAGCGTAACTAGATGAAGAAACGAGTAACATTGTATACAAGACGCGCCTCACAATGAGCCCCCCAGTACATCTTGATACCTAAATGGTAGTTGATTGTTTGTGGGTTTGCGGTGAAAGGTGGGGTACGAGTTCAAGTTTTATTTGTGAACTATAGTTCTAGAACAAACTAGAATAACTACTCAAACTTTATGATACTGGACTTGGATTGTCCTGAACCAATAAATGGAATTTATATGCTGAGACACTTACTTTATCGCGGTTACACCAATGGGCTGAAAGTAGCGGCTTACGTTCTCCCTTTTCCTAAACCTACCTTATTTTCTGGTTCTGGCAGCCTCAATGAATTAACAGAAGCAATTGTAGATCTTGGTTTTAAAAAGCTGCTCCTTGTGACCGATGACGGGTTGGTAAAAATTGGAATGGCGGAACAAGTGGCCGAAAGCGCAAAAGCCAGCGGTTTAGAGGTGATGCTGTTTTCTGAGGTAAAACCAGACCCTACTTATGAGCAAGTTGAAAGCGGTTTAGCTGCTTATTTGGAGTCAGGGTGCGATGCGATTTTAGCGCTCGGCGGTGGTTCTGCTATGGATTGTGCCAAAGTTATCGCAGCTAGAGTGACCAACAAAAAATCCATTAAAAAGCTCGCTGGTTTGTTTCGTGTATGGAAAACCCCCGCACCTTTATTCGTTATTCCGACGACATCTGGTACTGGTTCAGAAGTGACTATTGCGGCTGTTGTTTCTGAGCCAGATACCCACCTTAAAACGCCATTAATGGATCCGAAATTGGTGCCTTTAATGGCGGCATTGGATGCGAGTTTAATGGTCGGTTTACCAGCAAAGATCACCGCTGATACAGGCATTGATGCGTTAACACACGCAGTGGAAGCGTATATTTCTCGCAATGCTACAAGCGATACTAAAGCCTACTCGGTCGCTGCTATCAAACTCATTTTAGAGTACTTACCACAAGCGGTTGAAGAGGGGAGTAACATTGAAGCTCGACAAAAAATGGCGATGGCCTCTTATTATGCAGGTTTGGCTTTTACTAAAGCTAGCCTTGGTTACGTGCACGCGTTTGCGCACAGCTTGGGTGCCAAGTATGGGTTGCCTCACGGCATGGCAAATGGTCTTGCTTTACTTCCTGTCCTTCGATTTTCTTTATCTGAGATTGAGCCACACCTGACAGCCCTAAGTGAATCGTTGATAGATGCAACCGGAGAAGAGACTCCTAACGCACAACATTTCCTTGATAGGTTAGAAGATTTGTATAAAGAGATTGGTATCGAGCAAACATCGTCAGTATTGAAACTCTCTGACACTGATGAGTTGGTGACTTTGATTCTTAAAGAGGCGCATTGGAACTACCCAGTCCCTAAGTTCATGAATGAGGAGGAGTGTGCTCAATTGCTGGCGGAAATGAGGGCTTAAGCTGGTCTGTATAATATAGTTTACACTTGTGGGTTTTTATCCTTACACTTTGCTTGATCTTATTAGAAAGATCCTACAGAATCGTCATCATTCCAAATATGGTGTTAGGTTTTGGGGGCCGTTTCCCGATCTGATGCTGATAAATCTTATTAAGCTGTAAAGATAAATATACGATGAGTCGATCTAAAGTGTTTGGTAGCACCCTGATTATTGCAGGGACTACAATAGGTGCTGGTATGCTGGCGCTTCCGCTTGCTTCAGCAGGTATTGGTTTCACCACTTCTTTAATCATTATGCTGGGTCTATGGGCATTGATGGCGTTTACTGCACTGTTGATGCTTGAGCTTCACCAGTATGCGGACAGCAGTGCAACCCTTCATACTTTGGCAAAGCAAATCCTTGGTCAAAAGGGTAAATGGGTAGCAAGCTTTGCAATGCTGTTCTTGTTCTACTCATTGTGTGCTGCTTACATCGCTGGTGGTGGTGCTCAGTTTGGTGATCGCCTAACAGAATGGTTTGGCCTGGATATCTCTGGCTCGACTTCAACTATCATCTTTACTCTTATCGTGACGATGGTTGTCACGGTGGGTACTGGCACGGTAGACAAGGTAAACCGCGTGTTGTTTGGTCTGAAGATGGTGACTATGATTGCGGTGCTGTCATTCCTTGCGCCAAACGTGACCGAATCTTACCTGCTGAGCATGCCTATTGAGCAAGGTCTTATCGTTGCCGCAATTCCGGTTATCTTTACTTCTTTTGGTTTCCACGGCAGTATCCCGGCTATTGTTAACTACCTCGACGGTGACACGTCGTCTCTACGTAAAGCGATCATTGTTGGGTCAACGATTCCACTAGTGATTTACATCTTCTGGCAAGTCGTGACACTTGGTGTTGTGAGCCAAGATACTTTGATTGAGAATGGCGGCTTGAGCGCTTTGATTGGTCAATTGTCTCAAACGGTTCACCAGTCAAACCTAGGCAGTGTAGTCGGTGTATTTGCTGATCTTGCGCTTCTGACTTCTTTCCTAGGCGTAAGTTTGGGTCTGTTTGAATTTTTGGGCGATACCATTAAAGGCGATAGCGAAAAGCCAAACCGTTTAGTCGCAGCCGTAGTCACTTTTACACCGCCATTAGGCTTTGCATTGTTTTACCCACAAGGCTTCATCATGGCACTAGGTTACGCGGCAATTGCTTTGGCTATTCTTGCCATCTTCTTACCTTTAGTTATGGTGGTGAAGGTTCGTCGTTCTGATGAGTTTACTGGAGAGTACCGTGTCGCTGGTGGTCAGGGTGCACTACTTGTTACGGGGATTGTAGGTACAGGTATTGTTATGGCACAAGTTCTTATTACGTTGGGTGTACTTCCTGCGCTTGGTTAATTAATCAGATGAATAGAAGAGAAGCCAGTGTGTTACCGCGCACTGGCTTTTTTGATCTGGATTAAATTACCGTAGAATATTCGGTGAAAATATTGGCGAAAAACTGTTTTTATTTCGTACACTTAAGTTGTGGTATGTCGATAATTTAGGTGGAGAAAAGCCGCTCTAATCACATCAAATACGCTGACTTTCATGAGCCTTTTCTTCTGATTTCTCTACTTGGAGTGGAGGTGAAGTATGGCGCAGCGGAGTTTTTACCCGTTTGCAAAACCGCTTAATGAGCAAATGCAAACTTTGAAGAATAGGATGCAGGCACATTTACCGTGTGTTGATAGGGTGTCGTTCGCTAAATACCACCCTAAACAAGGTATACTAAAATCTTTTGCTGAAAGTGAGTTCGACACTTGGTGTTTGGCTCATCACGAAGCGCCACTTCGCAAACTGCACAACCTAAGCATTGCTGCTGATAATGCTATCCCTCGTGTGGTCAACGATCTCTACGACATCAACCACTGCCCACGAGTTCAAACTCTGCTGAAAGAAGGTTACCACTCATCTGTTGCGGTCCCTTGCTATGATCGTCAAACTTTCACTGGCTTTATATTCCTCAACTCCATTCAAGCAAATGCATTTAGCGTTGAAGCTTTGAATGGGCTAAAGCCCTATTTTGAAATGGTGCAATTCGCCGTTGAGTCTGAAGATCATGTCGTCAATGCGATTGAAATTTTGGCAGAAAGAATGCAGTGCTTGATGCCAGGGTACTCGCCAGAGGTTTACTCACACATTAAGCGCATTGGTATGTATGCTCAGTTGATTGCGACACAGCTTGCTGATGCTTATCAGTTTAGTGACGAAGTTGTCGAGCAAATCGGTATGTTTACTCGTTATCATACTTTGAGCGAGATTAAGCTTCCTGCTGAGGTAGTATGCAACCGACGCTGTGTGAATGCAGAGCAAGAAGCGTTGTTAACTGAGCACATTGAACAATGCGTGGAATCAGCAGATAACATAGTGGCGAGGATCGGTAATCCAGTTCATCCAAGCGTCACTTTGTTCCAGCAAATTATTTCTTATCAATATGAAAACCTCGATGGTTCAGGATATCCACATGGGTTGGATCGTTCAGGTATTCCAATTGCTGCGCAAATTGCGGCAGTCGCCAATGTGTTTGATGTCATGACCACCCATCATCCATATCGTCAGGCGTGGTCAATTCCGTATGCCTTGTTAGAGCTTGAAAAACGCGTTTACCAAGGTTTGCTATCTCGAGAGTGCGTTAATGCCTTGCGCGATCATCAAGGCTACCTAAAACAAATTATTCATAAGTACCCAGAGCATTACGCTGGCATGGGATTAATGTGAGAGTAGAGGAGGGAACCGTGAAGGGAATCAAAATATTGACGAGGAGGTCAGAATAAATAATACTGTATATGTATACAGTAACTCGTTTGGAGGTGAAGTATGTTGTGGGAAACCCTAGAAAGAGTAAACCGCTTACGCCAACAAGCACTTGCGAATGCTGAATTCGTAGAGTCTGCAAAGGAACATGAAGAAGCTTTGCATGACCAAGAGTACCACTATCAACCAAGAAAGCGTTCAGCCAAAGACAAACAAGGTAAGAAGTCGCTGGCCGATATCTATAAAGAAGTAGAGTTTGGCGCTGACGCTCGTCATTAACTGGTTCAACAACGCTGCGGCCCTCATCCAGCCTTTCTCATCGCCGTAGCTTAGTTCATTATCCGTGCGAGCATTGTGAATCATGATGCTCGCTAACATTGTTCTTCGTCCAGATTGTCCCTCGTTTCCAAATATCTATATCGAACCGTCTTAACTCGTTTCCTTTCACTGCATTTGGTACGTCTGTTTGGGTTCAATAATGTATCGCGACACGTATTGTGTGGCTCTCTACTTAGTGTGGGCGTAATTCGTTGATGACTTGGGTACGGATATTTTAGCTGCAAGAGATACCAGCAAGAATGAGCAGATAATTGATGGAATTAGTATTATCTCTGATTTGGGGAGTGCGCTGCTTACAGAGTGTGTTAACTCTCTCAACAACAATCAACGCAATAAGAAATCTACGGCTAGAAAGTAAAGAAATCCCCCAGGCTAGGTGGGGGATTTCTATATTAGAAATTAGCTTTGCGTACGTAATGAGGGTTTTTGTATTTCTTTTCTGGGCCAAAGTTACTCACAACCAGCTTGTTCCAGAGAGTTTTGTCAAATTCGCCTTTAGGGATGGAAGGGTAGAGTGTTTCTTCTTCTTCCCGAGCAAAGTTCATATATTGCTTTTTCTTTATCTGGTTGTATCGCTTCGCAATCTGATTGTGTTTTCTTACCCATTCCGCTTTATATTCGCGCAGAACTTTCTCGCCTTTCTCTACATCCATTCGCGATAAAAAGAGTCTTTTATAAGAAACTTTTCTATCTAGCATCGTACGCATCACAGTCTGAATATATTTACCGTGATGGGTGATGGTGATGTCATTTTCATCGATAGGCGTTATACACCAGCCTTTGGGTAAAAAGTCTGGTTTTTTAAACTGCTTATTTCGTTCCATCAACACCTGATGCAATACAAGATCAGAGGTGCCACGAAACGTTTTTTGCCACTTCGCAATACGAATTTGTAATGATCCGGGCAAACGATAGATATTAGTAAACTTATCTTGGTCCATGGACTGTAGTCATGACTCTATTTAGTAATATTTAAGATCGCCAAACCAAAGCGTCGGCTAGGGTGGAAATTCCGGGCCGTATATGAATGGTTGACTTGTTATTTAGCGCGATTTTACAACGAGCGGGCTCAAAATAGCGAGGGGTTATGTCAATAATAGGTAAGAAATATCAAAATTGTTGAAAATATGAAGAAAATGACTGAGCCTCGCTTGCCTAATTTACGTTAGGTTCACAAGGCTCAGGATAATTAAAAAGAACGAGCTTAAACCGCTTCTTCCAACCACTGTTCCTCGCCTTCGAGTTGCTGGATATGGCGATTTGCTTGTTGTAGTTGGTACATTTGAGCGTAACGTCCCTTAAGTTTTAGCAGTTCGGAGTGGGTACCTTTCTCAACTAAATCACCATGATGCAATACCACGATTTGATCAGCATCTAAGATGGTTGATAAACGGTGGGCGATAACGACCAGCGTCATATCTTTACGCAATACTTCTAGGCTCTTTTGAATCAGAGCTTCAGTACCGGAGTCAATGTTCGCCGTGGCTTCATCCAAGATGAGTACCTTAGGCTTCGCAACTAACACACGCGCTAACGCAAGAAGCTGCTTTTGACCAGCTGATAGGTTTGTTTCACCTTGTCCAAGAGTTGTATCTAAACCATTGGGGTAACGACGAATTTGCTCCGACAATCCCACTTTTTCTAACGCATCCCAAATCAATTCATCTTCTACCGCTCTACCCAATGAGATGTTCTCTCGTACGCTCGCTGGCAGAATGTGTGGGTCTTGCTGAACCATAGCAACGTCTTTGCGAAGTACATCTTTCCCTAGGGATTTCAATGGGCGACCATCAATCAGCAGTTCCCCACTGTTTGTTGGATAGAAGCCCATCAGTAGTGAAGCGAGTGTACTTTTTCCGCTCCCCGTATGACCGACCAGTGCAATAAAGTCCTGATGCGCAGCTTGTAGGGAGATGTCCTTTAAGACGTCTTGCTTGCCATCATAGCTGAAAGTGAGATTACTTAACTCAATCGCGCCCGTTTGTAGTGGTTTATGGTCGTCACCGTAGCTCTGTTCTTGTGCGTCCATCAACTCAAAAACACGCTCACTCGAAACTAATGCTTGTTGAAGCAGTGCAAGTTGCTGAGTCATTTCAATGAGAGGTTCAGTTACTCTACCTAAGTAGCTTATGAAGGCGTAAAGAACACCGACACCAATCATCTCGATACCGTTAAAGCCAAAAATAGCTACCAGTGACAGCAATGCGAGACCAGCCAGCAGATCCATGAGAGGGCGCAGCAAGAAACCATTGAGTCGAATAACCTTCTTTGATGCGACGAGATGGTTCGCCGTCAACTCGTTGAACTGCTTATTGAACCGTTCTTCCTGCTGCATAAGTTGGATGACACTCATGCCCTGTATCGACTCGCTTAAGTTCGCGTTAATGTCGGTTAGCAAATCACGCATATTGCGGTAATTCTCTGTACTCAGCTTTTTAAACAGGTACATAAAGCCAACCACAATTGGAAGAAGAATCAGGACGACTAATGTCAGCTTCCAACTCATGTAAAACATCACACCAAGCATGACTAAAATCATCACAACGTTTTTGACTACCGTTGCGATAAGTAACTCGTAAAACTGCTGGAGAGATTCAGTATCGTTGGTAATACGAGAGACCAACTTTCCCGCAGGTGTGTAGTCGAACGCAGATAAAGGCTGTTTGATTACGCCAGAAAACGTCTGTTTACGGATGGTTTTGATGATATTGGTTGCAACAATACTAAACTGCAAAGATTGAAAGTAAGCAAAGGTTGCAGCAACAATCTGAAGACCAATATATCCAGCTGCTAAGGTAATCAAAATTTCTTTGGTGTAATCCCCTTTGGTAATATGCTCATCGATAAAGTATTGAATCAGCCAAGGGCCACCTGCGTTTGCTAACGCAGCGATAAACAGCAGCAACAAGCCTTTAATCATAGGCTTCGGTTGCTGAAGAGGGTAAGACAACAATCGTTTGAATGTACTCTGTTTCATGGTTACTCCTCCATTGCCTGTTCTAGTTTTTGGTATTGGTACATTTCCGCATACCACCCTTGTTGTTCCAGTAGAGCCTGATGTTGACCTCTTTCCGCGATGTGCCCATGGTTCAGCACCAAAATTTCATTGGCGGCTTCCAACGCTGTTAAGCGATGTGCAATTACGATCAGTGATTGATCTCGATAATGTTGCTCAAGGTTCTTCAGGATCTCATGCTCTGTGCGGCCGTCTACCGCAGATAAAGCGTCATCGAGAACAAGAATATCCGCGTTAAGTAGCATTGCTCTAGCTATCGCAATACGTTGCTTTTGACCACCAGACAAGGTGATGCCTTTTTCACCGACTTCAGTTTGGTAGCCATCAGGAAACTTCTCGATATCGTCATGGATACATGCGTATTTTGCTGCTTGATAAACTTCTTCTTTCGATGCCTTTGGGTTGCCTAATGCGATGTTGTCATAAATGGTTTGTGAAAAGAGAAACGGGCTTTGGTTGACGATAGCAAATCGACTACGCCATTCCGAAAGAACAGCATCTTTGATTGAAACGTCGCCAAACTTAATTGCTCCGTCATTCAGCTCATGTTGTCTGAGTAGCAAAGTGAGTAGCGTTGACTTGCCACTACCAACGGCTCCCGCAATACCCAGCATTGTTCCTGGCTCAATAACACAATGCACATTGGTGAGTGCTGGTGGCAATTCTGCAGACCAATGGAAAGATTCAATATCAATGTTAAGCGGCAGAGGTTTATCGCCAAGCGGCTTATCGCCACTGGTGATCTCTGGCTTTTCGTTGAATATTTCTTCTAGACGATTCCAAGCCGCAGAGCCACGCTCCAAGATATTGAATAAGAAAGCAAATGCCAGCATTGGCCAAATCATGAGGCCGAGATACATGGTAAACGCGGTTAAATCACCTAATGTGATGTCTCCTTTATCCACCAGATATGCACCAACTGCCACACTAAGAAAAAAGGACATGCCGATGGTGATTTGGATAGCAGGGTCGAACCGAGCGTCCGCGCGTGCGACGGCGATGTTTTTACTTCCTGTATCATCAACAACATCTTCAAAACGTTTCTGCTCTTGGTCTTCCAAGCCAAAAGCTCGCAACATCCTTACGCCATTAAGAGACTCTTGAGTCATGTCAGACATGGTTGAAAAGGCTTCCTGAGCGATGCGAAAACGCTTATGCAGGATGCGAACAATAAAGAAGATCATCACCGCAAGAAATGGCATAGGTAGCAAAGCCATAACGGTGAGTTTCCAGCTGATTTGCGTCACCATGATGATCAGTACTGCAACCCCGGTAATTAACGAATCGGCTGCGGTTAACACACCTTCTCCAGCGGTCATAACGATGTTACGAACGTCGTTAGTTCCGCGCGCCATAAGATCGCCCGTTTTGAAACGCTCAAAGAACCGAGGAGGCTGAGTTGAAAGGTGACGGTATAAGCGATTACGCAAAATGGTACCGAGCTCCCAACTGGCACCGAATAACCAAATGCGCCATAAAATGCGACAAGCATAAATCGCAAAGAAAAGCGCAATTAATCCGCCTAACCACAATAGAAGGGTTTGCGTTGTCATCGTTTGTTGAACAACACCATCGACAATAAGACCGACCGCTTTGGGTGGAATGAGCTGGAGAGCGGAAATGACGGCAAACAGTAAGATTGAACCTACATAGTGCTTCCATTTGAGTTGGAAATACCAACGCAGCTGCCAAAAAATCTTCATCGCGCCTCCTGCTTTAAATTATTGAATTTTTTATAAATCTAATCATTCATTATTCGAGATAATAATATGAATACAAGCACATTCTTTCGCTAAATCATAAAACAATACAATCTATCGGATCGCCATAAACGTTACGGCAAAAAATGTGATCAATAGCTAAATATGGAGGGGGTTTTGGATAAATGTGAAATATTTGTTTAATGCGTGAAATAAAAAGAAACAGTTTACCCAAGCATCTCGTGGTTACTTGGGTATAGAAGTGTGGGGGAGAGGCTTCCGATTGCCTTTAGATGATAAACCCAGCTATTTAGTGTGATTGAGATTAACAGTCTTCGGTTTTTATATCGTATGAAAGAGCACCGCCCGCTTGTGTGGGGTAGTACACTTCGACATAACAAAGGTTGTGCCGGCTTACGGGCTTGTTGGCGAAGCCGATCAAAAAGTAGGGCTCGTCTGGCGAGTCTTTACCGTACCATCGGTTGATGGTGAGTTGCGGGTCAAAGCCAGCTAGGTCTTTTGCTGCGAGCACAAACTTAATCAATCCGAAATATCCAACCACATCGTTGCGACCGTCGTTATCAAGATCAATATTTTCAGTTGCACCGCCATCAACATGTTCTTGGGATTGTAAAACGGCCTTAGCATAGACTTGGTCATTGGCAGTTCGCAACGCATCACGCGCCCCGACAAGAACCGCAATACGAGCATCTTTTTGGATACTAAGAAAGCGAGGGACGGCAACCGTTCCAACAATCGCCAAGATGGTTATTGTCACGACTAACCCGATAAGAGAGAAACCTCTAGCTGCAACCATATACTGCACCATTTAAGTGGATTTTTGTGCAACTATTTTCATTTCAATGCAGGGAGCTGGTGGTATGAAAAAAGCATTAGAAAACATGACGGACTTAGGGTTTTTGAAAGTCTGATGTGAGGTCGTTATTTTGAGTTATGGTATGGCCGAGAGAAAGAGGCTGAGGTTTGTCCGAGCTGCAGTTAGATGAGTCAAATTGATGCAACCCACAAAAAACAGAGGGGGTGTTCTAACTTATTTTTGCCCCAAAGGTGCTTAGACCTTTTTACTCATTCGCATCTCGTTGCCATACTAAAAGTTATCCATTCTTCTCATGCGGTTCGCTGTTAATCCCCTAGATGTATTACGGGGGTAAATTCCAACTGTTTGCTACCTATCG
Source organism: Vibrio sp. WZ-1 (assembly GCF_052037695.1). Classification (NCBI taxonomy): domain Bacteria; kingdom Pseudomonadati; phylum Pseudomonadota; class Gammaproteobacteria; order Vibrionales; family Vibrionaceae; genus Vibrio; species Vibrio sp. WZ-1. Next base: position 195,984 of record NZ_JBQEQR010000075.1, on the reverse strand, counting down.
GATTTTTGATTTGTTCAACTATTTAACAAACTAAACGTCTAACATGCTGATAGTACAAATCCAAAAATTTTGCTAAATTACGAAGTTAGAGAAAAACATTTGCCACAAGATTAAGAAGCTTGTTTATCGCTTCGTTCAAAGAGATGGTAACTAAAGAGTACATATGGCAGACGTCATGACTGATGAATTTGACTTAGATGAGAAACTTGAACTTGAAAGCTCTACCTTTCAAGAAAATGAATCTTTTAGTCCTTTTTCTACAAAAGATATTAAAGTTAATACTCAAACCCTTGCACTATCGTCATTGGTCAATCGCCTTCGATACAACGAAATCGATTTACAACCAAAGTTCCAGCGCAAGGGTGATCTTTGGACTAGCACTCAAATGAGTAGACTAATTGAGTCTATCCTCCTAAAAATGCCATTGCCTATCTTTTATTTCGACGTTTCTAGTCCTGATCGTTGGTTGGTTGTAGATGGGCTTCAAAGGCTTTCTACAATCAAACGGTTTGCTGTAGATAAAAAATTAAAATTAACCAATATGGAGTTTTTGACTCCTTTCAATGGTTTTAATTTTGATGAGCTACCTAGGCCTATGCAAAGAGTTATTGAAGAAACTCAAATTGTCACTTATCAGATAGAACCCCAGACCCCTAAAGAAGTTCGCTACTCGATATTCAACAGAATCAACACTGGTGGTTTAAAACTTAACTCTCAAGAAATTCGCCAGGCTTTAAATCAAAAGGGTATAGCTGTCGATTTTCTAAAACATGTTTGCGAGACAGTTGAATTTAAAGAAGTTGTAAATTTAAAAACTGACAGAATGTTAGATAGAGAACTTGCATTACGTTTTTTCGCATTTAAATTGCTAGCTGTAGATGACAACTTTAAAAATCTATCTTCGTTTTTAGACCGCGCAATCGAAGTGATAGACGAAAATACGATCCTTACTGACGAGCTAGCTAAGCTCATGTTTGATTTTAAAACAGCTCTTAGTTTGTCAGTAGACTTGTTAGGGGAAAATCACAAATTTAGTCGTTCAATTACTGGTTCAGGAAGTAAGTCTCTTAATAGAAGTCTATTTGATGTATTAACTGTTTGCTTAAGTGAAGTTAGAAATCCGTTGAAATTGATAGAATATAAAGACTATTTTAAGTCGTCTTTAATTGGAGAGATTTTACAAGAGAACTCAAAGTTTTCACAGTCTATCTATCAAGGGACTGGTTCTAAACGAGCAGTATTGGACCGCTTTGAATATATGAGAAATCTAATTAAAGAAATAGAGAATATTTAATGGCTTTAAGAAGAATAAAACTAGAAAAATTTAAAAGTTTTGAGGGTGTCGAATTACCTCTATCAAACTTAAACATTTTAGCCGGTGGCAACAGCGTTGGTAAATCATCTGTCATACAAGCTTTGCTTCTTTATAAGCAAAATCATCGAGAACTGCTATATACAAATACAATTCCTTCGGGGCGAGGAAAAATTAAAAGATTTCAAACTAACGGCAATGATATCAAAGTCGGTGATGAAGGCGATTTGCTATACTCCGGTGCAGAGGATGATACATATAAGATCTCGCTTTCTAGCCGAGTTTTCTCTTCAGAATTGACTTTTTGTAATGAAAAAGGATGGGAGATATTTTTCCCTAACGAAGTCGGAGTCAATGATCGAGAAAGAGCTACTGATATATATGATTTAGTTCTTCATTTGGAAAAAATTCGCCATATCAGCTCGAATCGTATTGGTCCAGCAATTACATACGAGCTGTCGAAACTTGATATAGAGAACAACTCTCTTGGTAATAATGGTGAATATACTGCTCATTACCTTTCTGTAAATAATTATAAAGAACTTCCAATAAAAAAACTTGTTCACGAAAAAAGTGTAACTAATTACTTACTTGAAAATGTTTCAAATTGGATGGCGGAAATAAGTGAAAATATTTATGTTAATGCGAAAGTAATTAATGAAGCACAAAAAGCTGCAATCACTTATGAGTACTCTCATGGGTTTATAAAAACTAGTGAGATCATTCCATTAAATGTGGGTTATGGTATTACTCATGTGTTACCAATTATTACTCAACTTCTTATTGCAGAGCCTAACGATATTTTAATATTGGAAAACCCAGAAGCACAACTCCATCCCAAAGCCCAAGCAAAGGTAGCCAAGTTAATCGCTTTAGCTGCTGCAAACGGAGTTCAAATTATACTTGAAACCCATAGTGACCATATTTTGAATGGTATTCGAGTTGCTACCAAAAAACGGTTGATCTCATCAGAACAGACTAACCTTTTCTTTTTTAAAAGAGAACCGGGGCATCTAGAGGTAGCCAAAACACAAGTTAAGATTTTAGAAGATGGTAGTCTTGATAATTGGCCTGAGGGTATGTTTGATGAATGGGATAATCAATTAGATCAATTGTTGTGGTAGAGGGAAATAATGCCAAATTTCGTTGTACTTAATGAAATGTCTTTGCCGCTTTGTGATCACAATTGGCTTGATCAAGTTAAGGCATATAAAAGCACTCTGGATTCACTTCGCTCCTACGGTGTCAACAGCGTTCGTGTTGAAACACATTTTAAGGATTTACCTAAGTTTACCGCTACCCAAACATTACAAGGTCTTCTTGGTGGAGTTGGCAATAAAGATTTGAATAGTCGAATTAAAAGCTTATTTCTCAACCAAACAAATACATATCAGAGTCCTTTGGTTGTTCCTACTGAAGAACCCGAAGTACACGAAGAACTTACAGTTAACAGTGCTTACTATTACAATTCTTTACCTCACTCAGGTGGAGTTGCTTGTGCAGCTGTTTGGAATACTTTAGCCCTTAGCTTTACAACGTCTGCTCAATGGATGGACAACTCCATCTCATTGAGAAAAGAAACCCTTTTAGATGACGATAGTGATGACCCAGAAATTGTCTTAACTGGCATATCGGTTCCAAACATGAGCTCATCAGAGCATGTTGAATTGCACAAAGCGCTTGTTGAAACTCTAGTTGTTGCGCCGAATAGCATTGAACGAATGAATGATTTTTGTATTCGACAGAATCAGCATTACCCTTATCGTATAGATTTTAGTGAAAAGGGGCAGACGCATTTGGAAGAGCTTTATGGTATGAAGGATACTGGCTTGATCGCTAGATTTTTCGAACTAGTAAAAAGTATAAAATCTAACCCTAACGAAGGTATTGGTAAGCCAGAACGTCTCAAAAATAACTGGTCAGGCTATTCATCTCGCCGTATTAACGGTGAGCATCGTATCGTGTATCAAATCACCGATGAAAACGTGGTTGAATTTGAGAGATGTTTGAGACATTACGAATAACGTTTTAGCCCGCTATATGGGGGCTAATTTGCCCTCACTTTAATCCATCATCGCTCTCAGTACTCTAGCGTATTTGAGAGTCTGACCAGACGGACGCTTCTATATCAGTCAATGCCTCTATCTCAAGTAATGCTATTACTGTCGACATTTGCTGCGCAGTGACTAATTGTTCCGTTGGCAGTTCCAAACGGTCATAGTGCATTTTGAATTGCACCCACTGTTCTCACAGTTTATTTAAACAAAGTTCAGCAGCTTGTTCGACGGTTAAACCACATTCAAACTCACGAAAAATATAGTTTTTTGTCATTTCGTGATACTTCATTGAATAGTCCCTCAAAAGTGGAACATATTATAGAAATTGAATTAGCAACAGTATTCAAAGTAAGTGCCCAAAGTGCGAACTGTACGAAGGCGTATTAACTGGCAAAATGTGTCTTAGAATAAGTTATTCAAGAATTGCTAATTTGGAGCAGTCGTTAGCAAGCTTTTGTCCAACTTTGAGTTAGTACACTCAATGCAATTTAAAGATAAGCAGCTGCGATTAATTGCTTTCTTCGTGGCTGCAACCGTCCTCAATTTAATTCAAGTCTACCTCTGCCGTTGACTATCACATTGGTGCGCGAGTTGCTCTTAGCCTTATAAGAGCCTTTGGGAGCGCATTCATATAGGTTTGCGAGTTAAAGGAGGAGTGGGCTGTGACTAGAGTAGTGGTGAACATGGGGCTAGTTTTTGAGGGCTCAAGAACGCTGAAACTTCGTTGGTAGGTAGAGAGAAACTAATCCCTGAAATAGCAAAGCCCAAGCACCTGCGTGGCTTGGGCTTGGGAGTCTATATGTTATCTGTTACGGCTTGTGAGCCTTGTTTGAATACAAATCGCCAGATAAACAGAACCACGGCTATGTAAGCTAGACCAACGCCAAGCGCTTGCCAGTGCATGCCGTTATACATCGCGATTGGCATCAAAGAGATGATGAAGATGTCAGTGATTGAGCCCGGAACGTAAGCGATGGCGTAATCATCAAGTACCTTGCTGCGCATTTTTGGATCAACAATGCGGAGTAGGGCAATACCCATGGCAACCGTACCTGTTAACCAACCCCAAGAGAAAATGCCTTTCTCAAACCAATCATCACCCATGATGCGTGGTGCTACCCAAAAGATTAACCAAAGCGTGAAGCAAACGCCGCCAATTGCTAGTACCACCATAGGCATTAAGTACTGAGCTAAGACGGTGATCTTGATTGCTGAGATACCAAAGATAATCAAATAATCGGTACTGATGCCCGCCGCGTGTTTGAATGCTCCGTCACATAGGTAGCGTGAGGCCTTGGTTTGTTTCGCGATGATTCGCACTAGCATGCCGCCAAGGAAGCCAGTTACGAATGTCGGGATTTGCACCTTATCGTGGAAAGAAGATAAGTAGTTGGCTGCGACATAAGAGAAAGCGGTTACGACAACCACTAACGCAGCGTGAATCGCGAAAGAATCAACCGACAGTGAAGACATGGTGTCTTTCATTACCGGTTCTTGATCATCCGGCTTAACAAGACCTTTGCGTTCGTGTTCGTCCATGCTGTCGAATGTGGTAAAGCTACGAATCCAACCCATCTTCAATGCGAATTGCAGCATGAGCATGCCGACCGAAATCGAGATGAAGATACCCACGGTTGCGAAGGTTAAACCAAGCGTGAAGCCATCTTCCCAGCCAAGTCCTGTGAAGATTTCACCAACAACAGAAGCTGAGCCATGTCCCCCCATAAAACCTGCAGACATGGTCACGCCAAAGCCAGGATTAATCTCTGGCCAGAAGAAGGTGGTGATCGCGAGACCAAACATTGCTGCAAACAACCACTGAGAAACAGAAGCGATTTGGTTGAATGCCCACAATGAGCCAGCGCGCTGTGCGACGGTTTTAGGGGATGGAACATCCGTTGCCAGACCTAACGCAGAAAAAAGTGCAGCAGTTAACAGGCTTGCGTTAGCGGTAAAGGTGTCGGTCCAAGGCAGTACGTTTAGCAGGGCTGGTCCGAAAATTAGACCGAACAATCCTGCGAGAACCGCCGATGGAATGTACATACGTTGCAGTAATGGCGTGTGAACGCGAATGACTTTTGCCAAAATCAATAGTAAGCCAGCGATGGCTAAGTCAGTCAGCATTAGACCTTTAGGCATCTTATTCTCCAGAAAATGCACTCAAGGGGTAGCGTCCTTGTGACCAACCTTGATTGAAAAGTAACTCCCAACGAAAAAAGTCACATACGTGACCAATAGAGTTGAGAAATCAATGTCGTTCTCATAAGCAAAGGAATGTGCTTATGCAGTTTGAAATGAGTGTAAATGTCGTGATTGCGCACGAACGTGAAGAGAAATTAGATTAAATTTCTCAATGTTATTTTGATAGTTCACTCAGGAAAGGCGGCAATCCTAGTCACTTTGTTAGAGCAATGCAATTGATGGGAATCAACAAATTATGTCTATTAAATGTACGTTTCTTCCTAACAGTATGAAAAATAAAGATAATTAACGAGAAATAATATTTATCATAGCGACAATAAAAGTTGATTGAGTGGTTAAGTTATCGCCGCTTTATCAGGGGGCGTTAAGGATTCACATGAGAAAGAACGAAATCGACCAAGGTCCGATTTTTAAGGGAAAGCTGTTTTGAACGATAAAGCAGGTGGATCGGCTTTGGTTTGGGAGTATGTTGATGGAGAATTTCCACCAATGTGCCAGATTGGATTTCTTGTTCAACTAAGATCTTTGGTTGCAGCAGAACGCCAGAGCCTTTTAACGCGGCAAACTTCAGCACATCACCATTATTCGAGGTCAATCGGGTGTTGCGGTTTCCAAAGGTATTAGAAGGCATGTTGACCACTTGTTGGCTTTCCCCTTGGTGATAGTGAAAGCCCAAACAATGATGGTGTTCTAAATCTTCAAGTGACTGGATAGGCTTATGCTGCTCAAGATAAGAGGGGGAAGCGCAATAAGTCATGTTGTATTCACCCAGTTTTCTTGCGACTAACGACGAATCGACTAACTCTCCGATTCGAATAATCACGTCTGCTTCGCTTCGATACGGGTCAATCAAATTGTTATCCAACATCAGCTCTACGTTCAAATCGGGAAATTCTGCTAAGAAGTCAGCCACGATGGGTGCAACGACCTTTTTGCCATAAGTGACAGGGCAGTTAACTTTTACCGTTCCGGTTGGACGGTTGATCAGCGTCTGGATTAGGTTCTCTGCGTTGGTGATGTCTTCAATAATGCGGTGGCACTCTTGATAGTAGAGTCTGCCAGCTTCAGTTAGGGACTGTTTGCGCGTGGTGCGATGAATTAGCTGTGTACCTAAGCTTTGCTCAAGAAAGCTCACGTGCTTGCCAACCATGGTTGGTGAAATATCAAAGTGGTGTGCGGCGTTACGAAAGCTGCCATGTTCGACCACGTAAGCAAAAACTTTCATGCTTGTTAATTTGTCCATTGCACACCCAGAGTTGATAAAGAAATAACTAAAGCAGAGTTTATCAATCATATGAGGTTAATTACAGTGGCGGAATGATTAAGAATGGAGAAAGAGATCCATCATGAGTGAGACGATTTTTGTTACCGCCGAACTAAAAATGAATGCCGATAAGCCAAGACAACAAATGGTTGAAGCCATTGAACAATTTTGCCTTGATATGCAGAGCGAAGCGGGATGTTTGCAAGCGAATGCGACCTACGATTCGAAAGAACCACTGCGTGTGATTCTTTGGGAGCGATATGAAAACCGTGCCGCGATTGAAGCGCATTTTGCTATGCCGCATACATAAGCGTTTATTGCGGCTGAAATGGCAGAGTTAGTCCAAGCATTCGAAACCCAAGCTCAATAGGAGACGTGAACATGAAATGGGGCATTTTAGGCACAAGCTTTATCTCAGGTGTCATGGCTGAGGCAATCCAAGGCGATGACAAGAGTGAGTTGTACGCGGTGGCTGGGCGTTCGGAGCAGAACTTGAAGGCATTCGCTGAGCAATATGGTATCGAGAACACGTTCAACGATTACGATGCATTGATTGCCGATGAGCAAGTCGACATTATTTACATCGCACTGCCAAATCACCTTCACCATGACTTTATTATCAAAGCGGCTGAGCAGGGCAAAGCGATCCTGTGTGAAAAGTCGCTTTCTGTCGATATGGAAAAAACCGAGCTGGCCCTAAAAGCAGTCGAATCGCACAAGGTATTCTTTGCTGAAGGCTTAATGTATTTACATCACCCGTTGATCAGCGAGTTGGTTTCGGTGCTTAAATCGGGAGAGATTGGTGAACTTCGCTCGATCCATACGTCTTATATCGCGTCGATTGCACAGTTTGTGAATCCAGACAGCAAAGGTGCTTTGTATAATTTGGGCTGCTACCCAATGTCTTTGGTGCATTTGGTGGTGAAAACCATGTTGGGTGAGCAAGCTTTTGAAAACTGTTCTATGACAGCGATTGGCCGAAGAGGCCATGACGGTAATATCTGTGAATCGAGCTTGATGATGCAATTCGGTGAGCAACAGACGGCGAGCGTACATACCGCAGAAGATCACGGATTGAAACACCAATTCACCATTCTGGGTAGCAAAGGCTGTATTACGTTAGACTCGAACCCATGGCTACCAGCGCAAGATAACCAGTTTAGTGTGGAAATTTACGAGACGTCGAAGCGTGAAGTGTTTGTACCGGCAGCTGGGGATGCTTTTTACTATCAAGTGCGCAATATCCGCCAAGCGGTTGAAGCCGGGCTTACATCGTTAGAGAACCCTTGTGCAACATGGGAAGATTCTCATCGTATTATGCAATTACTGACTGAGTGGGAATCACTGGCGTCAACGTAAGTCTGCACTTAAGTGAAATAGAGCAATGAATGCAAAAACGGCGCACTAAATACAATATTTAGTGCGCCGTTTCTATTTGTGTTCAGCTGGTTTAAATGCGGTTATCGCCAGTGCTGAATGCGATGACTTGACTGATTTCAGTCAGACTTCTGCCGCTTTCTTGCTGCCATTTAACAAAGGCTTTGTTGGTTGCATCGAGCGATTTTTTCGTATCTTTGCCACCTTCAATGATCTTGCAATTACGTAGATAAGCTTCAACGTCGCTAGACAGGATAAAAGTGTCGACGCCCATTTGACGCAGTGTGTAAGGGCCAGTATTTCCGCCTAAGCGATTACCGCGTTTCTTTAAATATGCCCACAAGTCGGTGACTTTTCCTTGTGGCCAATCGGCAACCATTTTACCAAAAGAGCCGTGTTCAATTTTTGCTTCGTGGATCATACGAGCGTTGGCAGGAATCGACATGACTTTGGTGAGGTGGCGAATGATACGTTTGTCAGTCGCTTTGGTTTCCCATTGTTCATCAGACAGCATCAATAGCGGCTCAATTTTAAAACCAAAAAATACCTCTTCGAAGTTCGGCCACTTATTGCGAACCACACTCCAAGAAATCCCACATTGGAATACCTTCATCGAAAATGCCGCTAGCCAACGGTCATCGGGAATCGTTGCCAGTTCTTCTTTGCTTAGTGGGTGCGACAAAAGTGCTTCAAGTTGATCTTCGCCGCCTTTGTGCTCGGCTGCACGCTGAAAAATCGCATCAAATTTCTCGATACTCATAAAGGAAGTTAGTCCTAGTTTATGTCGATATTTGCGAAACATACTACGCTTAAGTGGCTGAATCGTAAATTGATGGAGTGTCACAAATGAAGAAGGTCACAATAACGTTTGTCGGGGAAGGTTCGGATCGTATCGCAGAAAAATTTTATGCCTGGATGACCGATGGTGGGTTAGAAGACAGCATGATTGAGAATTTATCTGACCGTGAATTCTCAGTTGTCGGCATCACTGATATGGATAATGAAACGCGTGATGTGGTAATCAATACGGAAATGAACTAACGAGTTGTCTTTGGTCAGCAAGTAGAATCAGATAAAACAAAGCCCTTCACGAGAAGGGCTTTGTTGCGTTTATAAGTATGGGCACCTAGTTGTGTACCAGCGTTAAACCACTTGGTAATGCATCACCAAAGATACGCTTCGATTCGCTCTCAGAAAGTTCTTTGACTTCTGCAACCAGTGATACCCAAGATTCAGGTACCTTGCTTTGCTTCAGCTTAGTGAGAACTTGTTCACGGTAGTCGTCAGAGATATCGAATAGGCGGTCACCCGTCTTACGACAAATCATTACGGCTGCGAAAGCGATCATTGGCTCTTTCTGCCAGTTCTGTTCCAACAGCTTAGGTAACCATTGTTCCGCTTGTTCACGAGGAATGACATTGTGCTGGCTGCCATACAAAGGGGTACGTGATGCCAAGCGACCCACTGCCCACCAGTGCGCTTGTTCGAACTGATTCTGGTTGATTGCCTTGCTCAAGAACCACGTTGCCAATAGAACTTTGTCTTCGACTTCTAGGTGTTCAAGCGATGCCGCTAATCGAACCATGGATTCATAACCCATGTCTTGTGCCGCTTTGGCTGATTGTGGGTTTTTCATCGCGCCAGGGTGTAGGTATTTCGCGATGTCCGCCAAGATGGTCTCTTGTTGCTCTTGGCTCAAGCCACCTGCGATGCGACGCCAGAACACCCACCAGTCAGTCCAACCTTGATGGTTCTTAAACTGAATGTTTTGTTGGTAGAGACCCCAAACTTGCTCAATGCGCCATGAGTCGGTTGGATCGCCAAAGCCCGGACGCAACGCAAAGCCAGCCAAACGAAGCCAGTTTTTCTCGTGTTGTTCAGAACGGCGACGACGCTTACGACCTTGTGCAAAGGTATCGAAAAGTTGACGTAGGGTAGTGAAATCCCAGTCGTCACGTTTGCCAAGTTTCTTCTCAAGATCTTTGGCTAAGGTTTTGATCTCTTTGCTTTCTGCGCTTTTCTTGTTACCGCTGTAAAGGCGAGCGATCAGCTCCTTACATTCGTTCAGTTTAGGGTGAAGCTTAACTTGCTCGCTGTCGTCGGTTTGCTTGTTACGAACTTCGAACTCCAGCTCCCAACGTTTGTTATCGTCTTCTGCGCTGACACATTCCATCTTAAGCGTGCCGACTTCAGTCAACTGACACGCCAGTTGCACTTCTACGCGCTCTTTCTGGTTGGCTTGCAGTTCGGCACCTTCACCTTCAAGGGTGGTGATATAAGGCGGCAGAGGAGCAAACAAGTCCGGATCAACGTCAACCATCACACCGTTTTGAATGGCGGTGTTATTGGTTAAGGTGTCGTGGGTAGAAGTCAGCAGGTTAAAGCGAACGGGCTCACCTAGGGTAAGCGAGAAGCGACGACCACTTAAGCGGATCTCGTGACTTTCTTCTGTACCTTTTGCAAGCAAACAGAGCGCTTTGCCCATTTTGTTCTTTTCTTGAAGATGCAAGAAGTAAGAACGCGCTGCACCACCACCAATTTTTAGCTGTGCGCCACGACGTGCTTTACCAAACGCAACAGCACCCAGTGCAACCGACCAATCTGGATGTGGGTTGTCTAATACTGTAACCGGTGCGCCGCGCCAATCGGAAAGGAGGGTAGTGACACGCTCAGTCACAAGCTCACTGTTGAATACTCCACCATTGAGTAGTAAACCGACTGGAATTGCATTTTGTTTGTCGTCTTCGATGCCGAGAGCGGCACGAGACACTTGCTGATGCGTCGTTAAGAACTCAGCAACGTGCTTGCTCACTGCTGGATCGGCAACGTATGGAAGACCAAACTCGACAACGGCGCTGCGGCGTTTGTCTGGTACTTCACTGAAATCAGAAAGTGGGAAGAAGCCATCTAAAGCGATTTGGTGCACTTCTTGTTTGCTCAGCCCAATACTCTTTGTTCCGCCAAGAAGCTTCGAACCGCTGCCTAGCATGGTGATTTTCACTTCTTCAGGTGCATTCGCTGAAAGTAGGTTCTCTTTCGCTTTACGCGTTTGTTGAATCAGCTTAGTCAGGCTTGCTGCAGTGAGCTTCTTACTCTGATTGAAGCGGCTTTCCGCAAGGTGCGCGAGTGCTAAGTCGAGGTTATCACCACCAAGCATCAAGTGTTCGCCAACGCCAATACGATCAAGGGCTAGCTCATCTTGAGAAGAGAAACTGGCTTCAATCAAGCTTAAGTCGGTGGTACCACCGCCCACATCGCACACCAGAATCAGTGGCAGCTCTTTGAGCTCATCGGCTGCGGTTTGCTGGTGGCGTGCGTACCAGTCGTAACAAACCGCTTGTGGCTCTTCGAGCAGGACGATTTTCTTTAAACCCGCCAGCTCAGCCGCTTCAAGCGTGAGCTTACGAGCGGTTTCATCGAACGATGCAGGAACGGTCACAACCACATCTTGGTCTTCTAACTTATTGCTAGGATGACGGTAGTTCCATGCTTGGCGAATATGGTTGAGGTAGCTTGCGCTGGCAATAACGGGAGAGACTTTATCTACGTCTTGCGCGCCAGCCCAAGGAAGAATGTCTGAGCTACGATCCACTGCTTGGTGCGATAGCCAGCTTTTTGCACTGGATACCTGACGTCCTTCCACCTTAGCGCCTAATTCACGAGCCCATTCACCCACGATCACATTACTAATGTCGCCAGATACAGGTTTGTTTTCCCAAGGGAGTGTCAGGTCAGAAGGGGAGATTTGACCAACCGCAGGGTGATAGCGGAAAGAGGGCAGCAATGGTTTACGAACCACTTCACCCGGACCAATCAATTGGTCGATGTCGAATAGGGATACTTCGGATTGTTCAAGGTTGTCGGTGATTTCACAGTACGCCACCACAGTGTTTGTGGTGCCAAGGTCAATACCAACAAGAAAACGAGGAGATGCCATACAAACCTTCGTGTATTTAAAAACGGCACCCGATTGGATGCCGTTTGATTTTCTATTTATTCTTCTTCGTTTGAGTCGCTTTTCGCGTCTTCGCGTACATCGAACTCAACATGCCATTTTTGACCGTTATCAGCGGCAATGGCTTCTAAGTAAAGCGTACCAAGTTCTGTCACGCGAGAGGCTAGGGTTACTGGAACCACTTCACCTTCACGACGACCTTCAGATACTGGCAGCGTTACTTGGATTTCTGGTAGCTCTTCAAGCTCTTCTGGTGCCCAGTAGTCTAGGTGAGTACCCGCTAGGTCATCACGACGAACGGTTGAGCCGAAGAATTGGAAGTTAACTGGCTGACCGATGATCAAACCAAACTCTTGGCTTGGTACGTCAACGCTTGAGCCTTCTTCCATACCAAATGGTGCAACACAAAGTGCTTCCATTGGCGGCGCCATGCCCGGAATCGCTGGCATCGCACTTTCGATACCCACGTAGTACGCCGAAGCAATACCACCGCGGATACGAACGCCTTGACCACGACGTACAGAGCCGTAGTAAGCCGCACCGCTAGCAACCGCAAGGTCTAGATCCACACCTGTTAGGCGTTTCGCCATTTCAGCATCGGCTTCAAGTAGCCATTCGTTGATAGTGTCTTCTAGACGAGTTGCTAGAAGTTTCGATTTCAGAACACCACCGTTGAATAGGATTGCGGTTGGCTTGATGAAGTCAGCTGACTGCGCTGCATCCGCACCTGGCATACCAGGCATGTTAGCAAATGGGTTGAAATCTTGAGCTGCTGCTTCGCCGCCATTTCCTGAAGCAGAAAGGGCATTGGCTTGCTTAGACAAGAACGCTGCAATGTGACGAGTAATACCCGCATCTTGCGCGTAAGGCAGGCCCATTTGCGTTAGTGCACCACGGTTACGTTGAACAGGGTGGTCCGTAATCGCAACTTGAGGGAAGAAGCCGTCAACCAGTGTTTGTTGTACTTCTTCTTGAGTCAGTTCTGTTTTCAGCGTTGCGCCAAGCAGTTTTGAACCACGGCTTGGTACCACGATTGGCACTGACTGAAGTTCGCTGTCGTTCAATAGTGCTTCTTTCGCGTCACGACATGCGTGCGTCATCGCCTGAACTTGCCATGGCTGTAGCTCTTTGCCTTCTTGCGCTAGCTTCATCTTCAAGCGGTACGCAAGTGCAAGGTCCATGTTGTCACCGCCAAGTAGGATGTGTTCACCTACCGCGATGCGGTTCAGAGTTAGGTTGCCGTCATCTTCAGTGACTTCAACCAAAGAAAGGTCGGTTGTACCACCACCGATATCGACCACAAGTACGATGTCGCCAACTTCAACTTCGTCGCGCCATTTGTCGTCACTGTTATCAATCCAGTTGTAAAGCGCAGCTTGTGGCTCTTCTAGAAGCGTTAGGTGCACGAAACCAACGTTGCGTGCTGCTTCGGCTGTTAGATCACGAGCAGCAGGATCGAAAGAAGCAGGAACCGTAATAGTCACGTCTTGATCGGCAAGGTTGTGATTTGGATTGGTGTGATTCCAAGCATCTTTTAGGTGCTCTAGGTAAAGCTCTGTCGCGCGAAGAGGGGATACTTTTTCTACTTCTTCTGGGCTACCTGCTGGCAGGAATGCATCACGACGGTTCACACCAGCGTGGCAAAGCCAAGATTTCGCACTTGCAACAAGACGAATTGGTGTTTTTGAACCTAGGTTACGTGCAATCGCACCAACCAGAGCTTTTGGCTCGCTCGACCACGGAAGAACGCGTGATTGCGGATTCATTTCGTGCTCGTGCGGCTGGTATAGGAAAGAGCCTAATTGGCTACGAGTCTCTACTGTGCCTGGCGCAGTAAGTTGCGGGATAGGCATTACTTCAACGCGAGCGTCTTCATCGTGTGTATCAACAAAAGACATCACACAGTGTGTTGTACCTAAGTCGATACCGACACTGAATTTAGGCGTCTGTTGAGTTTCAACAGACGCTTCTTGAGAATGGTTTTCTTGGTTCATGTGTTCCATTAAAGCTCAACCTCAGCTGGAGCGATCACAGATGTGTCGTAATTCTCTGCAAGTTTAGGCAACGTCATTGATGTTGCTTTCCAACCTTTGTGAACTAGTGTGCCGTTGAATGGCGCGCTACCTGTTACGTTACCTGTTAGGCGGATTTCTTGTGGGTTGAAGCCTTCTTCAACCGTAATGCGAGTTTCTTCGTCTTCGTTGCGAACGTGTGCAAGCGTCACGTAGTCGTTCAGTACTTTCTGACCGCCAGTGTGGATTACGCGAGCAGCTGCGCCCACCTCTTCATCAGAGAATGACGTTAGGTCTTCTTTTAGGAAGTCAATCAGACGAGCTTCTTGCTGCATGATAGAAAGTAGCTGCATTGCAGAGTCTGTAGATGCCGTTGCAAGTTTCGATTCAACTTCTACAACACGCTCTACGACTTTCTCTACTTCCACTACTTTTTCTACTTCAACGATCTTCTCGACTGGCTTTTCAACCTCGACGATTTTCTCGACAGGTTTCTCTACCACTTTCTCAATAACTTTAGATTTGCGAGATACCGCGATTAGAAGAAGCAAAACGCTCGAAGCGGCAAGACCTGCGTGCAGCATATCGAACGTTTGAGGAATTAGGTTCAAATCAATGTTCATGACGTTTTTTCTCTTTCTATTGATTTATTGGCGCTTAGTATTGGCTCATATCTATTTACTAAAGGAATCGACTTTGCGATCTGCACCAAGTTTAGACACTAAAATGATGGCGGATGGTAGCATATTCAAGGCTTAAGACTGTAATAATTCGTGAATATAACGCATGATTAGCATGAATATTCAACGATTAGATGCATATAGGTGCAATGTTGCTTGATGTTTACACACCTCTGGCGCAGTATCGCACAGCAAACGACGTTAAACGCGCATTTGACGTGGATGGGGCATGACTAGAAATACACTTCAAAAACCTTTTTTCTCTCGCTACAAAGCAACGATGTCTGCCTTTGGGGCATCTGTGATCATTACGTGGGTATTTGTATTCGTCGCCTATGTAATTCAGCAAAAATACACCACGACCATTTTTGACAGTTTAGCTCAGAGACAAGCTGAATCTTTAAAAACTTATGTACAAACTGATCTAGCCTTCATCGGTTCTGGCGCTAACTTCTTTCATTCGATAGACAAAATACACTGGAATCGATTCCCGATTTTTGCTCGTCAAGTTATTGATAGCTCTCCGAGTTTAATCGGCTTGCAATGGATGCAAAAAGTTACACCTCAACAACTCCCTGAACATGTAAAGCAAGTGCGGAAAACGTTTCCGAACTTTCAGGTATTCACAGTTCCAAAAGAGCAACCTAAGACATTCGGTTACATACTTCCTGATGATAAACCTGTTTATATCGCTTCTGATATTTACCCAAGAACACCATCGAATATCGATTTACTTGGTTTCTATTCTTCGAGGCTAAGATTTGATTTGATTCTAGAAGATATTGTCGCCAGTGGTGGTGCTAATATTTCGGATAAAGTGCGCCTTTTGCAAGATGGTTATGACCGGTCATTAGAGAAGACAGGGCTCTTGGTCTATCACCCTGTTTTCGAAAGGGATAGTAAGGAGCTATTGGGTGTAGTTGTTGGCGTAGTTCGTAGCACGGTTTATTTCGATGATTTGATCACTAAAACGGCTACCGAGCTAGAGATGCTAGTGAAAGTAAGTGATCTAGGATTTGATGCACACGACGACCCGGTGCTGTTTCAAAGTGAAGACTGGGACTCACACGATGGGAAAATCATTAAGAAGACGATCCAACTTCCCAATCGAGATTGGTTAATTGAGTTCAAGTTAACGGATATGGTCTCTCCCTGGGAGCGCTCGGTACTTTATGGCATCGCACTAGGTGGTTTTATTATTTCTGTTCTCGTCGCGTATATCGTTAATTTGCAATCTCGCGAGAAAGAACGCCTGGCCAAGATGTTAGAAGCCAAAACTCGAGAGTTAACATCGATGGCTGAACGTGATCCTCTTACACATCTTTATAACCGACGGGCATTTAATGACCACTTGCTGCATTTCATTAATAATGGTGTTGGCTTTACCTTAATAGGCTTTGATATCGACTGTTTCAAGCAGATCAACGACAAGCACGGTCATTTGGTTGGTGATGAGGCCTTAATTCATGTTACTAAGCTTGTATCTGCTAACTTGAATAAAGGTGATAAATTTTACCGTTCCGGCGGTGATGAGTTTTGTATTCTTAGTCGTATGACGGATAAACCGAGTTTGGAAGTCTATCTTGAGAAACTGCGTGGTGTCGTTGCTAGCACCCCAATGGAGTACGCAGATAGTATCGTACTATGTTCTCTGAGCATTGGCGCTGCACTTCATGATGGTGAAGATCCGGAAGCTCTTTTTCAAAAAATGGATGTACAACTCTACCTTAGTAAGAAAAATGGACGAAACTTAGTGTCGATTGCTGATTAATTCAGCGAGCAAGTTCGAGTTTTGATATTGGTTACGGTAGAATCCAACGCTTTCAAATTTACGCTAGGAATCAAGACAAACTATGAATCATAACCGTGTCGTGTGCTTTGATTTAGAAATGTGCTGTTGGAGTGAGAACGGCGTTGGCCGCACTGGAGAGATCATCGAAGTAGGTCTAGCGGAAATAGATTTGTCTAAAGGCGAAATCGTCAAGCGCGCACAATACTATGTGAAACCGGAACATGATGAGGTCTCGCTATTTTGTGTTGAGTTAACGGGCATTACCCCTCGTAAGATTGAAAAGCAGGGCCGACCTCTAGAAGAGGTGCTTAAGTCGATGTTGAAGAACTTCGGTGGTCGTAACAAGATCTACGCTTCTTGGGGGCGTGATGATCTTATCCTGCTTGAAGAGTGCCAACAGAAGGGCATTGATGCACCATTCACCGAGTTCATTAACCTAGCGACCTTGTACCGTATTCAAAATCGCCTGAAAGACAAGCGAATTGGCCATAAAGCCGCACAAGAAGCGAAAGGTATTGAGTGGGAAGGTCGCCAGCACTCAGGCTATGTTGACGCTTATAACTTAGCGAAACTTGCACTGACCATGTTGTAATACCAATTCCATCAATCTTTCATTGGATTTTAGTTTTTTCGTCATAAGCCAACACCAAATTAGTTATTAATAACAACAATGTAGGCTAGGTTATGGAAGGCAAGACGATTTGATTTGGTAGAACCCAAACGAGAGACACAAAAAACGCGCTCATGAGGCGCGTTTTTTATTGGTTCTTACTTTTGCTGGGACGGTTTTACTGAGACTGTAATTTTGCTCGAATAAAGTCACTATGGTCGACGTAAAGTAACTCTGCCGTTTTACGGATTACTGCGTCTTCCTGCGGGTCAATTTCACCGTCAGCGTAAGCCACTTCCCACATACTTTTGATTAGGTCATAGCGTGTTTCTTGTGAAAGCTCACGCAGTTGTGAAGTAAAGTCGTAAAGAGAAGTCGATTCAGCTGACTTACTCTGAGCTTGAGTAAGTAGTGTGCTGGCCTCTTCTTCCGTCAGTGACAGCAATTTCATAATTAAAGAGTGTTTGCTGGATTGCTCTTTTTCATCTATTTGGTTGTCTGCCCCAGCTACTTCGCATAGGAGACATGCGATTGCCATATTTGGTGACAGCGTATTTGATTGGCTAAGGTCTGAGCCTTCAATAAGTTGTTTAAATAATGAAGTAAGCGAATTAAACATGTTAAGCACCAAGCTGTTATCTATTTGTTTAAGATGGTATTGGTTTGAACAAATCTCAAGGTCTTGATGAAATTTGATCAAGATCTCATACGAATGAGTGGGCGATATTGCTCAATACAGAATTTGACCACTAAAAAGTGGACTTATTCCTCAACCTTAGTTGGTGGGAAATGTATTGAGTCACCTTCGCCAGTTAAGATGCTGATATTGCATGGTTTTCCATCTTCATCTAACCTCAGTTCTCCAATCGCGCTTTGGTTCACTAATCGATAGAAATTGTGATTACTTGGCGCACGCTTGAAAATCTTCAACCGTTTACGTTTAGTAAACCAGTTCAACGGTGAGCGGGGGCTGTACAAAAGTCTGTCCATCGCATCACAAGCTGACAGCAATTGAGCCGGAAATTGGTTCTTAATCCCGCTACAGGTGATTTGATAGATGTTCGGACTATTGCGGCGGAAACGCAATTTGATGTCGTATGCGAACGAGTAGTGCACATCTCCGGAAAGAATCACAAAGTTGGTTGGCGTTTTGGTGTGAGTAAAAATACTGATCAGGGTATTCGCACTGCCCGGATGAGCCATCCAGTTTTCTGCGTCAATCAGTAGCGGTTGGCCACAACTAGTCATGATGCGTTGCAGCGTTTCAATAAACTTCACACCGAACATTGGTGCCGCTGAGACGACAATCACTTTGTCTTGATGCATCAGTTCTTGCTGGAACTCGATTAAGGCTTCCCAATCCATCAAGCCAGATGGTTTGTTCATGCGTGATTCTGAACGCCAGCGACGAGTCCGGGTATCTAGCACTACCACTTTGGGTGAAGTGTGGATGGTGTAGTGCCAATCTTCAAAACGATAGAGGTATTGGATGAAGTCGTCTTGAGACTCAGGCGTAAGTTCATCAAAATAACGGCGTGCGTGTTCAATAAAAGGTGCATCGAACTTTTCTGGTGCGTTCCCCCAACCTTGGCACAGCCAATACGCAACTAAGCTATTACCGATAATACGATTGGAGAAGCGATTCTCGTAGGCGGATTTTTCCCAGCCAACGGTCAGGTTCCAATCGTCAGTAACGTCATGATCATCGAAGATCATGTAAGTTGGAATATGGGCGAGCAAACGTTGAACTTTGTCCAAACCTTCGACAAACGCATCGATATGCACTTTTTCATCACGCCAATGCTGCTGCCATTTGGGCTCTAGCGCTTTTCCGCCGGTCGTAAATTGTCTATCCAACAAACGTTCGCGATTGACTAACGTCCAAGGTACTGGAGACCAAACGAGCAGGTACATCGCAAACAGTTCGGCAAAGCTGATTAAGTGGTTTTCACATTCACGAGAGCTGAAAATCGGCGTGCCGCGATGAGGAAATAGTTTGGTGAGCAAGCTGCCGTCGTCAACATAATGGGGCAGAATGTTATCGCGGCCATAAAAGCAATCTGGACTTTGATACAGTTCTTGCGTGTTTTTAATCGGCGCGTGTTCGAATTCTTCATCAGGCAAGCCTAATAGCTCGGCCACTTGTTCTATTGCATCCAACATCGGACCCGCCACATGGTCAGCATAAATCTGATCGCCACTCATCATTAGCATGTCTGGGCGCTCTGTGGTTTGCTGGCTGGCAACCTTTGCGTCTGCTTGGACAAGCGTATCTTTGCTAAAGTGGTGGGGGTTACGGCAAGAACCGTGTAATACATACTCAGCTTTTTCGCTGATCAGGAACTCAATCCCTTGGGTAGAATTATTGTCATCAGCATACACGAGATGGGGCATCAACTCGGTTAACAAACCGGATTGAGTATAGATTTGATAACGCAGTGCTTTGTGGGTAGGAAATTCGCCATGCAGCGTCAACATGCAAACCCAAGCACGTTTGCCCACTTGCAATAGATGCTCTGTTGAGACTGGCTCAGAATAGTAATATTCACCAGTGTCAGCATCGCTGATTTCAACCAAGCCTTCGAGAGGTTGTGTTGTCACCAACCAAATGTTCACTTCCGTCGCGGTGACTTTTCTTAAAATCGGACCGGCAAAAATCAGAGGAAGGGAGGAAAGTTTGTTGGTATTGAGCGATGTTGGCAAAGTGGTTCCTTATTGTTCTGAATCTTCTTCGAGTATTTCGATAACTTGTGAGCTGCTAAGTTCATGTCCCATCAGAAACAAACCTAACATCGCGTCAGCTTTTGAAGCATTGTCGCTATCTTCATCGAGAATTTGCTGTAATCGAGTACGAATCAACTCTATCTCATGCTCAACAAATCCGCGACCTTCCTCCTCTCCTTGTATTTCTTCAGGGGCGTTATCAAACTGAAGAAAAAGAAGATCACCGTCTAATTGTGTACTAACTAACCGTTCGGGTAGCCAGGATTCTCCCATTACGATATCTGGATCGTTTTGTTGAGATAAATCGTTAAGAACGGTGATGAGTTCGGAAGCTTTCACATTAATTTCATTAGGTTGGGTTTAATCTATACGCATTTCTATAAGTACAGCGCTCTAGTCACTCGACAATGAACAGAACACTTAACTCTTTACCACAAAACTTTTTAGCACATCTGTTTACTAATGCACCTGACATAAAGTCTGTGAAGTTAGCGCAATATTAGTTACGATTATTGTAACGGCTAATACTTAAATAACATAAGCTTAAAATAGCATTCTGAGAACGTTTGGCTTTTTATCAACCAATTTCCTATTTGGAGCCTCATGAAGAAAACAACACAAGCAGTGGCTATCTTGGCGATATCCAGTGTTTCCTTGCCCGCTTTATCCTCATCAGAACAAGAGTGGGGGATTGCAGCCATGTATCGTACAGCAGCGATACCTTTTTATACTGCGAATGATGACTCAACCGTTAGTACGTTTGTGCCTATGATGTTCTTCGAAAATGAGCATCTGTATATCCGAGGGCTTGAAGGTGGGGTTTATTTATATGACGAGGAAGATTCTCCTTGGCAAGTGAGTGGTATTACTCGTTTACGTTTTCTCGATATACCTAAGACGGTACAAAATGCATTTGAAGGAGATCGTGTCGATTTCGGTGCTCAGCTTCAATACCGTTTTGATGACAATTGGCGTACAGAAGTGGAGCTCATGACAGATGATGAGTTTCAGTTCCACTCGAACTTCCGTTTCGCCGCTAAGTATGAATTCGGCGATTGGGAACTCGAACCCTCTTTGACTTTCCGCTACAAAGATGCCGATTTTAATAGTGCGTATTATTCATTCTCCGATGTGACAGGAGAGCGAATCGGTGCTGGTATAGATGCAAACCTAGGTGTCAAAGCCCGATACCATGTTATTTCAAACCTTTATTTACTCGGGCAAACCAGCGTTACAAGACTAGATAGTTCCGCATATAACAGTAAGATTGTTGAGGACCGCTACCAAGGTGAAGTTTTTGTTGGTTTCGGTTTCTTTAACGATAAGGGTAAAGAGCTCAAATCTGAGCTAAGTAACCGCCCTTATCTACGCGTAGCACACGGCTGGGCGACGCCATCCAATATCGGGGATATCTTTAAATTCAACGCCGAAAAGGATGAGTACAACAATCAACTTACTTCGCTTTTCTATGGCCATCCGTTAACCGACGAGATATTCGGTTTCCCGCTTGATATTTATTTAACGCCAGGTCTTGTGCATCACTGGTCTTCAGAGGTGCAATCATCAAGTACGGAATATGTTGTGGCAATCAAGGCGTACTACACGTTTAATTGGCCAACCATGTGGCGTTTTGGTGTCGCTGAAGGGATGTCGTATATTGATAATGTCACATACATTGAAGGAACTGAGATGGAAGAGAAAGGCTACACCGCTAGTAACTTACTCAACTATCTGGATTTCTCGTTTGACGTAAACGTAGGTGATTTGTTCAATCAGAGAGATTGGGAAAACATGTGGGTCGGTTACTCGCTGCATCACCGTAGTGCTATTTTCGAGAGTGCTTCCCAGTTTGGCCGCATTAAAGGTGGCAGTAACTACAATACGATTTACTTTCAGTATGAGTTTTAGCTGATAAATCAAAAAGGGATTGGCGCGAACCAATCCCTTTTTGTTTGTATTCAATGCTATTCAATCTTACGCCAAGGTTGCCAATTGGCTTTGTGCGTCTGAGATGCCTTTCGCTGCTGCGTCTTCGCCCATGTTTAGCGCTTCTGCGTAAACAAATTCCACATCTGTGATGCCAACGAAACCTAATACTGTGCGTAGGTATGGTGTCATGCTGTCGGTTGGTGAATCTTTATGAAGACCGCCACGTGTGGTGACTACGATGGCTTTCTTACCTTCAATCAGACCTTGAACGCCGTTTTCTGTGTATTTGAATGTCACGCCTGCACGAGCAATCAAGTCAATCCAGTTTTTAAGCTGAGTTGGAATTGTGAAGTTGTACATTGGTGCTGCAATTACCAAAGTATCTGCTGCTTTAATTTCTTCAATCAAGGTATCAGATAGGTTAACCACCGCTTGTTGCTCTTGTGAAAGATCTTCTGTTGCACGAAGTGCTGTCGCAACGGAAAAGTCTAAAACTGGCAGTGGATTTGCAGCTAGGTCACGAACAGTTAGCTTATCTTGGTCTACATTTTTGATGAAGTCTTCAACCAGTTTGTTTGATTGAGAGTAATCGCCCAGGATGCTTGATTTAAGAGCTAGTACACGAGACATATGGATTTCCTTTAATAAGTGCTTTCGGCTATGTGATGCATTATAAGCAATGCTCGTTGACTCAAAACCCGATGGATTTGCTTAAGTTGTTCGAAAAAGTTGAATGACTGTTGGATACTGCTTTCCGTTATCTTGTTATAGCCCATATGTGCTACAATCCGCGCAGTTTTATGTAATGAAAAGAATAGGAAACGCTTTGACTTCGTCACAGCCCCCAAAAAAGAATCCCGCTGAAGAGCAAGCGACACCGTCAAATGGTGCGCAAAACGCCAAAGCGAAGCAGGCTAATGCACCTAAAGCACAAGCTTCTAAGAATGCTGCGCCTCAGGCTCAAGTGAATAACGCCGCGTCACTACGCAAGGCACTTAACCAGTGCATGATGCGTGACCGCTTCCGTTTGAGTAAACGAATCTCTGGTGCGAGCAAAATCAAAAAAGACGCGGCACGTAACGCTGTGTTTGATGAAATCGCATTAGACATCGCCAAATCCATGATGGTTGTGGAGCAACGTGGTAGCTACAAGCCAACGATTGAATACCCAGAAATCCTGCCTGTTAGCCAAAAACGCGACGACATTGCGAAAGCAATCGAAGAAAACCAAGTGGTTATCGTTGCGGGTGAAACCGGTTCAGGTAAAACCACTCAGCTACCAAAAATTTGTGCTGAGCTTGGTCGCGGTAAGTTTGGTCTGATCGGTCACACTCAGCCTCGTCGTCTTGCGGCGCGTTCGGTTGCGAACCGTATTGCCGAAGAGATGGAAACCAAGCTTGGTGAGTTTGTTGGTTACAAGGTTCGATTCAACGATCAGATCTCTGAAAACACCCAAATCAAATTGATGACAGACGGTATCTTGCTGGCTGAAATTCAGCATGACCGTTTCTTGAATCAATACGACACCATCATTATCGATGAAGCACACGAGCGCAGCCTTAACATCGATTTCATCTTGGGCTATTTGAAAGAGTTGCTACCACGTCGTCCTGATTTGAAAGTGATCATTACGTCGGCAACCATCGACCCTGAGCGTTTTTCAAAACACTTCAACAACGCTCCAATCATTGAGGTGTCAGGTCGTACTTACCCAGTAGAGACGCGTTACCGCCCACTAAGTGGTGATGATGACAACGATCGTGACCAACTTGAGGGCATTTTCGAAGCGGTAGATGAACTGTGCGATGAAGGCTTAGGTGACATCCTGATCTTCATGAACGGTGAGCGTGAAATCCGTGATACCGCTGATGCACTGTCTAAACGTAACCTGAAGAGCACGGAGATTGTGCCGCTTTACGCACGTTTGTCCGCGGGTGAACAGAACAAGATCTTCCAACCTCATGCAGGTCGTCGCATTGTACTGGCAACCAACGTAGCAGAAACCTCGTTGACGGTTCCGGGCATCAAGTACGTTATCGATCCGGGTACGGCTCGTATCAGCCGATACAGTTACCGTACTAAGGTTCAGCGTCTTCCAATCGAGCCTGTTTCTCAGGCGAGTGCGAACCAGCGTAAAGGTCGTTGTGGTCGTGTGGAAGAGGGTATCTGTATCCGTCTGTACTCAGAGGAAGATTTTGAGTCACGTCCGGAATTTACTGATCCTGAGATCCTGCGTACCAACCTAGCATCGGTTATCTTGCAGATGACGGCACTTGGTTTGGGTGACATTCAAGCCTTCCCATTTGTAGAAGCGCCTGACAAACGTAACATCCAAGACGGTGTTCGCTTGTTGGAAGAGCTTGGTGCGATTAACGCCGAAGCGAAGGACGCGAAAAAACGCCTAACCAGCATTGGTCGTCAACTTGCACGCCTTCCAATCGACCCACGTCTAGCACGTATGGTATTGGAATCACCAAAGCAAGGCGCACTGAAAGAAGTGATGATCATCGCGGCGGCATTGTCGATTCAAGACCCGCGTGAGCGTCCAAGTGACAAGCAGCAATCTTCCGATGACAAGCACAAACGTTTCTTCCATGAAGACTCAGATTTTCTGACGTTTGTGAACCTGTGGGATTACATCCAGAAGCAGCAAAAAGCGCTGACGGGTAACCAGTTCCGCAAGCAATGTAAACAAGATTACTTGAACTACTTACGTGTACGTGAGTGGCAAGATGTGTACTTCCAAATTCACCAGTCGATGCGTGAAATGGAATTCAAACTTAACGATGAGCCTGCGTCTTACCATGGCGTACACAGCTCAATCCTCGTTGGTTTGCTGTCGCACATCGGTATGAAAGACCAAGAGAAGAATGAATACCAAGGCGCGCGTAACGCTCGTTTCCATATCTTCCCTGCATCGGGTCTATTCAAGAAACAACCTAAGTGGATCATGTCTGCTGAATTGGTGGAAACCTCAAAACTTTGGGGTCGTATCATCGCCAAGATTCAACCAGAGTGGATTGAACCGTTAGCGAAGCACCTAATTAAGCGCAGCTACAGCGAGCCGCATTGGTCGAAGAAACGTGCAGCAGTCTTGGCGCACGAGAAAGTGATGCTTTACGGTGTGCCAATTGTACCGAAGCGTTTGGTGAACTACGGCAGTATTGATCCAACCGTCAGTCGTGAGCTATTCATTCGTAGCGCGCTGGTGGAAGGCGAGTGGGAAACCAAACACGCGTTCTTCAAGCAAAATCGTAAGCTTCTTCAAGAAGTGGAAGAGCTTGAACACAAATCTCGTCGCCGTGACATCTTGGTGGATGACGATGAGTTGTTCGATTTCTACGACCAACGTGTTGGTACTGAAGTCGTTTCTGGCAAACACTTCGATACGTGGTGGAAGAAAGCATCGAAAGACAACAAAGAACTGCTGAACTTCGAGAAAGAGATGTTGTTCAAGGGCGATGCTAGCCATGTTACCGATTTGGATTATCCGAATTTCTGGTATCAAAATAACTTGAAACTAAAGCTGAGCTATCAGTTTGAGCCGGGCGATGACAGTGACGGTGTCACGGTTCATTTGCCGTTGCCGATTTTAAACCAAGTGGAAACAGCTGGTTTTGATTGGCAGATCCCTGGGTTGCGTCATGAACTTATTGTGAGTTTGATTAAATCGCTACCGAAGACAATTCGTAAGAACTTTGTTCCTGCGCCAAACTACGCTGATGCATTTTTAGCACGTTCTACACCAATGGAAGCGCCATTACTTGACTCGTTAGAGAAAGAGTTACGACGCATGACCGGTGTGGAAGTTCTGCGCGAAGATTGGAATATGGATCAAATTCCGGAACACTTAAAGGTGACTTTCCGCGCGGTTGACCATAGAAATCGCAAGTTGAAGGAAAATAAAGACCTTCATGAATTGAAAGAGAGCTTGAAAGATAAAGTTCAAGAAACGCTTTCAAAAGTAGCGGATGACGACATCGAGCAACAAGGTTTGCACACGTGGAGCTTTGGTGAGCTGCCGAAGGTGTACCAACAAAAACGTGGCGGTTACGACGTTAAAGCGTACCCGGCGATTGTGGATTCCAAAGACAGTGTTGAAATCAAGCTGTACGAAACTGAGTATGAACAGGTTACAGCCATGCAAGCAGGTCAGCGTCGTTTGATCTTGTTGAATGTGCCGTCACCAATCAAATACCTGCACTCCAACTTACCAAACAAGTCGAAGTTGGGTCTGTACTTTAACCCTTACGGCAAGGTGCTGGATCTGATTGATGACTGTATCGCGTGTGGTGTCGATAAGCTTATCGAAGAGCAGGGTGGTTTGGTTTGGGAGCCTGAGAAATTTGATGCCTTGAAAGAACACGTTCGTGCTGAGCTTGGTGATACGGTGGTGGAAATTGCGCAGCAAGTAGAAACCATTCTAACGACCGCCTTCAACATCAATAAGAAGTTGAAAGGTAAGATCGACTTCACCATGGCGTTTGCTCTATCGGACATCAAAGCCCAAGTTGAAGGGTTGATCTTCAAAGGCTTCGCGACAGAGTGTGGCTGGAAACGTCTACCAGACATTCTGCGTTACATGCGCGCAATTGAGCGTCGTATGGAGAAGCTGCCGATCGATCCAAACAAAGACCGTTTACATATGCTGAAAGTTGAGTCTGTTACTAGCGACTACAAAGAGTTGCTTAACAAGATCCCGAAAGGCATGGTGATTCCGGAGAACGTAAAAGAGATCCGTTGGATGCTCGAAGAGCTTCGAGTGAGCTTCTTTGCTCAACAATTAGGCACTCCGTATCCGGTTTCTGATAAACGTGTCAAAAATGCGATTGATGCTTGCTAATCGTTCAGTAAAATAGTGGCAGTTTTTTCTTGTGGGGATTGCTGAGTAATCAATGGTTTGTCCAGTGACAGGCCCTATTGGTACAGTAATTGCAGATTTTTACCCACAAGTGATTTTTAGTAATAAAAGAGGCAAAGCTTCGCCTCTTTTATGTTTGCAGTACCAACCTCTGCCCAAAGCAGAAGTGGGTAATAATAAAGAGTAAAGGTTGATGATGAAGAAAACTCTATTGGCAGTAGCACTTCTTGGTGCTTCTTCTGCAGCAATGGCAGACTCGTGGATTTACGGCGGAGCGTCTGTAGGCCAGTCTGATTTTAAAGGCGAAAGTGACACTTCTTACTCAGTACACGTTGGTACAGGTATTCTACCTATCATCGGTATCGAAGCAGGTGTAACTCAGCACGGCGAATTCAAAGTAGATGGCAAAGATACTAAGCTGACTTCTTACTACGCAGCACTTAAGCCAAGTATCGATTTTGGTCCGCTACACGTGTACGCGAAAGGTGGTATTCACCAGTGGGATAAGAAAGTTTCTGGCGGCACAAACGACGATGATTTCGATCTAATGTACGGTGTGGGTGCGGAATACTTCATTTTCGGTCCTATGTCTGTTGGTGCTAGCTACATGAACTACACAGCGGGTAAAGACGACATCGGTACTTTCTCTCTAAACGCGACACTGCACTTCCTATAATCTTCGAGCTTTCGACGATTAATTTGATAAACACCGGTAATTTGCCGGTGTTTTTTTGTTTGTAAATCACACAAATAAATATTGCTTATAGATTATCCGCCCACTTTCCGAAAAACGAGCTAGCTTTCTCATATAGTCTGGCCAGAAAAGCATAGTAGACGCGAAAATACTCGTCTTATAGGCCAGTCTGGAATCCAATCAGGAAAGGTATCACTATGAAAACAAAACTCTCGTTATTGGCTTTGGTGCTTTGTTCAAGTTCAGCGTTTGCTGACTCTTGGATCTACGCTGGTGGTCAAATTGGTCAGTCTGATATCGACAGCGAAAATGACACCACTTACGGTATTCATGTAGGCACAGGGATCTTGCCATTGATTGGTATTGAAGTTGGCTACTTTAACCATGGACAAGTTGACCTATCTTTAGGTGGAAACTCCGGCAGTGTGGATTTTTCTTCGTTCTACTTAGCAGCAAAACCTAGCATTGATTTTGGCCCTATCCACGTATATGGAAAAGCGGGGATTAACGCATTTAACGTTGAATACAACGGATCATTAAGTTCTTTGGACAAGGATGATGGTGTGTCATATATGGTTGGATTCGGAGCCGAATATTTCGTTCTGGACAACATTTCAATTGGGGCAAGTTATCAAGCCTTTGGCGTCGATATTGATGGAGATAGCGATAGCTTAAGTAGTATCACCGGCAATGTAACATTCCACTTCTTATAATACTGATTTCGCATCATACCCAAAGCACCTTTCAAAGGTGCTTTTTTGCTTTTTCCGCCTTTCTTTCGTTCTGAGACCTTGTACTTTTAAACCGGACTTTTGTCCTGAAACTTTATCACGTTTCCTCATTATGATTGCGCCATCAGAACGAACGAGGAAAACATTATGACTGCTCATATCGCAGGTTCTGCAGAAGATTTTGCTTCAACCGTAATCATGCCGGGCGATCCGCTACGCGCAAAATACATTGCTGAAACTTACCTAGATGATGCCAAGCTGGTTACCGATATCCGTAACATGCTGGGTTACACCGGTTACTACAAAGGTCAGCGCATTTCAGTGATGGGACATGGCATGGGCATTCCATCAATGGTGCTTTACGGTCATGAGCTGATTAATGACTTTGGTGTTAAGCGCATCATCCGAATCGGTAGTATTGGTGCGACGCAAAAAGACGTCCACATGCGTGATGTGATCTTAGCACAAGCGGCAGGTACGGATTCTCCGACTAATGTTAAGCGCAGCAGCGGCTACCACATGGCAACGTCTGCGACATTTGAACTGCTGCACAATGCCTATATGTCTGCGAAAGAGAAAGGTATTGATGTCAAAGTGGGTAACATCTTCACAGGCGATCTTTACTACGATCCTGATGAAGATATGATCCCTGCACTTGAGCGTTTTGGCGTACTAGGTGTGGATATGGAAGTGGCGGGTTTGTACGGCTTGGCGCACCAATTTGGCATTGAATCGCTGGCGATTTTGACAGTGTCTGATCACTGTATTACTGGCGAAGAAACCACAGCAGAAGAGCGTCAGCTTTCTTTCAACAACATGATTGAAATTGCGCTAGAAACTGCCTTTAAAGCTTAACCCTACGATTAAGTTTGTTTTGAGAGCTGGCTCGCTGGCTCTCAATCATGATAAGAACATCTATCCAATGAGCCCTTGGAGTGAACTATGAAAAATAAAATAACACTCACCGCAATTAGCTTTCTCGCCAACTTCATCATGGCGGGTTTTGCGACCCAATTTGGTATGTTGGTCGAACCGCTTGCCAACACCTTTGATGCGAACGTTAACGAAGTCGCGTCGATTTTCTCGCTATTAAACGGCGGCGCACTTGCCGGCACTATCGCCGCTTTCTTTTTGATTGAGAAAGTCGGCATCAAACGCATAACCGTGGTGTGTTACGGCGCTATTGCTGCTTCTGCATTGAGCCTATACGTTGCGCCATCTCTGTTTATCGTGATGCTTGGCATGACAGTCATCGGTTTTTGTGGCGGTGTCGGTCTTTGTATTGCGGGAACTATCGTGGTATCTGTGTGGAAAGACAAAATTCAAAGTACCATGCTGGTAGTGCAAGATGCGACCTTTAATGTTGCGGGCGTTGTTTTTCCTTTGATTACTACTTATGCACTAACGAATGCAATGAACTGGAGTATCAGTTATCTGAGTGTGGGCGTGGTAGCGTTGGCAACCATGTTTGTTGCAATACTAACTAACTTTAACCAGTGTGATGGCGAAAGTGGCTCTGAGCAAGAAGCAAAATCAGAGTGGAACTTCGGTATCATCAGTGGCGGTGTGGGTTTGTTCCTAGGCATGCTTGCGCTATACACTTTCCTAACTTGGGCACCAATGTTTGTGAAAGAGAAGTTTGATATCCCATTTGAGCAAGCGGGTAACATCATCACACAATACTGGTCAGCGGCTTTGGTTGGTGCGTTGGTTTCTACCGTGATTGTGTCACGTATGAAAATCCAGACTTTCTTGTTTACTATCATCACTGTTGCGATGGTGATCACCAGCGTTATCGTTACGACAGATAAACTAGAATGGTTGTCATACCTGACTTACGGTTACGGTTTTGCATGTGCTGCGCTTTACAATGCCTTTATTGCTTACGGTGTATCGTTCGTGCGCAATGCAACCAGTAAGAACGTGTCATACATTTTGATCAGCGGCAGCGCGGGTGCGATGTTCAGCCCTGCAATCAGCTCGGTACTGGAGAGCGTGGTTGGTCTGCAAACCGTGATGTACGCAATCCCAGTTATCTACGCTGTGGTTGTCGCAATGCTAGTGGTTTCAATGAAGTTTAAAACGGTAGAGCAAACGCAAACCGCTTAAGTGAAATTAGGTAAGAGAACAAAAAGGTCTGCACTGTGCAGACCTTTTCTTATTTAGGAGGGGGAAGAGCTCAGCTACTCTTCAACAAAATTACGCAGCCCTTCTAAGTCGAGAATACGTAATCCTTTCTTTTCTTTGGCAATGAAGCCTTTGTTTTCAAGCTCTTTCACTGCGCGGCGATAAACACGATCGGAGGTGGCAAATCGCTCCGCTTCCAGATAGTTCTTTTGGAAACCATCAACCGGCAGATCATTTAAATACTGATGGTAAATATCGTACGCCACGTTATAGGTGATCGGGTAGAGTAATCGGCGCGAGAGAATTTCAACCGTATCTTGGTAGTCAATTGCGATGGCACTGGCAAAGTAAAGCGATAGGCGAGGCTGTTCTAACAAGCATCGTTGCAGTTTCTGCGCATCAATAATGGCAACTTCAACTGGTTCAACTGGGATAATGTCCATCTGGCAGCGATAGCCGGTGAAGAATTCCATTTCACCAAAGACTTGCTGCTCACATTCAAGCGTGCCAAGCAGAAAGGTCTTGCCGTTTCTTGCGGTCACACCCATGGAGATGCGACCGGAATCGACCAGATACAAGTTCTCGACATGCTCACCTTGGGTGAGGAGCTTTTCGTTTTCATCAAAAATTCGGCGCGTACAGATGCAATCTCGGATCGTCTGTTCGATGAGATGTTTATCTTCACTCCATTGCGCCTCAAAGCGTCCTTTACCTAGGGTCTGTAATTGCATCGACGTACCTTAAATGACAATACCTACGAGCTCAAAACGTGCCATTAATGGCTTGCTCTCTTGCTGATACCAGCTTGCTGGCATGTTGGGTTTAAGCTGCGCTTTTTCTTGTTTGCTGATCACAACATAGCGCAAAAACGTGTTGAGTGTACTCGTCATCATTTCAAAGCTCATATCGCCATCTTTACTGATGGTTTTTAATAGTCCAACGACCGTCTCTTCTGGTACCAATGGTTCAATAACGGCGTGTTTACGATCGCCAATAGACGTCGAGCACGGCAGTGAAGAGCGGGCGGTTTCCCAGCACACTTTATTAGTCTTGGTCACAAAGTTGTGCTTGTAGCAGTAATAGCTAAACAGAAAGCGTGACAGGTTTTGCCAGCGTTCGGCTTGGACTTCTAACCAAAGGTGTTGCAGCTCGATATCAGCGTCGGTCATAGGTGTGATGTAGAAAAGAAAAAGAGGGGGTAGTGTAACTCGGTTTTAGGTTAACACCAAAAAGAGCGAATGATAAAAAAACGCCCCATACACGTTTTAAATGGAATAGGGCGTTGTTGTTTAATTATGACCTTATTTGTGTTCTAGATGCTTAGAACTGACCTAGATAGTGCCAATCTGCGTTATTTGGATTTTCCTCAGTTGGCCAAGGGAAGTACCAGTATTTACCGTCAATTAGGCGATAGTAATGGTAGCCACCACGGAAGTGATAAACGTATATGTCGTTAATCGTTCCCGTTTTGTTGTTTTCACCCCAAATACCCATACGCTCTTGCTTATGCCAAGTCAGGATCTCCGCTTCAAACTTGGCTAGGTCACTGTTAAGTTCCGTAACGTATTGCTCAATATCAGTATCGCTACCAATAAAGCGCCAATCAGCGTCAGAGATGTTTTGGGCCGGCAGAGCACTGTTTACGCCTGGGCGTTTTTGCATAAAGTAGCGGCGTTCACCGTCTGCATCGGTATCGATGAAAATGGCGTTTTCCGATGCACCCCATGCCGTTGTGCCTGCTTGTTCCCATGTCAGTAACTTAGACAGATTAAAGTAGTTCGCTACTCGCTGTGCATTGTCGATGCTGCTACGATCAATCATCAGTGGGTTAAAACCAAACTGAACATGGTTTTCCGCTGAGCCTAAATACTTCCAGCCTTCATTGTCTGCTTGATTGTTTGGGAAGTCCGCGGCAAAAATGTCACGCATTAGGAAGTAATCGCGAGTGCCAGTGACTGGGTTAGGGTACACGTAAAGTGCACCAGCGCGGCGTTCTGCGCTTGTCTCACCATTGTTCAGCACACCCGCGCCGTAGTTGTCTGCTACGAACTTGTCGAAGTCAGCCACAAAGCCAAAGTCGATGCGGTTTAACGCTGCGTTGTCGGCAAACATGACTTGTTCATCAACGTATTGTTTGTAACCGTGCTCCTGACCAACAAAGATAGGACCAACAAGTTTATCGAGCGCTGGATTTTGATCAGGGATCAAGCTATCTAGTACTTGTTCACCATTCACGTCAGTACAACTTAAGGTGACGCGAGTCGGCAGTGGCAACTGCTCTAGGTTAAAGTGGAACTTATTGCTTTGTGAGTCGTTTAATCGGCTACTTGCAACCGCAATGTTTTGTACTGAGCCATCCTGGCGCTCCACCGTAACTGCGCAGCTACGTTGAGAGATCATACTTGGCTGATACATTCCACCTTGATGTCGCGCGTAACGCCAATCTGCACCGTTGTTGTGTTTTACGCCACTAAACTGCTGGCAGTGGGAAGAGGTAAAGTAGCCCGCACCATCATGGCTCGTGCCAGATTTATCAAGCACACAAAGTGGCACTTCGCCAATTTCGGCGTTCGGCATGTAAGTCACTGCACCTTCACCGTATTTAGACAGCAACGAGTAGTCATGATCTTGAGATATCATGCGTTCACGCTGACCATTGATGTTCCAGTACATGTCTTCGCTGCTTTCACAACGAGCCATATCCACACTGACTGTTCCGACGAAGTTTGCACTCTCGCCGTTGCTTGCCGTGTAGCTGAACTGACAAATGCGAGCCTGCTGATTGTTGACCTTCATCGTCTGCCACAAATCTTGCTGAATTTGCTCGTCAGATAAAGAAGACACCGCTTGCCAACCTTCCAGATGATAAGTTACGTCTTGTGCAGAAGGCAGATCAAACACGTTGCCGTAGTTGGAGTAGATCAGCGGGTAAACTTGGCTTGCAAGTTCTTTACGCGGATCGTAGATACCCAATATGGTGACAACAGGCACACCTGCAGCAGTAGGTACTGGCGTGTCGGTTTGTGCCTCTTCATAACTTTGGCTTTCTTGATTCCAACGAACATAGCCAGTCGAGCTGTTTAAATCGACGTTAAAGCCGTTATTGAGCCACGTTTGCACACGGCGAGACTGAGAAGGGTGCTCCAGCGTGTAGTGGCTAATGGTGCCCAGCAGTGCTGCTTCACCACCAGCTTGCGCATCACGCATAAAGCGGAATTCGTCCGCGAATGGCGGGATAACTTCACCACCAACATCATTGGTCGTTGCTTTTCCTGTCCAGTGTAAGTTACCGATAAAGCGGCGATGCAGAGCATCCCAACCCCAGCCAGATTCCAAATCGTGAGTTGATGCATGCCAAGGGTAGTGACCCAAACCAAAGTTATGACCAAGCTCGTGCGACCACTCGTTACCGGTTGTCGCTGTTAATGTCACGATGCCACCACCGCCACTGCCGCCGTGATCAATGATGCCATTGGTATACACGCCGCGGTTGGTGTGTGCTGTGATGTGGTTGAAGCGTTTATTGTAAGCTTGCGAATAACCCGCGCTATCGGTGATGCCGACGTTTGCGTTATTCACACCAGTAGAGACCAGTGCTTTACCTATCGCTTCACGCATGTCACCGCCGTGCCAGCCACCTTCACCGTCGGAGCTTGTCGTATAAACCTTGCCATTTGGTAATGTAACTTTCGGGAAGTAAGCGGCAGTGTAATCCGCCATCACCAGTTTAGATGCTGGGATTTTCTGGAAGTAATCGGCGCTGAGTTTTGCCATGTTTTTGATCATGGTGTTGCCATCACGTGGCGCCGTGAGCATACCCATGTCGATGTTTTGAATGATAAGCTCCGGTGCGCCGCCAAACACAAGTTCATTGGCAGTTAAGTCTCCTTGGCGATCGGTGTTATCGGTTAAGCGCAGCGATAAGCCTGGCTTCATCCAATCCCATTGCAGCGGCAGCGACCAAGCGTGATGGGAGAACACCACTTTAGAACGTCCATTATCTGGCTGATCAGAAGCCGCAAGCGCGCTTGGTGGCAGCATTGGGAGGCGAGTGATTACAGTGCCTTCAAAGCTCACTTCAACCCAAACTTGCTGAACGGTCTTGTCTTCTGGCGTGAATAAGAGCAGAGCTTCACGGTCGATCACCAAGTCAGGGAACAGGTTCACATCGTTTTGATTCGGAGCGGTGGTAGTATGGGTTTGAGCAAAATGGATAGAACCAGTCAAATCGCCATTCAAGTGATTTACTAGTGGCAATTCGTCTGCGTAACCAAGGCGTGCGGCACTTGTCGTAAACTCAACCTTCTGTGGCTCGATACAATCAATCGTATTGCATGAAGAAAGCTCTGCGGTGTAGCGAGTATCTGGTTTTAGGTTGCCAATGAATAAACCAGATTGAACGTTGTCATAACGAACGGGCTCTGCACCTGATTCAGTCAATGTCAGAACCACATTGTCATTCACGTTTTGCGCAGCCCATTTTAGCTGAACACCTTGATCTGAAATGCTGGCGGCGGTCAGTGTATTGATGCTTGGCGCAGATAGATCACCACAATCGGAAGTCTCGATATTTTGAATCATATCTGACTGCCAAACGTATTCGCCATTTGGCCCTTTAGAGCCACGAGCTGCAGGGATATATTCGACGTAGCAACCCGTGTCATCTGGGTTCATCACGCCAAACTCTTTATGGAGCAGGTAGAAGCCACCGTCATACCAAATAAACTCCCATTCAGGGCCAACAAAGTCGATTACGCTTCGGTAGGCTTCGTCTTGATCTCCGAATAAGAAAGGAAACTTCGGATATCCATCGAAGTTGACCCAGTATTCATGCCCTTGGAAACTAAGGTAAGTTTTGCCATCACGCTGGAAAGTATTTTCATCTTTCTCTGCTAGCCGCTTGAGCATTTCAATGCGTTCGAAGGTTTGGTTTCCGACTTCGACTAGCGTCAGGTCGTGGTTCGCATACGCGAATGTAGTTGTGCTTCCAAGCAAGGAGGAAACCAACCAAGCGAGCGTATTTTTCTTCATATTAGACTCTACTCTTGACAATTTAATGGACATCAATGAGCCACAATAAACTTGGACTCTTGGGGGGATTTACATAACTCGCTTCAATGTGAATGAGTTATGAATGGGATTATCTGATGGGAATTTAGTTTGAAATAGGTGGGTTGGGCTCGGCTTGTGAACTTGCTTCCAGCCCCAGCTTGATGGTGGAATCAGATTGGAACCTTATGTCCAAATTTGTCGTTATCTATCTATTCAAGGTGTTGATTTTTATGTAGTTGGCATCTTAATTGAGCGAAATCTATAAGTGTTTAGGCTTTTTATTAAAATGTGTTGGTAGAAGGAGAGTAAATAGCCAATGTTCAGGGCAAAAACTGATATTGTGGCTATCTATTTTGGGGCTTTTAGTGACGGTGTCACAAAGTTATGGGTGGATTTATGGCACTAGATTATTATTTACAGTGGGCACAATCTAGTAAGTGAAGTAAGCAAAAGTCTCTAATAAAAAATCCCCTTCAAGCATAGGGCCGGAAGGGGAGCAAAGTGATTATCTGAATTTAGGTTTGCAGTGAGCTTATTTTACTAGGAAGTGTTTTACGAACTCTGTGATTTTCACCATGTCGTCCACTGCAATGAATTCTTCAGTGGTATGTACTTTTGCCATACCTGTAGAAAGGTTTACGGTTGTTAGCCCTTTCTTATTGAAGTTGTTCGCGTCGCTACCGCCACCTGTGCCTTTTGTGAACGCATCGATGCCCATGTCAGCGAATGCCGCTTTGATTGCTGATACGTGTGCGTTGTCTTCTTCGATAACAAACGCGTCGTATGCGCGGCTTGATTCGATTTCAACTTCTGCACCATGTTTTTCGCACACAGACTCAAATGTAGAGATCATGTGGTTTACTTGCGCTTCTAGCTTTTCGCCATTTAGAGAGCGAGCTTCGGCAACGATTTTTAGCTCTGGCATTACGATGTTAGTCGCTTGACCACCATTTACCATACCGATGTTTGCTGTTGTTTCTTCGTCGATGCGAAGCAGGTTCATCTGGTTAATGGCATCTGCCGCTACCATGATTGCACTGATGCCTTCTTCAGGTGCTAGCCCCGCATGTGCTGGACGGCCTTTGATTGTCGCAACGATTTTTTGCTGACCAGGTGCTGCTGTCACGATAGTGCCGATAGGACCGCCTGTGTCTAGTACGATCGCTTCTTTAGACGTTACGTGCGTCATGTCGAAGTACTCAGAGCCGAACAGACCGCCTTCTTCATGCACAGTGAATGCAAGTTCTAGTGTTTTGTGCTCAAGGTTTTCTGCTTGGATGGAGCGAACCGCTTCCATGATTGCCGCAATACCAGACTTGTCATCACCGCCAAGAATTGTATTGCCTTTAGAGCGAATGATGCCGTCTTCGATGACAGGCTCGATGCCAATGCCAGGTGTTACGGTATCCATGTGGCAGCTCATTAGGATAGAGCCTTCTTTCTTACCTTCTAGACGCGCGTATACGTTAAAACCGTTAGAAATATGTTCTGGTACAGCTAGTTTTTGAACGGTAAAGCCTAACTCGCCCAGTTGCTCAGCTAGAGTTTCTGCGATTTGTTTTTCATTCATTGATTCGCTATCGATGCGAACCAGTTGGCAGAAGTGTTCAACTAGACGTTCTTGATTGATTTGTGTCATTTGGGTGTCTCTTTCTTTCTGGGTCGAGACCGCATCCGTATCGTGCGGGCCCGAAAGGGAACAGAACACTTCTTATTACACACCTTAAACCCTTTAAAACTGTCTTGAATCAAAAAACACAGCTGCCTGACATTGTTCTGACCTTTGAAATACCGGATCTGATGCGGTGGTCACGAAATCCGTTATTTCAACCGTTGTGAGATGATTCGCTCTAGTTCGTGAAATAAAAAATAAAAATGACAATAGATAAGAAATTGTTTTAAAGACTAGGTTGTCAATAAATGAGGAAAAAATAAGCACTATAAATAGACCACTACGGCTAATAAATAAGGTGTGCAGTGATGAGTTTTTACTTTCGACTATTCGTTCTAATTATTATAAGTGTCCTAATTAGCTTTTTTCTTTTCCTAGAGTTGTCGTCAGCTTCTTTTGACAGTGAACACGGTACTGAGTATCCAGTTGGTAGCTTTGAAGTCCATATGTTCTTTGAACGACATCAGAATCACTTGTGATAATAAATATCCTTTAAAATCAGAGTCTTTAGTTTTTTTTATGTCTGGATTTTATTTCATCATTTTATTTCATTTTTAAATTCTCGAAACAACACTCTGGTTAAGGCAAGTTGAAGAGGAACAAAAATACCCAAGTAGCTTTGTATCCTGCACTTTGAAGTCATTTGGGTAACCATATAACGATGAATCCTACATATTTGGAGTTTTACCATGACAACAAAAACAACTCTTAAACCTGGCCTTGAATATAGCAACGAAACAGTTTTATACATTGGCAACATCATTACGATGAATACAGAACAGCCGAAAGCAGGCGCTGTCATTGTAAAGGAAGGTAAGATACTGTTCACTGGTACCAAAGACCAAGCTGAAACTTACCTAAATAGTGAGAGGTTAGACTATCGCTGCGACGAACAATTTGAAGGAAAAACAATTGTTCCAGGCTTTATTGAAGCCCACATGCACCCATTAATCGCTGCGCTGTTTACGGGGATGTTTGAATATGGTGGCCAGTATGACAGGCTTGGTGTGGGTGGAAAACTATTGCAGGGTAGTTCCACTGGGGCATCGCTGAAAGCTCGAATCTTAGAACTAAAAAAAGAGCACGATGATGCAGGAAAAACGGGGGAATGGCTGAATCTTTGGGGGCTAGATCCATTGTTGATTACTGATGGAACGATCGTAAATCGTGATTTCTTAGACTCGGTCATTGATGACTCTCCGGTATTTTTTATGCATGCTAGCTGCCACTTAGCGAGTATGAATACTGTAGCGATCGAAAAGGTAGGCTACAGCTTAGATGATGATCCTGAGTTTGTACTGCGTGAGAATGGCCGTCTAACCGGTGATATTGCGGAAATGAAGGACATTTATCGCGCACTCAATGTCGGCGCTTTCAACTACGGCAGCGATCCAGCAGTTATCGGTAAGACGTTGATCGACTATGCGAATATTGCTCATTCACTCGGTGTCACTACCGTGTCTGATTGCGGAATGGGATTGCCTTCAAATCCATACCCGCTGTATCAAGCTCTGAGCACTAACCCAGCATTTAAGCTGCGTGTTACGGCTTACCCACTGGTTGGCGTCTTTGATTTAGACAGTGTCGAAAAGATGAAGCAAGACAACAATGATCGTTTGAGTATTGGTAGCGTGAAGTATGTAAATACGGATGGTTCTATTCAAGGCTTTACTGCAAATCTACTGGATGGTCACAGCTATTACAATGGCAAGCCAAGTACGTCACTTACCCGTGATATTGAGGATATCTACCAAGCGTCGTTGCCTTTCCATAAAGCTGGCTACAATATTTCTTTCCATTGTAATGGCAATGGGACTACAGAGAAGCTATTAGACCTTATTGAGCGTATGCAAAAAGATACGCCAATGCCAAATGCTCGCCACTGTTTAGAGCACAACCAAATGGTGACAGATGAGCAGATGGACCGAATGAAAGAGATGGGTATTTGCCACAACCTGTTTGGTACTCATATTCCAGTATGGGGTGACGTGCACGCGACTCAAACCGTTGGGCCAGAGCTTGTTAAGCGCCTGAATCCATTTCAAACTTCTGCGAAAAAAGGCATTCCGTTCTCTATCCACTGTGATGATGGTGTGACTCAGGTAAACCCGCTATTTATGATGTGGGGGGCGATGAACCGCCAGTGTATCTTCTCTGGGAATGTATATGGAGAAGAAGAGTGCCTAACTGCAGAGCAAGCTCTACATGCGGTAACGCTAGGCGCAGCGTACCTAATGGGCCATGAGGAGAGCAAGGGTTCAATTTGTGCTGGTAAGCTTGCAGACTTTGCAGTTTTGGATGCAAACCCTCTCGAGACACCTAAACAACAAATTAAAGATATTCGTGTGCACGCAACAGTGTTGGGTGGCGATGTCACAGTGCACCAAACGGTTACAACGTCAGTGAAAGAACCAGAAATGGCTTAATATAAATCTCACACTTTCACTTCAAGTCAAAGAGCACCTAATCCGTGCTCTTTTTTTGTATTTTATGTCGGTATACCCAAGTGACTTCAAGATGCAGGATTCAGAGCGTTGTCATTGATTCGAGTTCAAGGAAAACAACGCAGCGTAATAGCCAGCTCTTTCCAAGTTGTTTGACGCAGCCATTGGTTTAATAAAAAACCGAGTCAATGACACGCTCCCAAAGGGCACTCTTTACAAATAGTAAGGGCCTTGGCTTGTATACTTTGTTGCCGATTCTTGATTTAGAACCACTAGACCTTTAAATCGCCGCCGCGTCTACAAACCAAGTCATTCTCGCTGAACCTAGCATCTCGAGGTTACTTGGGTATATATCAGTTGGACGCATAGGCTTGTTTTAGCCTCACTCTTCAGCGTCGTATTACTGAAGTGTTACATGGTGGATAGCTAGCAAAGAGAACGCGGTGCAGTCACGCTTTAGATTCGCTTAGAAGAACGGTTTCGCGTTGAGTTCTCCGCTATATCTGTAAGTGGAAGGTTTACCAATGTCGAGCTCTTAATATAGAAGCATGATGGTAAGTTTGGTTGGGGTTCTTAATTGACCTCTGAATCAACGACATAAGGCAAACTAGATGCATCCAGTTCAGTCAGGCTTTGAGTGGCGCAAGGAATGGTAGGGTAACGTTTAAAAGGGAGCTGCATCCACTATTGAGTTAAGTTGATGCAGCGTAGATAAAGATAGGAAAATGGGAATGGACGGTCAGAACCTTAATGCTGACCTTTCATCAGAGGCTTTGGGGCCTGCGATATCTTCGTTGGTTTAGTCTTACACTTGGTGTTTTGACGGAGGATTTGAGAGCTCACATAACCACCGATAAGTGCGATAGTGGCAAGAATTCCCATTGCAAGGTTGAACCCCAATGCGCGAGCCTTAGCATTTTCGTTCAATAGATAGGAGGTTTGGTGAGAATCAAGTTGATAGCGTTCGAGTAGCACTTCAACTCGACTATCGTCGATATAGGGCACATGAGATATTTGATTTAAATCGGAGACAAAAGAGCGAGGGTAGTAGGTAGTTATCTCATGATTCGAACGAATACTGTGATCCATTGCCCATTGATTCAAACCACCAAATAGGCTGATTCCCAGCACTAATCCGATGTTTCTTACCGTCGCTTGTAAGCCGCCAGATTGCTCTGCCTCTCGCTCTCCTAATGCGCTAGTAATGATGACAGGGCATTGTGATGCCAAAATACCCATAGAAGCACCAAGTATGCCCATTCCG
The DNA here is from genome assembly GCF_052037695.1 of Vibrio sp. WZ-1. Taxonomy (NCBI): domain Bacteria; kingdom Pseudomonadati; phylum Pseudomonadota; class Gammaproteobacteria; order Vibrionales; family Vibrionaceae; genus Vibrio; species Vibrio sp. WZ-1. The sequence continues at coordinate 155,225 of NZ_JBQEQR010000075.1, read as the reverse complement.
ACATAGAAGGGGGGCAGTATGTACAGGCTTTGGCTTGAAAATATTAGGGTAGCGCTAGCGGTTAACATCCCGATGAAAGCAGTTTGACATAGCCTCTTTGGGGACTGCTTTTTGAATACGATTGGCGTCGCGATGGATAAACCAATCATACATGCAGAGAAAAGAAGAATGATCGCCCCAGAATGTGCAGATGAAAGGGATATTGCGACTTGTAGATAAGTGACGATAACAAAACTGCTGCCACCGAGCGCGATGTACATTAAAGCGAGAACAATGAAACCTGTTCGTGATGCACGGTTTTTAAACCAACTGAACGGCAGCAAAGCAAAGCCGTGACGTTTCTCAAATCGTATTTGCTGGATGACGAACAGCGTAAAGAGCATGGCTCCAAAGCAGAGCAAAAATAGAGCCGGGCTGAAAGGAAAAACAAAGCTCAGCCATATTGGCACATTTGCACCGTTTAATACGGTAACTGCTCCCCAATAAGGTATTTTTACTAATCCGAAAAAGATAGTTACGGTACTCGCCGCACCCAATATCGCCCCAACCGTATCGAACTTAGTTGGTTGATTGGTATGTATAGGGCGAATCCCAAAAATGGCGGCAATAAGACAGGAAAAATAGCAGACCGCTATGAGAATGAATGCCCAAAACCAACTGGTATTATCGTGTAGCCAGCCACTAAGTAAAGGGATGAGAGCTGCTGCTAGCCCCGTCGAAGCCGCCATGAGTCCAAAGCCGATAGCACGATCTTTTCCTGGGAAATGGGCAACAACAAGTGCGAGGACTGCTGGAAGAATCAGTGCGGATGCAATGCCAGCAAGCGGGCGAATCAAGAGCGAAATTGTGTTGATGTTATCAATGGTCATGAAACCAAGCGTAGAGATGAACCCTACTGATGTCCCAAGGATCAGGAGTCGTCGCCAGCCGATGATCAAGCCTAATATGCTAGCAGGGAGCATGAAAGCAGCGCCAACGAGAGGTTGGACAATTCCCAAAAACTGAATGTTGGAAATGTCTGTTTGAAAGACATTAACGAGCGCTGAGGTTGAGATCGACAGGTTTGCTACGTCCGCGGAGAGGGTGAATTGCGCCAAACACAGTGCAATGAGCAACCAAGTCGTTTTTTTATCTTTAGTTTTATCCATAGAATCTCACTAGGTTTGCTGAGGTAAACGAATAAAGCCCCGGCATTGCCGAGGCTTTAATGTCACCGTTAATTCTTCATTAATGAGCGTTGGGGTAGTTTTGAACAAAGCGCTAACCCGCCAAGCATTAATCCAATCAACGCAAACAGTGCGTAATGAACAGATTGCAGACGTGATTCAGCCATTACTTCGATCACTATACGTTGTTCTTCCTTATCAACGATTAAGTGCTCCATGAGATCAATTGCCATTGCGTTTGATACGAATGGTAGAGAAGGTTGTTCAATAATGATTTGCTTAGTTTCTGCAGATAATGCTTCATGCTCCGCGACATTAGACTTGATTGCTCCAGTCAGAGAAAACAGCATTACAGAACCTAGAATCGCAACGCCAAATGCTTGACCAACGTTACGTGATGTAGCCTGGATACCGCCAGATTGCTGTGCTTCACGCTCACTCAGAGCTGATGTCACGACAATCGATGCCTGAGAAGCAAGTAGGCCAGCACCTGTACCAAAGATAGTCAGTGAAACATATTGCCAGAAGGTGATGCCATCAGCGGTGAAGCCAAAGAACATTAAACCAGTACCTGCAGCTGCAATGATAAAGCCTAGCTGACAGACTCTTTGGCAAGTTAGGTGAGCCAGTTTAGCTGGTGCACCGAGTGAACCGATCATCATGCCTAATGCGAAAGCACACAGTGCCATGCCTGATGAGAATGCGCTCATACCCGCAACAAGCTGCATGTAAGATACGTTAATAAAGCCAGTTGCGCCAAATAGCAGGAAGATAGTTGCACATAGCACAAGGCCGACTACAACTTGAGGATTCTTACTGTATGAAGACGGCAGTAGTGGTGTGCCACCTTGTGCCTCGAATCGACGTTCCCATACCATCAACGCTTTTAGAATTGCAGCGCCAAGTAGTACTGTTGGGATTGCTGGAGAGATGCCAAGGATGGTGAAGTCTGTTAGTGGTGCCACTAGGCCCCATTCAGAAATCTTCAGTAGACCTGTAACAAAGCAAAGTAAACCAATACCAGCGAGTGCAATACCAACCGTATCTAGCTTTCCTTTGAAAGGGCTAGAATCAAGCGTTGGAAGTTTCATACTGCCAAACATAACTAGCAAGCAGTAGATGCCTAAGCCAATAAACGCAACTCGGAAGCTCGCGACATCAAGAATAAAGCCAAACAGAAGCGGGGTTACAGCACTTGCAAGTCCGACCAAGGCAGCAATGGCCGAAAATGCAATGGCTTGGTCTTTGCCTTTATAAATGCCAGCAACGTTTGCGAGAACCGCAGGGATGAGCAAACAAGCGCCCAAGCCAGCGCCAACACGCGCACCATAGTTTAGAACTTCCATATTCGGAGCAAAAGCAGCACCGAACGAAGCTACAGCAAGCATGCCGGCGCCAATAATCATTTGGCGTTTCCAGCCAATAATAAGGCCGATTAAGCCACCAGCAATCATACCTGCACCTGCAATAAGAGGATACATAGCGTTTGCCATTTGAATTTGTGGCATGGATGCGCCGTGCAAGGCGATTAGAGCATCGGTAGAGATAGCAAGGCCAGAGTTGTCAGCCATGGTAGAGAATTGTGCGGCGAGAAGAACAATTAAAGGAAACCATTTGGCTAGCCCTGTTTTCTCCTCAGGAGTAGGAATAGTAGAAGCGGATACCGTCATTGTAGATACCTTTTAGTTGAAGAGCCAAAAGCTCAAGTCGTTATAGTTATGAAATAATCTTCATCGCTATTTAACCTTGTGAGCCTATTTGCTCTCCAACCAAAAAAAGTATCTTTAGAACAAAAAAAATTGTATTTCTAAAATCAGAAATAAAAAAAACATAAAACCAAATTAACTATCTGATTTTCTAGTTAAAATGTAAGATACGTCCAAGCCGTTACTTTGTTCAACTTCGACAAATATTCTGCCTTCATCTAAATGCCAAGCGTTCAAGCGCAATAGGTTTCCACCCAGAGGAACATCTATTTTGGTGTTTTCAATAAATGCTTCTAATCCACGTACATGTCGGTTTTCAATATCGAAATGCGCACTCACGTGTTCTCGTTGTTGCAGCACCAAATTACCATCATATGTGTAGCTAAAGTCTTGGTATTTGTTATTAATCGAAAGCCGAATATCATTATTATTGACGAGCATAAAAGCGCTGCTATCGATCTTTTTATCTCCAACATATATTGCACCTTCTCCTTGCCACCCTCCTTCATAAAGGCGGAAAGGGTCATTCAAATAGTGGTAGACCTGAGTTCCTAGAAAGCTTGATAGTCCGCCAATTACTGTAAGTAGAAACAGTGCTAAAAGTCGATTTTTTGGCATTCCAGAACCCCTGTTGTTTCAGAGCAAACTCTATAGAATGACTCATGTTTAGTTATGTATTTAGTGGACCCATTTTGTTTCACAGGCAAAGATGCGAGTTCTTGTTCTGTTGCATTAAAGAGTATCCAGTGTTTGCCGTGTTGTTGACTGATACGGTTGGGCTTAGAAACAAAAACGCCTGACGCAGAAAGTGCAAAAGAAGCAATAGCGACAATAAGTATTGTGGCGACAGACTGTACTACGTTGGATCTTGGCTTGAGCGTATCCTCTTGTTGGTTATCATTTAGGACTCGTTCAGTTTGCTTTGGTTCTTCAACAATTGGTTTACCGTAAGAATCTTCAATCTGTGGCGCAGCGGAAAGCACATAACCTTGCTTTGGAATGGTCCTGATGAGTGTTCTGTCTGCGTCTTGAAGTGAAAACCTTAGTGCTTTAACCGTTTGATTGATTGTTGCATTTGTCGCGTAAGAATCTTTCCAGAGCGTTTGTTCTATTGAACTGCGAGATAGCACATCAGGAAAGGTTTTGATTAACTCATAGAATAAGCTCGCTTCACGTGCTCGCAAGCGACTCAACTCTCCCTGATTATCAACCACAGCGGATGTTGGTGAGTAGTAGAGATCGCCCACCTTATAAATTGGTGGCTCAAGGCATAGTTTGGCCATTTAGTATTCTCAATGTCATTACGTCGATAAATATGCTAACTGGGTGCCGAGGTTTTTGATTTTGATCTACCGCAATAAATGAGCCGCATCGAAAATTGAAAGCTCAAAAATGAGATTTTAAACAGTAGTCGAGCATAAATAAGTGACAATAAATGAGAATTCTATTTGATGTATAAATGTGTTGCGCGGAAAGATATTTACTGTCTATTTTATGTTTGTCTGAATTCTCAGCGTGGTGCCTTCGTAATTAGGCTCTAGGGCAGGGCATCATTAAGAAACTATTTTTTTTTACTTATTGTTTTTTTATTTTGTTATCTAGCAAGGTGCAATTTATCTAGAGTGATTTGGAATTTGGTTTATGTCGACAATGACCATTATCCAATAACGCGCAATAGGTTTTTGACCATGACTAACTATAAGAAAATAACGCTAAGTAGTGCCCTGATCCTTTTTTCGTCTTATGCTCTGGCTGAGGAGCATATTACTCCGGAAGATGCACCAGATCCTGGTGACCATACAAAAGTATCCTCAGTGATTAATATCACTTATGGTAAGCAAAGCTTTAGGGAGCAGGATAATGACTTTGCCCAAATCCAAGGGCAAATGTCAGGAAAAAAAAGCAACGACAATCTCTTTCTGGGACAGCTAACCATTCAAGGACAAGATAGAGGCAAGGTGGGCAGCGAAGACTTTAACTTGTCCCAAGTTCGGGCTCGTTACTTCGAGGTTAGCCATACTGACTGGCAGCATGCGCCTATGGTTGGTGTGTCTCTAGACTACATCGAAACCAGTTTTACTGACGCAATTTCGGATCGCTTGTTTGCTGTTGGTGGCTTGATTCGAGTTAACACCCCATTTAAAAACTGGCTGTCTTTCCCAATACTAGCTGGCGCTATCGGACAAAATAACAGTACTTATAGCCGATTAGGTATTACAGATGATTATACTTATGGGTTTCAGTTCAATTACTTAAACTCTATTTACCTACATGAAAATGGCACGCATGTTCAGGTAAACCCGCAGTTTAGTTCACTTAATTTTGGCGGCAGTGTAGGGACGGTTAATCAGCTCCAGCTTGATCTCGCATTCCAAACTCCTTTTACAGAAAACCGTAAGCACTGGGGAAAGGTTACCTACACTGAGTTTTTTGATGATACCGAACAGAGCTTTGGCCACAACAGACAGGGTACAGAACTCAAGTTTACCTATAGCTACTATTTCTAATAGAACTAATTCAATAGTTATCTAAGCGGCTCAATCTAGCCGCTTTCTCCCGTCTCACACCTTCCTATTCCAAACTCACTTTTTTTCCACAATTACACTGATAATTTATAGGAAGCATCAATAAATTATTGCACTAATGGTTAACCATACTTTTGGTTAACGTCTTGATAAACACCAAGGGCTTGTGCGTTTGTATCAGTGGTTTCTTGTTCTATTAAATAGAACAACGTGCACAGGTCTTTTTTGGTTCATCGGATTTGAGATAACTAAATGAATAAAAAATCTGCACTAATACCGTTGTTTTTCCTATCAAGTATTGTCCATGCTTCGAATGACTATGTTGTTGGCCAATTGATTCCGGAAAAGAGTGTCATTGTAAAAAGTGAGGTAGTTGGAGTCGTCGATTCTTACGCCTATGACAATGGAGACTCGGTGACTAAAGGGCAAGAGCTGCTGTCTTTGTCGTCGCAAGACTATGCGTTGAACCTAGAATTAGCGAGAAATGAGCTGGAGGTCAGCCAAGCTGAACTTGATATTCAAGAGAAACAACTGAAGCGTTATCAGTCTCTATTGAAGAGTAAAGGTGTATCGGTGAGCGATGTGGATAATCAAATCCGCGTAACCAATATCGGCCGAGCCCAATTTAATGTCAGCAATACAAAATACAGAATCGCAGCGAGGACGCTAGATAAAGCGACACCAGATGCGCCTTTTGATGGTGTCATCATTAACCGTTCTGTGGAACTCGGGCAGTATGTTTCCGTGGGTGACCCTCTATTTGTCGTCGCAGATATGGACATGCTCAAGGTGCGTTTTCACCTGTTAGAGTTGGATTTTAATAAATTTACCAAAGGCGAAGCAGTTAAAGTTGAAGTCCCTTCGGTGAATAAGACGTTAGATGGAACGATTACCTTGCTCTCACCCGCTTTTCAAAACAGTGAGCCGGGCTTTCTCGTCGAAGTTACAGTTAAAAATGCCGATGGCACCCTAAATCCTGGCATGGAATCTTATGTGTATTTCAATGATGAGGAGGCGATGTGAATTTCTTCCTAGACCTGCTTTCTCATCGCAAGTTTGCATCCAAAATGCTGACGATTTTGATCATCAGTATAGGGGCGTTAACTGCGTATAACCTGCCGTTAGCCGAAAAGCCTCGGTTTGATCTGGGAAAAGGTAACATTGTTACGGTCTATCCCGGAGCAAGTGCTAAAGATATTGAGAGTAATATTACCAGTAAGATTGAAAAAGAGTTGCTTTCCATTTCAGGCCTAAAAGAGTTTACGTCTGCCTCTGAAACTGGCATTTCAAACATCAGTGTGGTGCTGGATAGTAATGTTTCTGACCCCAATGCGGTTTACCAAGACATTCGAGATGCATTGGCACGCGTATCTGACTTGCCTTCGGGAGTGACTGAAGCGCCAACACTTTCGATCAAAAAATCGTACAGCTTAGATTTCATGGTAGTGGGTATCTCAGGTGATGTTGGCTACAAAGCACTGCGACAGAAAGCCAAAGATCTTGAGCTCGCGTTGCGCCGCGTTGAGGGGATAGGTGAGGTTTATACCGTTGATTTACGCGCTCCTGAGTTCTTAATTCAGCTCGAACCGATCTCATTGCGCCGGTATGGTCTGACACTCGACCAAGTTGCAGCACTGATTGCCGAGCGTAACACTTTGATCAGTGGAGGACGTCTAGAGACGCTCAAGAACAACCCTGAATTAATGACATCGGCAGAGTTGGACAGTCTTGATGAGCTGAGAAACATGTTCATTTCATTCAGTCCCAATATACAGCTAAAAGATGTCTCAGGTGTCATTGAGGATGGTTTTGAAAAAGGTGATGTTTACGGCTCGATAAACGGTAATAAGAGTATCCTATTTGATCTCAGGACCAATGAAACAGCCGATGTCATTAGTACTTCCAATGCGGTTAAAGCGTTGATTGATAGCCAGCAAAGTTTACTAGGGGATAAGTACACAATCGCAATCGGTTCTGATTTGTCTGGAGATATTCAAGAAAAAGCGCGGATTGTGAAAGACAACGGTTTGGTAGGACTTGGTTTAGTGCTGATTACTCTGGCGCTGTTCCTAGACCGAAGAATCGCGTTTTGGGTTGCGGTTTCCATTCCAGTTTGTATTTTTGGCACCTTAGCTTTACTTCCACCTTTTGGCCAAATCCTCGATGTGTTTACCATGTCGGCATTGATTTTAATCGTTGGCATCATTGTGGATGATGCTGTCGTTGTCAGTGATAAAATCGTCGCGTTAGTCGAAGAGGGATACCCTGTTGAAACTGCTGTAACTCAGGGGGTGAAGAGCGTATTTCCTGCTGTATTAGCAAGTATTCTTTCAACCATGATCGCGTTTGTGCCGTTGCTCTTTTTACCTGGTAACAGTGGTAAGCTCGTTTATGTTATTCCGCTTACCGTGATTGTGGCTCTGTGTTTCTCATTCGTTGATGCACTGTTCTTTATTCCTGCTCACCTAAAAGGCATTTTAACCAAGCGAAACCAACTCAAAAAGAAAGCCTTCTTAGATTTAACGATCCTTAATAGATTGATTGAGTTTGTTATTCGCAATAGCAAGTTGGCGTTACCATGTATCACTGTTGTAATCCTGAGTTTAGGTGCAATTTCTTATAAGAGCTTGAGTTTTTTGTTCTTCCCTACGGATGGCGCGTATCTGATCGAGATAAGTGCTGAGTCCAATCCAGAACTGGATTTGGATGATGTTTGGCAAGAAACTCAGAAATTAGAGTCACTGATTAAAAATACGGAAGAGGTAAACTACTGGTACGGAGAGGTGAGTTCACCAAATAGCTATTGGGTTATCTCACTAACACCACCTAATAGTCGAACCCGTACTGCAGAACAAATCGTTGAAGAGTGGGAAGAGAAAGCCACACAAATTACCGGTCTCGCGCAGATCGAATTTGACATTGATGGTGGTGGGCCACCAGTTGGGCGCCCAGTTGATTTACGTGTTGTTGGCGGAACGGACGAAGGTCGCGAGAACTTAGCCAATGACTTAACGGCATATATTGATTCTCTGGACGGAACCAGTCGTGTGCGTCGTGATTTGAACGCACCTGCACCGCAGATCCAAGCAGAACTACAGCACCATTGGTTAAAATACTATGGTATTAGCGCGAACCAAGTAGGTGACATTATCAAGTTCGCGATTGATGGTCAGCGAGTGACTCGCATCTTTAACGGTGAGGAAGAAGTGTACTTCCGAGTTGCGTTAGAAGAGGATGACAAGTCACTTGAGGAGCTCAATAACCTGTTAGTTCGTGCAAGTGATAACAAGCTTGTGCCTTTGAGCGAGTCGGTTCGATGGAAAAATGCAGACTCAGAAGCGCAGATCAAGCACTTTAACGGTGAACGAGTTATTCGCGTGTCTTCAGGGGTAGATGCTACAGTTACAGACCCAGTGGCGGTGTTTGCTTTGGTACAACAAGAGTTTGCCAATAAAGAGTACGGCGGTGCATCGATCATCGCTACTGGCCAAATCCTTGAAACCCAGGAAGCACAACAAGGCTTTATCATTGCAATCAGCGTGGCGTTTATTGGCATCGCTCTGCTTCTCATCTTGTTGTTCGATAGGATGAGAGAGACGTTAATTGTCTTAACGGTGATTCCTTTTGGTATTGCGGGTGCGTTGTTCATTTTGTTCTTACACAATCAAGTTTTAAGTTTCTTCTCGATTATCGGGATGATCGCCTTGATTGGTATCATGGTGAATAACAGCTTAGTGTTGATCTGGCACTTTAAAGAACACGAATCGGATTGTAATAAAAGCAACCTATTAGAGTTTGTCATTCAAGGGACTCAAAGTCGCGTTCGACCAATAACATTAACGACCATCACGACGGTTGCTGGTCTAATTCCTTTGGCGTATGGGTTTGGTGGTTATGACAATTACATGTCTCCAATGGCGTTAGTAGTAGGATGGGGCTGTGTTATCTCGATGATAGTGACCCTTACGGTTATTCCATCCATCTACCTTTGGACTCATCGTAATAACGGCGTGCAATCGCCTAATGAAATCGATGATAAGACAAATGATGCGATACTGGTTAAGTAACCATTAAAAACAAGAAGCCGAGCAATATGCTCGGCTTTTTTCGATTTGACTGTTACAAATAACGACCAATCAAATGATCTTTAAAGTGCTTAGCGTTTAAGACTTCAGAGCAACTTGATTTTTTTGAAATTCCCTTTTTGGTACATATAAATTATCCCTTTTTAAGATTATTTTTTTCTCCATATACTTACTCCTAAAGCCACTTAATGGAATAAAAGGAGAAAATTCAGATGAACGGTATTCACGAAACTACAATTTTTCATAAAGACCTTATTAACCACATAATGGAAATAGCTCAATCGTCAACGTACGGTAAAAGTAGTATCTGTAACGCTATCGACATTGTAAGAGCACTATGTAGTGACGTTCCCATATTCACGCTTAAAAGAGTATCTGGTCGTCGACCAAACAAAAAATTCCAGTCGTTCAGAACAGATAATGAATTCTTCGAAGGCTGGATAGTATTTGATGGTCATCCGAATGACTTTAGTTTTATAGCTGTACCGAGTATTCCTTGCCAGTGTGGCACGTATTTTCCAACGCTTACTAGCGTCGACGGTCAACCGAAGACTAAATACCCACTACCTGTCAATATGTGGGTAAACTACCAAACCTTAAGTGCTATGTTTCAAGGCGCACAGTTTACTTATAGCAACGGAAGAGTTTCTTTAAACAACAAAGAGCAAATGCGAAAACAGATCCAATTTTGGGAGGAACAGCTCAATCAGATTGACGGATGCATTATGTCGTATGTATTGGAGCTGCATTATAGTGTCAGTGAATTACGTTCCCTATATCATACACCCCACTCCCAAATGGAGCAGTGGATTGACGAATTGGAAGCATTATTGAAGGTCGGGAAAAAGTTTGAAAGACCAAACTTCAAGTTACCTTTTCTGGCTAAAGGATTAACGGGAAATCACCGCGCAATACGTTTGTGTGTGCGTGCTAGGGTTGCGTTCTGGAGAGAGTGGAACCTGCATCGAGATGATATCCTTATCAGAGCGGAAACCTATCGACCAGCCAGTGGGGTATTTCTAAAAGCAGCATAGTTAATTCTCCTCAATACTCAGGCGCATAGTGGCATTCCGTGCAATGGTTGATGCCACTGTCAAACTGAAAGAGTTTGTTCCGGGCTTTACCTACACTTTAACCTTGGTAGTTATAGTGGGGGCTCTATCAAGTGCAAGGTCTAGATGAGCTGCAAAGCACTGATACATGTACCAAAGACAAGGTGCGATGTAATATGTTAGCCCTCCTTCAAATTTTTCCCATTGTTGCCAAAGCTCTTCGAAACTAGTAATACCTTTACCTGACATTCGTTCGAGATAGGAGTTATAAAGTGTTTTTGAGGCAACTTTAATACCATAGTGATCTAGCAGATATGTTGACCAGTCAAGAACTATAGAGGGCGATTCTTTATCCTCGTAATTATTTAAACAATAAAATGGTTTTTTATTATCGTCACTCTCATTGAACTTTTTTAGAAACCCCAACTGGACTGAGCACAGAGATGAAAGCACTTTGCCCAAAGAGAAATGGGTGCCCGCTTTTTCACCCGTATAGGTCAATACTCTAAGGTCATACGCTTCTGTAATGTACTCAAGTAGCACAGAAATATTTTCATCTGTTATGGCGCGTTCTGGTAAAGGGAATCCATGTATTTTAAAGTCCTCGGAAAGTAAAGATTTCATAACCTTAGTTCCTGACTTTGATTTCAAGAGTTTTAGGTCAATGGTGAGAACTTCAGAAGATGTTATATACGCAAGGGAGCCAGAGTAAACTTCAACGCCATTGTTCTCAATTTTGACTTTTAGGCCATTTTCGTATTCAGATGGTTCTCTCTCTACACAGTAGTTTAGAGTTTGGCACCAGACATGCTCCGCTATCGCGCAAAATTCGCGATGCAGTCCAAGCCATATTAAAGCCTCTCTACAGGCTCTTTTTTGAACAATATCTTTAGTCTTGTATGTCTCCTTACCTGTCTCTTTTTCTTTCAATTTTGTCGAGTCCACAAGCCCAGTTAGCTGAGCGTAGCAATACAAATCAAGCGCGCAAAATGGGTTCGCTTGCACATAAACAGAAAAAGCCAGATCAATAAAAAATGCTAGTGGTTTGGTACTGATGGACAGCTCTTCATCGGCCTGTAGTTCTGCCTCTATTGATAAAACAGTGTCTTTGTTAATTTTTTTATCGGTTAGGTATGCTGAAATAAGAGCAAGCCCTAAGGTTAAGTTAACATTACCTATTTTTTTTAGGGATTGTGTTAGTTCTTTCGTTGATTCATGCTCATCGGGCACGAAAGGTGTTATCGCTCCGGCATAATTTGGATGGGAACATAATGACCTCACTTGCAGTAAGCAAAGGACATAGTGCTTAACATATATTCTGTCGTCGCATGAAACATCGTACCAGTCTAGTTTCTGATTAATCTTGTTTTCCAATGTAAGGTACCAAGAGCTACGTCCTCTTTCTTCTTCATTTTTCACCCAACCCAAGGCTCGGATTTGGCCCCAAAGCAGTAAGTCAAAGACCTTATAGAGCATTTTCGTTTCTTTTTTAACTCGTGGCATATTTGTTCCCTTTTTGGTGCATCTTAATTGTACCTTAGACGGAATTTTCTATTCAACATAAACTTACATACGAAAAATGATGGAGTACAAAAGAGCGAGAATTAATAGCTTTTGTGCTTAAAAACGAACAATGATAGTTGAGGAGTCTATGACCAAGAAAATGGAAAGAGGAAGAAGAGTTAGGGAAAGAGGAAACAGTAATCTAGGGTATTCGGGTTACTGTCACGCAATCATTTTCGATGGTGAAAAGTGGAGAAAGTTTAAATTGAGTGAGTTAGCCCCCTATAGAGACCGTTCGTATGAATATGCCAGTCAGCGCAGAGATGTTCTAGAAGGCTTGCAATCCGTAGTCTCCCGATTTAGAGGAAGACTGGCATATTACGACTCGAGCACTAGATGCTTTCGAATAAAGAGCCGTATTTAACTTATTGATATATTCTGCTGAGAGAGAGGTTAAGGTATATGATTGAAACACTAAGTCATTGTTTAGATTGGAATGAAGCTTCCCTGGATACTCGCCCCATGAAACTTCCTGAAAGTGGTGAGAGGGTACTAGCTTATCTGCCAGAGTACCCGTGGTTTACAATGGTAACTTTTTTCCGTGATGAGACAGGACCGTTTTTTGTGGTTCACTGTATCGTCGATTACGATTTTGGGATGCCTTCTGGTGGAAGTATTATTGATGTAGGAGAAAAAAAACTGTTTTGGACTCGATTATCTCCTGAGCTTCCTTTCGCTAAATGGGGGACTGAGATTCAGGGTTAGTTGATAGTTATCAACTAATAAAGGAAGCCTTCAGAAACAATAATCCTCTTACTAAGGTCTGGCTCGCTTCATCGCTCAATATGATGTTCATCAAAATATATAATGTCACAGGAAATATTATTAAACTATAGCAAAATATGGATCAATATTGGTGTCAACTTTAATATGAGCATACTTTCCACTCCATGGTTATTCTCTGTGATGTGACAAAGCTCATTCAGAATATAAGTATTTCGGTGATTGCGATAGCTTGTCTCGAAAGTAGATGATCGGAATTCTCAAAAATATGCACTTGACTACAATAATTTAAGTGTTTGAAAATTATTTGTATTCTAGAGGTCGACTTCCTAACAGATAGTTCTCATGCTCAACAGGTGAGCTTTGCGAGAGCGGTAGAGAGACTAAAACGGATTAGTGAGTATTGCGAAAGCAATTTGGGCGAACAAAAACTATAAATAAGTACATTTGAGTTAATATGAAGTTAAAAAACCATCTGCTATACATCGATATTACACAATTTTGTGGTATCGGCTGCGACTTTTGCATGTACACAGAAAAGCACGCAAAGAGTCACTTAAAGCTATCTTCTAAAGCTGTAACTAACCTGTCTAGGTTAATAAATGATCCGGAAGTAAAAAGAATATCCGTCAGTGGAGAAGGGGAGCCGCTTAACAATATCCACGTTTTTTATCAGATTCTTGCGCTCTCGAAAGGAAATAGAAAGTTTGAGTTCATAACTAGCGGCTACCTAGAATATGAAAAACTAAAAAATGCTTTAAGAGAGATAGATCGAATAGTTGAATCCAATGGTGATGAATGCAACATTAGGCTTAGCTCTGATTCTCATCACATACCCAAGCTTAAGCACCTTCCACACGGTAAATGTATCCATGACTTCAAAGAAGGCACATACAACAATCTGACGCTGTCCTTTCGTTCGATTGACCCTGACAGAAAATTCACAAGACGATATCTAATTGACCAAGCCAAAGCTATTGGCTTCAACGCTCAAGTTAGAGCAACTGGTGCTCTTGAGGATGTAGTCATGGTAGACGGCACTGAATTCCGAATTGATTATAAGAATCTCGTTAAGCCACATGGTATGTATGCACAATACATGAGTATGTGGCAGTACATAGACAGCATAGAACAGAAAATGGGTAAGCCGTTCACACTGGGTAGTATCAACAAACAAGAGAATGGCTTAGATGTGACGATTAAGCCTAACGGTGATGTGTACTTGTACGGTCTTGAAATGAGATGTCTGGGAAACATCCATGAAGACCAAATATCCTATGAATTCATAACGGAAGTGTTGCTCTCAAATGAAGTTATGCGAAAGCTGTATGAGGAGCCGTTTAGGGACGTTATCTTTTCTTTTGGTGATAGAGAAGTTATTAGTAAAGCCATTGAAACCGTAAATAACCCCTATTGGTTGATGAAGGAAATCTACGAAGAAATTAGGTTGGACTTGGTATGCTAGATCTCCACACTCATAGCCAATATTCAAAGCATGCTAAAGGTGAAATTGAGGATGTTGTAAAGTCAGCTATCGCTAAAGACATCAAAATTTTATGCTTAACAGATCACGCTCCGTACCTCGTAGATAGCAAAAATCGAATTTTAGCCTCTGAATTAGTGAGTTATGTCGAGGAAGTTAGGTTCATAGCAGCCAAGTACTCTAAAAATATTAAAGTTCTTGTCGGCTTGGAGGTTGATTATCATCCTGCACATGAAGATTACATCGCCAATCTCATACAATCTGTAGAAGTGGATTATGTTATCGGAGCAATACACTATGTGTATGTTGATGGCGTGAAAATTAATGTATGGGATATTGAGAACTTATCGACCAAGGAATTTCTCGATAACTATTTTTGTTATCTGCACAAAATGATTCTAAGTGGTTTTTTTGATTCTATTGCTCACCCCGATACGATCATGCGCGGAGGCATAGAGGCCCGAGAGTTCTATGAGCGTTTTGTTTTTCTTTTGCAAGACATGAAAGTTCATGATGTTGCTTATGAAATTAACTGTTCTTCACTTACAAAATCGAACTACAACCCTGAATCAAAGAGCAAGACTAAGGGTGAAGCTGTTTATCCAAATTATGACCTTGTTACCACAATGGTAGAGCAAGGTCTGAGTTTTACTATCGGCTCAGATGCCCACTCTCCATCAAATGTTGGCTTTGGAGTTCGTGAAAATCTAGAACTATGCGTAAAAGCTGGAATGGATTCTATAACCTATTACGAAGCTAGGAAACCTGTTGTTTTGCCAATAAATCAATTGTTGAGTGTGGAGTGATCATGAGACTAAATATGAAAAAGGACCGATCAGAGTTTTCGTTTGAGTTCTTTAAAGAATTGAGAAAAAAATTATGTGTCGAAATGCGCTCCAATGAGATGTCTGTTAGAGACTATAACCAACAGTTCAACACTATTGCTTCGGTCGTCATTTCTCATGATAACTCTGGCTTTCATCACATGCTTCACAAGGAGGATGCGAATGATTTTGCTAAGACTTATAGCAGAGCAAAGCACGGGAGCATGAAAGACATTGTTACTTTGTCTGAAATGGTTGTTTCGACTTTTATAGCTCAGTTTGATGATACGCAAAGCTCAATATTTCAGTTGTTTCAAGGACTCGATGTAGACTCTGACACGCTGGTGTTGATGGTCCCCGGATCTAGGAATATAGAATCTTCATCGAATGTAATGTTTGATATTGCCCTTAGAAAGATAAACGTGTTTTTGGCGCGAAACAATTACCCGACAATCGTAAATGTAAAACTGCCTCGGCTAGATCCGCCTGTTGAAAACTATGCGGCATTATCTCAGGCGGAAAGGGAAGAGATCTCAAAGGTAAGAGATCATATATTGCCCGGAAAAGAATTCTATAAGAACAGGAATGTTCACTTGTTCTTTGGGGACGATGTTCTGATTACGGGCGCAACAGCAGACAAAGTGGTGAGTTCTGCACTGCAACAAGGTGCTAAGTCATTCCATTCGATATATGCAGCTGTCGTCGATCCTGTTCTTGTTGAACGTATGCCAGAAATCGAGAACATGTTGAATACGAGTTGTCTTAAGGGAGGGTTTTGTCAGACCTTTATCGAGAGTGTTTGTAACGAGCAGCTAGTTCCTGTGATGAAAACCTACAACATACTTTTAGATCCTAGTAATTATGATGCGTTGACTCAGAAAATCGCATACATTCCAAGTAAAGTTCTAGAAACGCTATATGTTTACGCGATGAATAATGGATATAATAGTCATTCAAAATACAGAGACTCCGTTCTGTACGTAGAAGAGTATTTAAGTCAAAAAGGTAACTCAATTGTACATGTTGAATGAGTGCCTGATACGACTTCTCGACTGGTTATTTGTATTCATCAAGCGGTTTTCGAAGAAAAGCAGCGATGTTAGGCATGTGGTTTTCGTTAACTGGAATGGTAAATACGGCGATGCTATCGCGTCCACTCCGATCATCAAGTTCCTAACATCCCGCTGCGGCATAAGAGTAAGTGTTATTGCCAACGAACCATTGCGAACTCTTTACTGCTCGGTGATACAAGTAGATTCTTTTCACGCAATTGAAAAGAATTTCGGCTGGCTTGACCTATTTAAGATTGCATTCAACGTGAAGAGGTGTGATGCAGTTGTTCCCCTATTTGGTAAGCTCGGCGTTAAGGATATCCTGTTTGTTTTGCTCTTGAACCCTAAAGTTATTTTCAGTACGGATAGTACGTTAAAAATTTCAAGTAAGGAGTTTATTGATCAATCGAAACACAATGATATCTACGGAATGTACCAGTTGGTTACTCGTATGGTTACCGGTGGGGGCAATACCTTGGATGAAGCTTCTTTGTGTGAAGAGAATAGTAGCTGTGCCAAAAGCTATGATTATCTGATCAATGCTTACGGTAGTCGGAAAGATAAGTCCCTTTCTGTTGATAAAACTAAGTCTCTTATAATGCATTTAGCTTTGCATCACTGCGATAGTCACTTTGGTGTTATGCACTCTCCTAGTTCTATGCAGTCAGCGTCACAGCTGGTTGAGGACTTGAGTTTATCTAATGTTGAGTTAGTAAAAGGAATAACCAGTTTTGAGAGCGTTATTCCGATCATTCGTAATTCAGGGGTATTGATCTCAGTAGACACATCTCTTGTCCATGTTTCTAAAGTGTTAAATAAAAATGTTGTCGCGATCTACCCAGAGACAAAGTATTTTAATATTTGGCAACCGCCAATAAGTAGAAATTTTGAAGTTGTTTATAGTAAGGGCTTAGTCGACTTTGGCCAAACGAAAGATATGAATCAATTTGAAAACACAGATGTCGACTATGCATTAAACCGAATTAATAACATTAATAGGTTGGCAAACAAAAAAGTCGTGTTCTTGTACTGGCATTCTCCCAAAGACGTTATGCCTATCGGTCATGCGATGAACATAAGAAACTTAGAGTCTAGATTAAGTGGTAGTGATTGGGTTGTTATTGTCACTACGTTAGACAAGCGTTCACCTGATTACATTGAAAACTACATACCCTTACCACCGTACTTTCACCAACTGATAGAGAAGACTGGTGATCCTAGTATTAAGCATGGAAACCATAGCGATATTATTCGGCTTAGGCTTTTGGAAAAGTATGGCGGTGTTTATCTAGATACAAGCACAATCTTTCTCAAATCTGATTTTAAAGATGTGTCTCTATATCAGAGGCTTAATAAATCTTCCGTTGCTTCTTTCGCTGGCTATACAAACGTTACTTTTACTCGCAAGGGTGAAGATGGTCGGAATTACTTTGAAGAGGCTAAGGACGGAATCGAATTATGCATCCTATACGCTAATAAATCGTCTAGAGTTTTGCAGGCTCTCAATGAGGAAATCGACAAATACTGGCAATGGAAGAGTGTAGATAAAGATTACCGAGACTATCCTCCATTTAAAGAGTTTGGGTTGAAAGAAATTAGCTTCTTGAACGAGTACCATATTCACTATTCAATTTACCATCTCATTATTACTAGACAGCCAGAGTTACTCTCGGAAATACTTGTGGAAAGTATGCACATGACTGGTAAGGAAGAGTCAAAAGCACATGGTCCCTACGCCTTAACAGACCTTTTTTGTCGAGGAGACAGTGCCTATGAGCCTGCTTCAACTGATTCGTTATTGCAGTGTTTTCTTGAAGGTGAGCTAGAGAGTTGTCATGGAGTGCCCACTTCGTTAGGTGACCGTATTAACATAAGTAAAGAGATGGACCTAATAAAGATACCAGGCTATTTGAGAATGTCTTTGGAGAGAGAGTTTTGCTGTATGGAAGACTTCTTTAGTAGAGTTAGCCTCTATCAGGAGTTCTATAGCTTTTGTTCCCTCGACCACGTTTCGCAAAGTGCAAGCACTACAGCTTGAAGCCTGGCATAAGACAGTGGCCCACTACGCGGAAGTGTAGTGGACCAGCTTATTTTGTATAGTTTTTGTGTGAGCCAAAGAACTCTTCATTGTTTATCTGATGGTTTTCTCCAATATCTTCAACGCGAGACTTAACTGCACGCGCTCTTCTTCTGCTATATCTAATTCATTGCAGCCTAACGGACAGCTCTTTGGTCACAATTACAAGTAACGACCAATCAAATGATCTTTAAAGTGCTTAGCGTTTAAGACTTCACCAGTCGCTTGTGTGACCAAGTCATCAGTAGATAGCAGGCTTCCTTGGCTCCAAATGTTGTCAGATAACCATGTGAAGATTGGTGACAGATCACCGGAGTGAATCGCGCCATCTACATCCACGGTTTTCTTCATGGCCGCCATAAACTGCGCTGCGTACATTGCGCCTAGTGTGTATGAAGGGAAATAGCCAAATGAACCATCGGTCCAGTGGATGTCTTGCATACAACCGTTTTTGAAGTTCCCTTCTGTTGATAGACCAAGATAAGACTTCATCTTTTCATTCCACAACTCTGGCACGTCGGTATGTTTGATCACGCCATTCATCAGGTCGCGCTCAATCTCGTAACGTAGGATGACGTGAGCAGGGTAGGTCAACTCGTCAGCGTCAACTCGGATAAAGCCTTTCTCTACGTGAGTGTAGATTTTTGATAAGTTATCTTGTGCAAACTCAGGTCCTTCAAAGTGGTTCGAAGCCAGACGTGCTAGGTGTTCTACAAATCCTTGGCTACGACCGACTTGCATCTCAAAGAACAGAGATTGAGACTCATGGATTCCCATTGAGCGCGCTTGACCTGCTATGGTGCCCGCTAGCGATTTAGGTAAGCCTTGCTCGTAACGTGCGTGTCCTGTTTCGTGCACGATGCCCATTAGGGACTGAACGAACTCGCTCTCGTCATAACGAGTAGTAATTCGCACATCAGTTGGTACACCACCACAGAAAGGGTGAACACTTTCATCGAGACGGCCATGCTCAAAGTCGAACTGCAAAAGCTTCATGACTTCTAGACCCAATGCCTTTTGCTTTTCAGCAGGGTAGTGGCCGTTAGGCAGTAGAATATTGTTCGACTTTTGTTTTTCGATGGCGTCATCGATTAGGGTCGGTAGCCACGTTTTAACGTCTGCAAATAGAGCATCAAGTGAAGCGGAAGTTGTGCCAGGCTCATAAATATCTAGCATTGCATCGTAAGGCGTCGTGCAGTTGGCTTCAGCTCGGATTTGCGCTTCTTCTTGAGACAGTTTGACCACTTCAGCCCAGTTCTTTTCGAACCCAGCCCAGTCATTGTTACCACGTTGAGTACGCCAAGCGTGTTCGCACTTTGAGCCCGCTAGAGACTGAGCTTGAACCAATGACTCTGGTAATAAATTAGCCTGCTGCCAATCGCGTTTCATTTCGCGAAGTACGGCTTGCTCTTTAGCAGATAGTGACTCTTCTTCTGCTTGAGCAAACAGGTCACCAAGGTGTGGTTGAGTCATTAAAGAGTGGATGTGGACTTCTAATTCTGCCACTGCATTAGATCGAGCTTCTGCACCGCCTGCGGGCATAACTGCTGCCTGATCCCAACCAACAATGGATGCTAAATGACCGAAGTTGAAGACTTTATTTGAATGTTCGACGAGTTTTTGAAATGCGTTCATGTGACTACTCTTTTGTATTTTCTTTCCTTAAACGCCCCAAAGGGGTCCTTGAACCTAGGGTTCCTTCTTTTGATGCTGGATGCAGAACAAGATAAAGCATCAACAAATCACCGATAGCGAGATTATTTGAATTTACTATTTTTTAACAAATGATCCAGGTCTATTGTGCACAATTTCAGTAACTTGTATAGAGGTAGGATGCCTTTAGAAGGGGGGCAGTGTGTGCGGTAAAGTACGACTAATACGTTAGTGTGGCTTAAATTCGTAATGAAACGGTTGGCTTGCTTTCTGAACAGCTTCTTTTCGGTTACTTACATTCAGTTTTTTGTACAGTTTATAAACGTGGGTCTTTACTGTGCTTTCAGCAACAAATAACTCTTCCGCGATTTGCAGGTTTGAGTGACCTTGGACTAGTCGGTCAAGAATTTGTTTTTCGCGTTTGGTTAATGCTGAGCTGATATCTTGCGAGTTCATTGCGTAGGGGCGAATATCGCTGAGCATTTTCGCCATGACTTTTCTAGGTAGCCATAACTCTTGGTTTTCCACGGCTTGTATACATCGGGTTAGATGTTCAATAGGAGCATCTTCATATAGCATCCCTTTGAGGTTCAAACACGAGGCGAGCTTTAGCTCAACGATACTATGAGGTACGTCGTAAACAATAAGGTCTGCCTCAGTAGTACAGGCAGAGATAAAGCCATGATAATCATACTTTTCTAATTGTGCGTAAGATACCAGCACAATGTCGAATGTGCCTTGAATGGTTAAGTGACTGAAATCATAGATACTTTTCCTTGTAAACTTGTACTTATTACTTTTCTCTATTTCGCGGCGTAAAAATTGATTCTGTATACAATGATCTCCAACCAGAAGAATACTGAGTCTGCCGCTATTGTTTGCCCTACCGTGCATGACTGACCCCAAAGTAATAATTTTGTCTTAGCACTTATTGTTAACAATATCACCATAGTTCAGTGCTATTGCCCTTGCCATTCTTTACTGTCTCATCATTGGGAATGCCTATGGTTGTTGTGAAAGAAGTGGCTCAATAGATATATCCAGAGTGTCACTATACTTCCCTCCTGGTTTGTTAAAGGTGTCACCAATCACAAAGTTGAGAGCTATAGGAAGTCCCGACGTTGTTTCGCTATTGTTCACTTGAGCCTCTAGAAGGGCTAAGTCAATCACTTGATTATCAAACGATAGCTGGTAGCCGATGTCCCATTGAGAGTCATTGGATTGATGTCTTAATTTACCTTGGTGAGTGGAGGTTACGGTTATTTGATAAGGGCTATTACTTTGTACCCATAAGTTCGGAGCGTTACTGATCACTTTGTTTGAGTACAAGTTGCCCAAATCTAAGTCGTATTGCCGTTGAGTTAAGCCATAGAACTGTATTTTTGCGATCGGGCTAACGGCAACGTCCACAGTCGTCAGCGCAGGTGACAATGGTGTTTGATTAAACTCTGAGGCATAAGCTAATGCAAGTTGTAATGTTCCACTATAACTACCAGCAGGGAGCCACTGTTTTGCAGGGTAACGCATTTGTATGATGGCAGAGGGTGATTGTTCAGTTAGTACAAATTGCCACTGATTTGCAACGGAAGTACCGTTACCGCCTGCCCATATAAATGCTAATGATTGCTGGTTGTTATTCGTTAAAGTTGTTGTTGTGTCCTCCATTTGCAGTGACACCTCAACATGACAATTTTCGCCTACAACATCTGCGGAAGCTTTATAAGAGTTGGTCGTCGCATAAGGTCCGTGAGCAAAGACATCATAGCTAGAAGGTGTTGCGATAGGCTCAAGGCTCAGTGAGTTAATTTGGCAGCCTAACACCGAATTGGGCTGAAAGGCGGTAATGAATAAAATCAGGTAGAAGGATGATCTAATCAACATAGAGCTCTCCTAGTCTTATAAGGACTTCTTTTTGTTCACTTAAATCAATGGTGATGGTTTGCTTTTCTTTGGTATCGAGTTCGAGTTTATAGCGCTCAGGCTTTAGTCCAGATATCGCAAATAAACCATTCCTGTTTGTAAAGAATTCAATTGGCTGCTGTACATCAGTACCTAAGTAGCTTGCAGTTCCTGCGACAAGAGGGATGGGTTCTCCACTCGCTCTATCTATAAGAGTACCAATGACCGTCAACACAGCATCAGAACCAATCTGAAGTTCGTAACCTTGTTTATTTCCGGGATTAAGCCAAAAGGCACCCTCGCCAAGATCATAACCTGGAGGAAGGTCTTCTACTTCATAGCTAATAAGTTGTGTGTTGTAGGCGACCAGATCCGGGATTAATACATTATGTTGATTGGTACTATAAACACGAGCGTAGTCACCATCTTTGGTTGGGTCTACCGCGATAGCATTGTCTTCTAAGCTTGAATGCTTGCTCACAACTGCAAATGCTTCGCGGACAGGGCGGCCAATAGTAACCGAGGTTCCTGCAAAGGCGAGGGCGCTACCGATTTCTATTCTTGTGGAATGGTTTCGTCTGTCCTCATTCAGGTCTTCAAGACGGGATGAATGGTCTGCAATAAACTGGTATCGATTCGCCGCATAGTTAATGCCGAGATCGATGCTGGAGTCTGTCTCTCTGTCAGTAACGACGGATGCAAAACCAGATACCCCACCAGTGTTACCCACGTTGTTCTGGTAGGTGTAGTCGAGCGAAGCTTGATCAATTTCGCTAGAGTATCGTCCGACGACGCGAGACTGTTTGCTAAACGGCCAGCTTAGCGTAACCGTAGTGTTAACTTCATCAGAGTCTACCTCGTTATTCTGGTAGTATACGCGCGCACTCCAAGTGGCTGGCGTACCAAAAAAAGGACCAGATAAGCTAGGGCTGACTGACCAATAATCGTTATTTTCATCAAGGCCAGAGCGATAGTTGAATGTCACTGCGGCTCTTAAACTGTCATAAATGTAAACAGCAGCAAAAGCTGACGCGTAATGTGTGGTTAAATTTAAAGGTGATTGGGTTGATTCAAGGTCACTGACGCCAGAAAAATCCTCGGATTGATATTCGTAAACCAGACTAAGTTGAGGTTGCCATGAATTGGAGTCGGAAAACTCAGCATCAAATGCAACTTTATAGGCGTGTCCATTGCCCTGTTCAGGGTGGTGGCTTTGCGAACCAGAAAGCTCCGTAATGCCAAGAGAGTTCGCAAACAGAGCAGAAAAACCATATTGATATAGCTGTTCTCTTGTCTGACCGTTAACACCGAGAGTTAACCAAGGTGTTACTCCAAGATCTAGGTAACCATGAGCAAGCCTTTGATCTGACAAATAATCTATGGCGCCATTGTCAAAAAATGAAGGAGCGCCGTACATCAGGCTATATTCAAACTCTCCGCTGTCTAGTAGATCATTACCTGTCGCGATCGAAAACTGGATGCGCTCCTGTTGGCCAGATGAATCAGTAATTACGAGTTCGACATCGTTTGTCCCTTGAGCCAAAGGGATGTCACTTAAGTTGTAACTGCCTGCACCAAGAGTTAAACGTTGCACGACAATACCGTCGATCACCACGTCTACACTTGAGGTTCTTTGCAGCGTAAAGGATTGATTTGCCTTTGGCCGAACATTTCGGGTCGGAATAAGCGTAAAGTCA
Organism: Vibrio sp. WZ-1; assembly: GCF_052037695.1. Taxonomy (NCBI): domain Bacteria; kingdom Pseudomonadati; phylum Pseudomonadota; class Gammaproteobacteria; order Vibrionales; family Vibrionaceae; genus Vibrio; species Vibrio sp. WZ-1. The sequence goes on along the minus strand of NZ_JBQEQR010000075.1, from coordinate 131,720 downwards.
CGCGTAACACCTAGCCCAAGTATATCCGCACCATCTTGAAAACTAGTGCCCGAGTTGTACATATCACCAAGGACTAGTCTGGTCCCTTGGATTGGGAAGTCGACGTCGAGGCGCGTGCCTTCTCTATTATATGTTGATTCTTTTTCAGAGCCATTTTCAAAGATGGACTCGTACTCTATGTTCAGTGAGCCAATATTCAGGCCAGAATCTAGTCGAGAACTGTATAGACTGGTTCTTGAGTTTCGATCATCAAAGGATTGGGTTTCATTTGCATTTAATGACACATTCAAATACCCGCTGTAAAAGCTCGGCTCTGTGTAATTAAAGTGATCATTGTTTTCAGAGAGTGAGATTTGCCGCGTGAGACTAAGCTCATTTGGAACGGTTAAAATGCATTCTAAGGTCGAAAGATCGAACTGCAAACCGAGTCCGACCTTTTCAAAGTCAGCTTGAGTGAGCGTTTCGAGGTCGTTTACTTCGCGAAGACCCTGGATGGCGCGTTGTGAGACGGAAGAAGATAACAGTGCTAGTGTACTTTCTTTGGGTAATACGATGGAGTCATCGGCGGTGATGGTAATAGAAGCCTCACCGAGCACGGTGTCACTTATTCTAACTAGAGAAACCAGTTCGATATCTCTACCAGTCGGGTTCAAAACGATTTCTTGGCTGAAGGAAACACTGCTTGTGAAAACCAGTGAGACCAAACTCAGTAAGAAAAATTTTAATAACGAACTCAATTCATTGCTCTTTTCCATGATATCGACCGGCAGGTAAGGTTGAAGTTGACGGTAACTTTATTGATGAATGAGGAGGTAAAAAGTGCTGTCCTATCTTACTTTGCAGCAAAGTATTAGCCTCTGAATTTAACTCACTAAAACGAATAAGAGAGGAAAACGTATATCGGTCTCCCTTATTTTGAAGCGTGATCGTGCCAAGTTGATCAATATTGGCGTATACGCGAGGTCTCAACGTTTGATCGAACACGTGAACTAGCGCGTTGTAATGTATATTTAAGTCAACATCAGTGGTTACATTATCGCGATGTAGGTTTTCTTCATTAGGTTTTACTTTAGCTTCGCTAAAACGAATAAAGTAGCTTTCTGATGGACTTATAGGTTTCCTATTTAACCACTGAACTCTAAACGTCTGATTTTTCCCCGGCATCAACATTGCTGCTGGTGGAAAAACTAAAATGTCATCCGTTAAGATATGACGAGTAGTGTATTTACCATCAGAAGTAAATACGAGCTGTTTAACTGTCACTTCAAGTGGTAGCTTGTTATTTGAATTGTTTGTGACAACCAACTGAGCATTGTTAGTCTTACTTGTATTTAGCTCTAAAACTGTAGGGGAGATAATAATAGCTGACGATGGGTAGCTAATTATTATTAGAATAAATACAAGTAGATTTATTAATCTCATTGTTACTCATCCTGATCAATTTCAATTGATAACTTAGAAGCATCAAATCCTTTAAGAGGCTGCATATCAAAATAACGTGTCGAGTGTGGTAACACTAATGTGCCCGCAATCAGTTTACTGATGTCGATGCCTTTAAGGTACTTTGAGTGATTGCCATCAGAAACTCGCCAGTTAGTTTTTGTCAGCCTTCCATAACTATTGCCCGTGTTTTCGACTTCAACGATCCATTTGCTTTTTACTTCTCTCACACTTTTGATGTCTAGAGCTGGTGCCGTGTTCTTCGGTCTTACATTTACCAGTGTATTGAACTGTAGAAGCAACCCTACTTGAGCGTTGTTGCTGTCACCTCGTTCAACTTTTACTTGCTTAACAGCAATACGGTATGATTTTGATTCAGTAATCGATGGGTCGCCTAAGTAACGGATCATGACAGATTGAGAACGACCAGGTTCAATAATGGCGGTTACGGGTATGACAAGTAGTTCGTCATCAGCAGCACGGATGGTTTCTTTACCATGCTCATCCATTGTCATCGAAAAAGGATAGAGCTCAACGGTGAGGGGCGCTCGGGAGGTGTTGTCTATACGCATGGACATCTGTGCTCGTTTGCCGAGAGGCTCCATTTCTGCAACCATAGGCTCGACTTTATAAGCGTGTGCATAAGAACAAACTAAAGATAGTAGTACTAAATTTATCCAACGAGACATGTTGAGCTCCATCAAGTTCATCGGTGTTGCTGTTGTTATAGGGAGGCCGTGCCTAAGCCTCCCGTTGGGGGGGGGAAAGAATATCGATTAATTTGATGTGATATTCACTGTTAACGTATCAGAGTAGCCGCCTGCCCATGCCGCGGTTTCGGTAGTGGCTACCGTTAAGGTTGCGCCAATACCACCGGCCAACGTTGATGAGCCAGGGTAAGCAACATCTACAGATACATCATTAAGACCAGGACCACCAGGCGCGTTCAGAACCAGTGGAGACAAACCAGTAGGAGTAAATGTCGCTGTATATTCAAGTGCAAAGTCCTCACTATCATCAGATTCTAAACCACCTTCAGAACTGGTTAGAGAAACGGTAGCACCATCAACATCATTACATTTCATTCCTAGATTGAGTGATACAGTTTGGATATTTGTTACATCACCAAAATCAAGAAGTTGAGTAGCAAGCCCTGTCACTTCACAAACAGGTGAAACATAACCAACTAATTGAACATCGCCCGGTGCAGCATTGACTTGAGTACCAAATAAAGCAGTAATTGCCGCTGCGCAAATCGTTAGTTTTTTCATAATAAGATTCCTTTAACTCAAGAGATAACATTCATGTTTAGCTCTAATCCTACCGAGCTAGCTTCCTGCAAAATTGCAGATTTCCTACTTTGTGACGTTATTAATTGATGGGTAAATATCAATTTCTATGACGTCTTTGTAATAGCCTGCGTATAACAAGCTATGCTCAAGTGTTACTCCTAGTTGCCCAATGCTGGAAAAAGGAATAGCACCAAAACTGTCTATTTTTACTGGTGTGGTAATATCCTCACTGTTTAGTTCTTTGGATATATTTATCGAGCTAACATCCAAGTTAACGGAATAACGAGTGAGGTTTACAAGTTCATTGTCTTCATGTTTAAGTCCGCCATTCTTTGAACTGATAGCAAGTATGACGGGTTGGTTGCAATATATTTCAAAAGGTAATGTTTTCGACACTTCTTCAGAAAAGTCCATAGTGTTATTCGCACCAAAATTTAACTCACATCGATCGTCGATATAGCCCGAAATATTCATTGATAAGCTGTCGGCTTGAACATGTCCCAATATCAAAAACTGGGATATCGTCAAACAAAACAAATTCGCAATGAGTCTGCACATCTGACGTCCTTAGTTAATTAATACGTTTGAACTAACAAAACTATAAGCCTCCCTATGAATAATGAAGTAGTAAACAAGTTGGAAGCTATACATAAAAGTTGTAGATATAGTTGTAGTTTTATATTTTGATGGTGAATTGGCCTAGAGTTGAGATTGGGCGTAAGAAGCTGATAATGAGATATTTAAACTGAAAAGTGGGCATTTCTATTGATGATGTAGCGCATTTACATGCTCATTTATAAAAATACACTTGCAGAACACACTGATTGGCGGTATTGATGGGTAATTCTCAATAACTCAATCAACGATATGGATATTTTAAATTTTGAGGCCTTTTTGGTTGCCATTACCATTTTGACCTTAACGCCTGGTTTGGATACTGCTTTGGTGATCCGTAATACCAGTCGGGCCGGGCTTAAAGATGGTTGCACAACCAGTCTAGGGATTTGTTTTGGGTTGTTTGTGCACGCTTTTTTCTCAGCGGTTGGCATCTCTGCCATTCTTGCGCAATCTGCGGAGCTGTTCCAACTTGTAAAAATGGTGGGTGCCGCGTATTTAATATGGCTTGGTCTAAGTAGTTTAAAAGCATTGATGAAGGCTAATGGCGGTATTGCAGTCTCAGAGCAAGTTCATCAAGCCTATAATGGAAAACGCTCTTTTAGAGAGGGTTTTCTTTCTAACGTATTGAATCCGAAAACAGCCGTGTTTTATCTTGCGTTCTTGCCACAGTTTGTGAATCCAGAAGGTTCACCGCTGTTACAGTCGATGACGATGGCGATGATACACTTTATGATTGCGATGGTTTGGCAATGTGGTTTGGCCGGCGCACTTAACTCGGCGAAAAGCTTGCTGAAAAATGCTCGCTTTATGAAATGGATGGAAGGGGCGACAGGTGCCGTATTAGTTGCCCTTGGTGTGAAGTTACTAGTAGAAAAGCCAGTCTAATGCGTGTTCTTATTCAACTGATATTAATTCTTCTCCTATTCATTGCTGCAATGGTTGGTATTGTCGCGTGGAAAGCGGTGCCGCAGCTTCAATTTGAACAGAGAGACATGGATTGGCAGTGGCATTGGTCATACTTCCATCCGTTTTCAAATGGTATCCAACAAGCTAGAACACAAGACACAAAGCAGCTTTTACTAAGACGCGTCTATCTAGAAGAGGCATTAGCTGTTTATGTTATGACGACGCTAGATAATAAGTTTGAGATAGACATCGTCAAAGAGGAACGTTGTAAGCCTGACTCTAGTATTTGGGCCATGGTATCGATTAACAACGAACCCGCATCCCATGTTCCTATGGTGTGTGACACTAGCGGGGAAACCTACTTTCATCGTCATGTCAGACCTAAGCTTGTCTCGCTTGAGTTTGGGGTAGAAAAAGCAGTTATCAATGAAGACTTTAAACAGTGGCCTATTGATGACATTAAAGTCGATCAGTTTAAACAACAGCATTCGTCGTTTTTTGAAAAGCAAGGGCAAGAAGTCGAACACCAATGGCTGAGAGATTAGCAAAATAAAAAAGCCCGCTGAAATCAGCGGGCTTAAAGTTTCTAACTCGGTTTATGCTTTTACTGCATCAAAATCATCAGATTGAGACGAGGATTTGAAGAATAGCTTCGTCTCTTCCAACACAACATGGCGTAGAGCAATCAAACCAATCAGGTTAGGGATTGCCATCAAACCATTCACAATATCAGCCAGAAGCCAAATCATGTCTAAGTGAAGGAAAGCTCCTGAAGCTACCAAACCAACGAAAATCAGTTTGTATGGCAGCACAGCTTTAGTACCGAACAGGAATACCACACAACGCTCACCGTAGTAGTTCCAACCAAGAATGGTGGTAAACGCGAAGAACATCAGGCCGATAGACACCAGCATTGGACCGAATGTCTCAGCATTCAAGCCTACAGCAAATGCGTGTGTTGTCATCGCTGCACCAGAGAAGTCACTTTGCCAAGCGCCAGTAAGGATCAAGGCTAGACCAGTCATAGTACAAATGATGATGGTATCGAAGAAGGTACCCGTCATTGAAATCAGGCCTTGTTTTACACAAGAGTCCGTTTTCGCTGCAGCCGCTGCCATCGGTGCACTACCCAAACCAGATTCGTTTGAGAATACGCCGCGAGCGATACCTGACTGGATTGCTAGCATAATGCTTGCACCCAAGAAGCCACCTGTCGCTGCGGTTGAAGTGAAGGCAGACACCAACACCAACTCAACAGCGTTTAGCAGTTGGTCAGCGTTCATGATGATCACACTCAAACAAGCCAGTACGTAAAATACTGCCATTGCTGGAACCACTTTACCTGCAACACTCGCGATGGATTTAATGCCACCCAAAGTGACAAACGCAACCAATAGAGTCAGGATGAAAGCAGCAAGTTCACGGTTTACACCGAGAGAAATTTCGCTGGCATCAAGAATCGCGTTCACTTGAGGGAAGGTACCGATACCAAAACACGCTACACCCAGTGCAAATACCGCAAACATGATCGCAAGCGCTTTCGAGCCAACACCATATTGTAGGTAGTACATAGGGCCGCCAATCATTTGGCCTTTGTCGTCAACGCGACGGTATTTCACCGCAAGAAGACACTCAGCGTATTTGGTTGCCATTCCGAATAGAGCCGCAAGCCACATCCAGAATAGGGCACCAGGGCCACCAAGTTTGATTGCGGTAGCAACACCAACGATGTTACCTGTACCAATTGTTGCAGACAGCGCAGTACACAGCGCAGCAAAGCTAGAAACGTCACCCTGTTTATCAGATGACTTATCTTTACGAAATACCATCGCTAACGCAGTTGGTAGGTGCTTAAACTGGATCAAGCCTAGGCTAAAAGTGAAGTAAACACCGGTTCCCACAAGCAAAAGTAGCAGTGGTGGACCCCAGACAAAGTTATCAATGGTTTGAAGTAAAGATTGTAGGTCGTTCATGATTTCCCCTTAATAAAACAACTAATAAGGAGAAGAGGGAAAGGACGAGATCAAAGATCTCTAATAGAGCCAAGCTATTTAAAGTAGGCGGGAACGCCAAATAGTTAGGTTGTTACTTTCCACTCCTCTGTCCTTTTGCCTGAGAGTTTCACCCTACACAAATGTGTAGGACTTGCTCCTTCGGCGACCGATTTAACGGTTCTCTCCAGAGGTTCCTCCAACTACAGTCCCCGCTACCTAAGTAGCACCTGAAATAGTTAATTCTTCGGCGAGTTACCTTAACTAAATGTTAAAATTTAGTTAATAACCACTCTCCTGCAGTCTTCATCGGAACATTTACTCAATCAAATGAGTAAAGGTTAGTTAATGATGCTGGTCACCATTAACGTGTGAACTCTATCATGTTTTGTTACCATTTCAACACCAAATGAAGATTTATTTTCAATACATTATGCGGATGTTGTGGCTTTGATTTCATAGGTTTGTTGATTAATTAAACAAATTACGTGCAATTGGGTTTATTCTTGGTGTGTATGGAAGGTCGGGGAAGGATTCTAGGGCGCGATGGGATTTCGATTGGCTGATGATATGTTGTTCAAATTAGAACATTAATTTGATCAAAACGGGAGCAATCGCTTTAAATTCTACGCTATGTTGACCGTATGCTCCGTAGAAATAGGTTACAATGAGTTTTTGCGAGACTGTCTATGGAGTCAGATAGGTTCTCAGAGTTGGACAAGGAGGCAGTATGACCAGATTGTTAGCCATTGCAGTATTGGTGGCGTTAGCGTTTGTGTTATTTCGTTATCGAACCAATGAAAAAGTCCAAAAAGCGACCGTCATTACCTTGATTGGCGCATTCTTAATTTATACCGCATCAATCATGATTGCGGAACTCACTCGCTAGCAAATCAGTAGATCCCTTGGAGTAAGATACGGTGACTTCTCAGAACAATATTGAAGATCAAGACGAAGTAGTTGTCATTGAGGAGCGCGATAAGCGTACTCATATTTATATTGCGATTGCGGCAGTGTTGGGTCTGGCATTTGGTGGTTTAGCTGGCTCGGCAATGACAGCGAGCAAGTGGGAGTCCACGTATCAAGTGTTGGAAGAAAAGTACCAAGCACTGACACAAGACAAAACTGACTTGGTCTCTCAAGTAAAAACACGTGAAGCGAGCCTAGATCAAGAAGTTGATGCAAAAGTAGCGACACTGTTGGCAGAGAAAGAAGAAGCTCATAAAGCCGAATTAAAAGCACTTCAAGAACAGTTAACCGAAGTCGAAAAAGTGAATCTTGCACTTGAATCACAAGTGAAAGAGCAGAAAAACAAATTAAGCAGCACCAAGAATGAAAACGACAAGTTGAATCGCCAAGCCGATATGCAAGCGACGATGTTCGAGCGTTCTCGAGAGGTGTTCCGCAAAGAATTACAAATATCGCAAGAGCTTGAGTCTCTTGAGAAAGAGCGCGAAGCACTATTGCCTAAAATTGAGAAGCTAAAGAAAGAGTGTGATGTTTTCTTAGAAGGCAAATCTTGGGATGTGAAATCTGACGCCTGTGATATGCACGATGAAGCAAACTCTCGTTTAAGCCAAGTTGACCAGCTTATTGAAGTCAATAAAATGGACTTAAAGCAGATTAAAGATATTACTGAAGACATGGGTTTATAGCACCATCGCTTCGGTAGTGAACCACATATTAAAAAGGAGCTCACTGAGCTCCTTTGTTGTATCTAATACCGTCTTAGTAAATAATCACTAATCAAAAATGTTAGCCTTGTTTTCTGACGTTTTTCCTGCGCTAACTCCAGTCACTTACTTACTGTGATTGGTATAATTTTACACTTTTCCTATTTTCATAAGCGTTAACCCTATCAGCCATTCGATAGTCTTATAACATGGTTGGCTGAGCTTATAAGCGACTAAGCTCTCTACCTGAGAGGTTAGCTCATAAACGTAAGGTTGATGATGTCTGCCTATCGTCATTTGGAAAGCAAGGCGCCATATCGCCAAGAACTGACCGTCTTCGAGAGCTTTCTGCCAACTCGCTATAAATACAGCCTCATTTTTTGAGAGATCTAACTTTTCAACCATTAGCTTGAGTAGGCGACCTTGCAGCGCACATGGAATATCTACTTTCTTTGCAAAGTGGTGGCTGATCCCCGTCCTCGATATCCCTGTCTGCTCACTCAACGTTGTGTAAGACATTTTCTCGTAACCAAGCGTTATCAATTGCTCTGTTGCAACATCGAGAATGGTGTTGATGGTGATTTGGGTATCTTCTTGTGTTCGGCGCGCCATAACTATTGCCAGTGTTGTGATTAAAAAAAGATACTACCACTTATCGTCCGCCATTCCATATCGGAAACCTAATATTGACGTTGTTCGCATGAGAAATGCGCATAACTGGCCATAAAAATAGCCAAGGTAACAACTTGTTTACATTTGCTTGTGGTGTGTAAATTGCTGATGGATATGATAATGCATTGATATAGCTCGCTTTCCGTATAATTGTCGTAAACGTTTGCTATTGCAAAATTATGTGTAACATAAATTTTACAATTGCCGTTTAAAACTGCGTAAAGCCAGATTTCCACTCATGTATTCCAATTTTTCTCCTCCTGCGCCAAGTTAGAAATATCGAACGAGAACGCATGTTCAAATACAGCAATGACATAAGGAGAAAGTCATGGTGGACACCTACAACCCATTAGGAACGGATGGATTCGAATTTGTGGAATACACAGCGGCGAATAGCGAAGGCATTGAACAATTAAAAGCGCTGTTTGTATCGTTGGGTTTTGCAGAGATCGCAAAACACCGTTCTAAAGAGGCTTGGCTGTACCGACAAGGTGACATCAGCTTTATCGTTAACGCCCAGCCGCACAGTCAAGCAGAAGGCTTTGCTAAAGTTCACGGCCCATCGGTTTGTGGCATGGCATTTCGTGTGAAAGACGCGAACGTTGCATTAAAGCAAGCGCTGGATAACGGTGGCGTTGAGTACAAAACTGAAATTGGTCCAATGGAGCTGAGCATTCCAGCGATATACGGTATTGGTGAAAGCCTTCTGCACTTCGTGGATCGTTACGGCAAGCAGAGTATTTACGATGTCGACTTCCGTTTCTATGACGATGCCGACGAGCGTTTAGCGAAAGCCGACGTTGGTATGTATGAAATTGACCATCTGACCCACAACGTGAAGCAAGGCAATATGGATGTGTGGTCAGGATTCTACGAGCGCATTGGTAACTTCCGCGAGATCCGCTATTTCGATATCGAAGGCAAACTGACTGGCCTCGTTAGCCGCGCAATGACCGCACCTTGTGGCAAGATCCGCATTCCAATCAATGAATCTTCTGATGACAAGTCACAGATTGAAGAGTTCATTCGTGAATACAACGGTGAAGGTATTCAGCACATCGCGCTGACCACCGATGATATTTATCAAACCGTTCAAACGCTCCGTGATCGCGGAATGGAGTTTATGCCGACGCCAGACACCTACTATGAGAAAGTGGACGAGCGTGTGAAAGGGCACGGTGAAGACGTCAACAAACTACGTGATTTACGAGTTTTAATAGACGGCGCGCCGACCAAAGACGGTATTTTGCTGCAAATTTTCACTCAGACTGTAATTGGCCCGGTGTTCTTTGAAATCATTCAACGCAAAGGCAACGAGGGCTTTGGTGAAGGCAACTTCAAAGCCTTGTTTGAATCGATTGAAGAAGACCAAATCCGCCGAGGAGTACTAAGCGATGCATAAATGGATCACATTCCCTCATCGGGAGGGAGTGTGCTCCAAGCAAGCACATGCTGATTTCCCGGAAGAGGCAATTTACGAACGTGAAGCAGGTCGAAGTGGATTCTTCGGCCCAGCAGCACACTTTCATCATCAACACGCACCGACAGGTTGGTCTGAGTGGGAGGGGGACTTACGTCCGCGCGCTTTCGATTTCAACCTAGTAGAAACGGCGAGCCAGATTTCGCCTTGGGCAGTGCCACACCTTCTACACAACGCAAACTGTAAGGTTCGCGTGTGGCGTATGGACGAGAAGATGGATTTCTTGGTGCGTAATGCTGATGGTGATGAGCTGCTATTCATCCATCACGGAACGGCCGACCTTTATTGCGACTACGGTCATTTAAAGGTGAGTGAAGGGGATTACGTGATGATCCCGCGCTCGACCAGTTGGCGTTTAGATCCAAGTGAACCGATGTTCGTTCTGATGATTGAAAACACCGATGCCGCTTATTCTTTGCCAGAAAAAGGCATGGTGGGCAATCATGCGGTGTTCGACCCAGCAGTACTGGAAACGCCTTCGATTAACGACGAATTTCGCGCGCAATACTCAGAAGAGCAAACACAGGTACAGGTGAAGCGTCACGATCAAGTCAGCGTCATTACTTATCCATTCAATCCACTTGATGCCATTGGTTGGCATGGTGACTTAGCGGTGGTGAAAGTGAACTGGCGTGATATTCGACCGTTGATGTCGCATCGTTATCACTTACCGCCTTCCGCACATACCACATTTGTTGGTGCTGGATTTGTGGTGTGTACGTTTGTACCTCGTCCGATCGAAAGCGACCCTGGCGCATTGAAGGTGCCGTTCTATCATAATAATGACGATTATGATGAAGTCTTGTTCTACCACGCGGGGGACTTTTTCAGCCGTGACAACATTGAAGCTGGTATGGTGACTTTCCATCCGGCGGGCTTCACACACGGCCCTCACCCGAAAGCGTTCAAAGCTGGTCAGGAATACAAGAAGAAGTTTACCGATGAAGTGGCAGTGATGATTGATACACGCCACGCGCTCGAGTTCTCTGATGAACTCGATAAGGTTGAAAACAAAGAATACGTCTATAGCTGGCAAGAGAAGTAAGGGGCAAGGATGAAATTAGCAACCAAGAAAAATGGCACTCGCGATGGTCTGTTGATGGTCGTGAGCAAAGACTTAACACTATGCGCACCTGCAACCGAAATTTTCCATGCAATGCACTTCGCGCCAACCATGCAAGTGGCATTGGATAATTGGGACAGAGTTGCGCCACAACTTGAAGAGCTTTATAGCGCATTAAATAGCGGTGACGTATCGGGATGCGAAGAGTTTGAATCCCACTATCTAGAGTCGCCACTACCTCGTGCATATCAATGGGCAGACGGCAGTGCGTATGTCAATCATGTGGAGCTGGTACGCAAAGCGCGCGGTGCAGAAATGCCGGAAAGCTTTTGGGCTGATCCTCTTATGTATCAAGGCGGTTCAGATGCGTTTATTGGCCCTTGCGACAACATTGAATTTGCCAGCGATGAGTGGGGCATCGATTTCGAAGGTGAAGTGGCGGTTATCACCGGTGACGTGCCGATGGGAGCAAGCATTGCCGAAGCGCAAGAATCGATTCGCCTCATCATGTTGGTCAATGATGTCTCACTACGCGGTTTGATTCCTGCGGAGCTCGCTAAAGGCTTTGGCTTCTTCCAGTCAAAACCGTCATCGGCGTTCTCTCCCGTCGCGGTAACACCAGATGAACTTGGTGAAGCATGGTACGAGAATAAAGTGCATCTGCCGCTCGTCTCAACCTACAATCACAAGCCGTTTGGATGCCCGAACGCTGGCGTTGATATGACGTTTGATTTCGCCGATTTAATTGTTCACGCCAGTAAAACCCGCCCGCTTTCTGCTGGGGCTATCATTGGCTCAGGTACGGTATCGAACAAGCAGGGCACCGAACATGGTACCTCTATCGAAGAAGGTGGCGTGGGGTATTCCTGTATTGCGGAAGTTCGCATGATTGAAACCATTCGTGATGGTAAGCCATCGACCAGCTTTATGTCGTTTGGTGACTCAATCAAGCTAGAGATGTTTGATGCAGATGGCAACTCGATTTTTGGTGCGATTGATCAGCAAGTCAGCCAATACCTTAAACACTAAGAATGAGAGGCAAGAGTAACGATGAGTGATAACATCACCCTCTATGGCTATTGGCGTTCTTCAGCAGCTTATCGCGTACGTATCTGTTTGAACTTAAAAGAGCTGGACTACGAATCTAAATCTGTCCATCTAGTACGTAATGGTGGCGAACAGCACAGTACTGAGTACCATGATTTGAATGCTTCTGAACTTGTACCAGTGCTGTTGGATGGTGATGTGCGCCTAAATCAGTCTCTTGCCATCATTCAGTATCTCGATGAGCGGTACCCATCAGTAGCGCTCATTCCTGAGCAATCACCACTGCGTTATCAAGCATTAGCGATGGCCCAAGATATCGCGATGGAAATTCACCCTCTTAATAACTTGCGCGTGTTGCAGTATCTAGAAGGGGAACTGTCTTGTGACCAAGAGACAAAAATCGAATGGATTCATCATTGGGTAAACCAAGGCTTTATGGCATTAGAAGAGAAGCTAAACCAGCATCGACAACAACACGGAAACTGTATCTACAGTGTGACTGACTCTCCCTCTGTTGTAGATATTTGCTTAGTGCCGCAAGTATACAATGCGTTGCGATTTGGCGTGGATATGACGCCTTATCCAGTGATCAAGTCGATTGTAGAAGCGTGTAATCAACTGCCCGTGTTTATTGATGCCATGCCAGAGAATCAACCTGACAACAATGGCTAGGCGACTTTAAGTGATCTCAGTATTTAGTTGTTTTTTGTTATTTTTAGTCCGTCTTTAGGGGGGCTACTTTTTTTCACTAAATTATCTTTGATGTGGCGTGTTAAGTAGACCAATAATTAGTCATAAGTCAGTCACAAAGCTAAGGCTCACAAATGAATAAAACGGTTTTAATAACAGGTGCTTCGGGTGGTATTGGTAACGAAATTTGTAGACAATTTTTAGCTGAGAGTTACGAGATAGTCGCTCTTGCAAGAACATTTCATGATTTTGAATTTCTAGACGACGAAAGAGTTAACTGTATTGAGTTTGATCTCACTAATCTATCCTCAATTCCAAGTTTGATAGCAGACTTACCCGTGATTGACGTTTTAGTAAATAATGCTGGAGTAATGGTTTCGGCACCATACGATGATTATCCTGCCACGATGCGAGAACTAACTCTTAAAGTGAACCTTGAAGCGCCTATTATTCTGATGACTGAAGTGGCTAAAAAGATGAAAGAACAAGGCTACGGCCGTATTATTAATAACACTTCTATTGCTGGTCAAGTAGGACACCCAGATGTTTGGTATGGTGTAACTAAATCAGGTTTACTTAATGCAACGAAAAGCTTTGCTAAATTACTAGGTTCATATGGAATTACGGTTAATGCTATTGCGAGTGGACCAGTGATAACTTCAATGATGGAGTCAATTGACCAAGATCGCCTTGACCATATAAAAGCATCAACATTAACAGGGCGCTTTGCTTATCCGACAGAGGTAGCGAAGACAATTTGCTGGTTAGGTTTACATAGTCCTGATTATATTAACGGAAGTTGCATCGATCTCAACGATGGCGTGTTAATGAGATAAGTTAGTTAAGCGGCAGAAGTCGAACACCGTCATAGATATGAGTTCAATAGTTATATGAGGCCCAAATACAAAATCGTTAGAGTCAGAAACAGAGTATGTGGTTCAACCCATCTCGCTCCTAAAGTGCCACGGATGGTTAGCTTTCTCCCGCAAAATTCATCGGTTTTGTTGCTCTGGTGTAGTTTTCCCATTAGGCTTTGAGCAACTAGTTGTTTTGGGCGCATTTTATCTATGACCAACATCTTTATCATTGTTGTTCTGTTAGTTGTTTTTTTCTTCATTATTCAAAAGTATGTCGTTAAACAGGATGATACGAAAGATTACCCATATCGTTCTAAAGGACCAGTATTGAAAGGGCCAGAAAGTGCGTTTTTCAATGCATTGCGAGCTGCGGTCGGTGAGCACGGAGTCGTACTTGCCAAAGTTAATATGTCCAACGTCGTTGTTCCAAAGGACATTAAAAACAAGAAACAGTTTTTCGTTGCAAGCAATCGCATCTCACGTAGTTACTTCGACTATGTTATTTGTGATCCAAGAACGCTGGAACCTCGAGTTATTATTGAACTTGATAACGGTCAGCAGCTGCATAAAGGTAAAGTTGAACGCCAAAAGCTATTGATGCACGTATGTAAATCGGCGAATTTACCTTTGATTGGTGCGTCAGTAAAACACAGCTACCAAGTCGGCCGTTTACGCCGCTTATTGGCCGCGCATATTGATTTGATTGAGCCTGATAAAGAAATACGTTTTTGTAAGAAGTGCGGCAGCCCGATGATCATTAGAACGGCAAGCCAGGGAGATTTTAAAGGGAGACGATTCTTTACTTGTAGCCGTCAACCTAACTGTACTTACACCGAGAACTACAATGTGGTGTTCGATACAGAAAGTGAATAGATTCTGTTTGCTAGCATAGTTGTTTTAAGAGAGGCTTTGGCTCACTAGTCGAAGCCTTTTTCGTTTCTATAAGTTTACAAGACTTGTACTTCACAGCAGTAGCGCCAAGAACTCCTATACTTTGATAAAGAAAGAAGAATAGGGAAGTACTATGCGATATGGATGGATTCTTTCAGCTCTGCTACTTGCATTCAGTAGCAATGCTCAGCAGTCACTCAAACCACTTGAATGCCAACTGATAGACACACCGCAAGACCATTTCTTATTTTATCGTGAGCAGATGGTTTATCACAGCGAGCAGTTTGTGATTTTCCAAAACTTTAAGGGGCGGGTAAGCACACAAGTTGACCTTAAAACTGGCGAACTGATCCGCACGACGTACATTGGTGAACCGTTTGAACCTAAATATCAAATTCTGTTTGGCTACTGCCCAAATGTGTCCCAAGTGCTACAGATTTGGATGCTCAATGAAGTGCCCTATGATAATTAACCCAAAACATAAAAGTTAAGTAGATCACACTTTTAAGCCCAGTCTAGCCTGGCTTTGACGATAAAATCGTCTGAAAACGGGCGTTGAGTTTAGATTTTCACCAAACGATTCAAAGTTAGTGAATTTATACTTGCACCCCTCATAGGATATAGCTAATATCCTTCTCGTTCTTAAGGAATGGGTCCGTAGCTCAGTTGGTTAGAGTACTACCTTGACATGGTAGGGGTCGGCGATTCGAGTTCGCCCGGACCCACCACTCCTTAAAGTCATACTAAAACCAAAGTATGCTGAACATTAAATTTGGGTCCGTAGCTCAGTTGGTTAGAGTACTACCTTGACATGGTAGGGGTCGGCGATTCGAGTTCGCCCGGACCCACCAAATTTAGTTCTTCGTGAACAAACGCAAAGCCCGCTAACTTAGCGGGCTTTGTTGTATCTGGCGTTTAAATATTTCTTGTCTAACTGTAGCCTGTCATCGTAAGCGAGTGATTTCGCTTCATCGCTGAAGTGGTAACTGATCTAATGCTGCCCACAGAATTCATTAATGGTAAATAGTCTGCCACTTATCACTGGTCACTAGCAAAGCTAAGTAACAAAGAATAGAAAGTCCTTTCCTTCATCCAACCGTTTTTTACGCTCATTACTTCAATTTCATTGTGAATAAGTGGGTCGAAGTCAGCTTGATGTAATATTTCAAGATCTTTCTGGTTAAGTGTAAACACACGACCGAATCGTTCTGGAAAGTATTGTTTAAGTTGGTAAAGCGGCTTAATTACATGTTTAAATCCCCTGAAATCGTTTGGGTACTCAATATTATTCAAGGTAGTAGAAATACGGTAGAGTGCCTGAACACGCGGTAAGGTATTATTGGTTTCTGTTGTTGGTAATTCCATCGTAACTCCTTTCCTAAATATCACTTTACTGCTTGAGAGAAGTCTTGCGAAATCATCGACCGAGCAAGTTTGAGGAAGAGGGTGAGCCACTCTTTTGGTTGAAACATACTTTTGAGATCAGGGTCGGCTACAAACCAATGGTCTAAATAGTACTGGGTTTTACTAATATTACTGGTGAAGCACTTGGTAATAAGCGAGTTAGTCAGATCAAACGGAATAAGTTGCCGCGTGAACTCAGTAGAGTAGTCCTTTTTAGCAAAAAAGATAGGGATGGCAGCTTCTTGCTCAATCGTGTCATGATTTATAGCTTGATGAACATATTGTAGTGTAACAACTCCAGTTAGCCCCAATTTTTTTGCAAATCATAGGGCTGTGAAGCGCATATAAATTAATGAGTGTACCCCTGTCCTTAAATGTCATATTGGAGTTGCGTAGCCCAGCTTGAGGTAGGGCGTCTCTTGTGTGCTCTGGATACTTGCTGCTGAAACAGGAATAAAATCCATCTTAAGCAAAGCTACTGTATTCTTATAGTTAATTATAATGATAGGCCGAGAGCAAAAATATTTCCTATAACGCTAACAAGATTCGTGTTTTAGAACCTCCTCTTCGTAAGCTCACAGGCTCATTGTCTCGTTCTGAATTCTTATCATATAGACACGTCAACAACAAATATAGCATCAAGCGGTTGATTTTTAAGCGACAAAATTGAGCACAGTGTGATGATTTTCACGAATATGGATCATTCGAATCTAGTGCTAAAGTTTTGCATTTGGTTGTTATGTCAATTGTTGTATAACAATTAAATTTATATCAAAGCAAACATTATTTTTAGTTATCAAAGGAACTACTATGTTTTTAAACCGTTTATCAATGAGTGAAAAGCAGGCATTTCTTGTTCTTGCTCATCATGTTGCGCATTCTGACAATGACTTTTCGATGGAAGAAGAAGTCTTGATTGCAAAATACTGCATGGAAATGCAAATGGACGATATTGAATATGATGAAGCGAGGTTTGATCTGGCTTCAGTGCTCAATACGTTTGAGTGTGATAGCCATCAGAAAATTGCGTTACTTGAGTTAATGGCGCTTATTTACGCGGATGGAGAAGTTGCTAAGCAAGAGCAGCGACTATTGGATGACATGATTGCGCATTTTGGCCTTAATCCAAACTTGGCGATTGTTTACCGTGAATGGTCTAAAAATATCTTATCGCTTTTCACTCAAGGTGAAGCATTGATCCACCTATGAGTTACCCGTGCACCCGTTGCGGCTTGTGTTGCCGACAAATTCAACATGTGCCTGAGTTGAAAAGCTATCACAATGGTGATGGCATTTGCCTGTATTTCAATGCTGATGTTGGCTGCACAATATATCAAGAGCGACCTTTAGTGTGCCGAATTGATGAAGGGTATCAGCAGCTTTTTGAAAACCAGTTTTCATTAACAGATTACTATCTTAAAAATGCCGAAATATGCAATCACATGCAAACAAAAGCCGAACTTCCAAGTCATTACAGAGTTAAATTATAAGATGGACAAACATCAACTATTGCAGTTTTTACCTGCGGATGAGCAAAATATAAACCGTTTGCTGTATTTGAAAAATAACGCGACTAAACCACGTATAGCAGTATTTGGGAAATATAATCACGGCAAAAGTACATTATTAAATGCAATGGTGGGCGAAGCGATTTTCAAAGCAACAGATAAACGCGAAACCATTGAGAACAAAGAGCTTGAACAAGATCATGTTATTTGGATTGACACCCCTGGGCTCGATGCCGATGTGCATAAACAAGATGATAAAGCTGCCATTAAAGGTGCGTTTGAAATGGCTGATTACTTGTTTTTAGTTCACCAAGCACAAGCGGGTGAGCTAGATAAGTATGAGATGCAGATTTTCCAACAATTAGCACGTCAGGACAAGAATTACAGTAAGAAGATGTTTTTAGTCTTAACGCAAATTGATCAAAAGTCTGCCGATGAAGTAGCTATTGTTGAGGAGAAAATTCGTCAGCAATTACTAACGAGTCTTGATCTACGCGAACTACAAATCATTTCTGTATCAGCGCATCGCTATAACCGAGGTCTTCAAGAAGACAAAGCGGTTTTCTGCGAAAAGAGCGGTATTCACGCGCTATTTGATCTGACTGCGACTTTAGTGTCCGAGATTGATGGATTACGCAAGAAAGAAATGAAACGTTTGAAGTCTAAATTATTGTTGGATTTTTCTGCGCAAAAAGAGGCATTGAATGCGGAGTTAAAAGGGCTACGTTCTCAGCAGAGCAGTGAACTAAGCAAGTTAAAGCGTGACGTAAAACAATTATCATCAGCCTTGGTATGACCAAGATAAATAATGTAAATAGTGGGAGTTAATTATGGCTATTCCTTGGTTAATTGGGGCAGCAGTGGTAGGTGTCGTTGGTGTTGTCGGTGCCGCATTATCTGATGATGACTCAAGTTCGAGTGCTAGCTCTGGCTCACGAGAATTAGAGCGAGAGAGAGAAAGAGCAGAAGCTGAGCGTAAATTAAAATTAGCAAAGGCGAAACTCGAGCAGCGTGAACGACAGGTTGCGGAGCAAAATCGAGCGCACGTCAATCGTTTTATTAATAAATATAGCTTGTCGATTTCAGCAGATTCATTAGTCGCGGCATCAAAAAATAGCAATCTTGAAGTCACGGCAATTCAAGCATTTCAAGAAAGCAAAAAATCGACAAAACGGGCACAGCAAATCGAACGAATTAGTAAGCAGCTAGAAGAAATGAAGCAGCTTGAAAACGATTTAATCAATTTGTAAGAGAATGGAAAAATGACCAATAGCAACCCATTTCTTACTGCGTTAGAAAAATTTAAGTCAGACTTCAAATACATATCGGATAAAGAGCAGGATTTAGTTGCAATAAAATCCGCTTTGGTTACAGAGCTTACCCAAGCAGATCAGTTTAGTAGCAAGCAGATCAATGAGCAGCATCCATTGTTTAAATTGGCGACACAACTAAAGTCTTCCATCTATCAAGGCGTGCTAAGTTGGGATGCAAAATTAGAAGAGGCGTCACCAATGCGAGCGCTCAGCGAGCAGTTTGCTGATCGTGTTATTTTACTTGTATTTGGCAAAGTGAATGCGGGTAAAAGCTCGTTTTGTAATTACTTAACGAATCTATTTGCTCCTGAACAAATTAAGCGTTTTTGCTTTGAAGACGGTAAAGTCAAATATTTTGAGGGTGCGTTTGCCGAAGGTGTCACCGAAACAACCGCTCAGATCCAAGGCGTAGAGCTTGGCTCAAACTTGGTGCTATTAGATTCACCGGGCCTTCACTCGATAGTGGATGAAAACGGTGATCTTACTCGTCGCTATACCGACAGCGCGGATGCCATTTTATGGCTTACTCCGTCAAGTTCCCCAGGGCAAGTACAAGAATTGCAAGATCTAAAGCTTGAGCTTGAAAAGAAAAAACCATTACAACCCGTTATCACGAAAAGTGACGTATTAGTCGAGGATTGGTGTGATGAGGCAGAAGACCTTATCCAGAAAGTGGAAAATAAATCAGCCCAAGTTCGCCAATTGCAGCAAGAAGATGTGCATAGTCGAGTCTCGGCATTAGGCGGTGTTGATGATTTGAAAGAAGCGGTATCCGTATCAGTTCATGCGTACAAAACATTTGCAGCTACATCTGAGAACGCATTACAAGAGGCTGGCTTGCAAACGCTGTTTGAACGCTTGGTAGTAATAGTGAACGAAGCTAACCAATATAAGGTGGTTAAAGCTAAGCGCCAAATGATTAACTTCTTGGATGGTGAAGTACTGCATTCATTGAACGAAAATGTTTTACCGCAAGTGCAAGCGTTGCAGCAACTACTAACAAAAACAACGTATAACTTACGCCAAAAGCAAAATGTGCTGTCGAGCCAGATTCTTGATAACGTACTGTGTGAAGTGCCCATAGTCGTTGATAAGCACATGAACAACCGCGATAAAGAAGCAATAAGTCGTGAGCTGAATCAGTTAATTGAAGAGCAGATTAGTAATACTCTGACGGAGGAGTTATCTAGCTACGTTAACAATATTCAGCGTGTGTCAGGCGATCTCTCGAGTGGTAGTCTAGGTGATTTTGATGATATCACTATTGACGTTAAACAGGTCACGGGTAGGCGGGCGTCGAGTATCGCTTCGAGTGCTGGTGGATTAGGCGGGGCAGCTGCTGGGTTTGCGGTGGGTGGACCTATTGGTGCTTTGATTGGTGGTGCGATTGGCTCTTTTGGCGGCAATAAACTCGGTGAACGAATCTTTGTCGAAATCTCCACTCACAAAGAAGCGGTTGGGGTATCGCCAGATCAAGTTATCCTAACCACATCGGCAGCGGTACGTCAGCAATTGCCGCAATTGGTCGAACGTGTCTTTAGTGATGTGCAAACATCATTTATGCCCTTGCAGCAATACGCTGATTCCATAGTAGTTGCGGTAGAAAACTGTGCTTCAAAAACTCAAGCATTGAAGGTGTAAAAAATGCGAAATCCGTTTATTGAAATAGCTCAAAACCTTAACGAATCAAAGCATGTGATTGCTCCGAATTATCCGAATAATCAGGTTGACAGTGTTTATGCTGAGTTAAAAGAAAACCTAGATGATAATACACTGCAAGTTATGCTTTATGGTGCTTATAACGCAGGCAAAAGTACATTGATCAATGCGCTAATTGGCCATGAAAAAGCAACCGTAAATGACATTCCGACCACTGACACGGTTGATTACTATGATTGGAACGGGTATCGACTATTAGATACTCCAGGAGTCAACGCTCCCATTGACCATGAACAGACTACCATTGAGCAGATTAAACGTACTCAGGTTATGTTGTTTGTCATCCGAGAAGGGGACCAAGATTCAAAGGATCTTTATCAGCGATTATTTGAAATGATGAAGCTGAATAAGAAAATTTTCATTGTACTTAACCATCAGCTGACGAACGATTCAGATAAAGCAACGGCTTATCAGAAGATCATTCAGATTCTTTGTCATAAAGCTTCTGAATATGGCGTGAGTAATGAAAGCATTCAGCAAATTAAAGTGTTACCAATGAATGCGAAAACGGCATTAACGGGACGCTTAAAAGATAATCACCCTCAGTTACTTGAACGCTCTGGTTACAGTGAGTTCATTGAGGTGTTTAATGACTGGTTAAAATCAACAGACAACCAAGACAATCAACTATCAGCAGTTAAGAGTGCAGTTAATGAACTTTGGTATCAGCCAGCGGTAAACCAACTCCAACTATCCACGAAGGCCACCTCAGAACATAACGAGCTATTGATGCGTTGCCGAGAAGATAAGCAAATGCTTGTAAGTCGCCAACGCTCGTTAGTAATAGAAGCGAGGAATATGATCAGTCATGAATTGATGTTGATGAAATCTGATATCAGTAGCTGCATACAGAGTACACAAGATCAAGCGCAACTTGATAGCCAGTTGCAGCGTTTGATTGACCCAATTGGAGACAAGCTAGAAGCGTGGATCAACGACAGTTTGGGAGAGGTTAATGGCTTACTAAACGTTGAAGTTTCACATCGCTTACAGCAAAGTTTGAGCTCGAATAATTCTGAGTATCTGGACAAGGCAATTAAAGGGCTTGGCAGTATGGCCACCCCTGACAATATCAAGAGTGTGCTGCTTCAAGGTCGTGCGTTCAAGATCCCTGGTTTAAAAGGTCGATGGGAGAAAACCCTGGGGAATTGGGCAGGGAAAGGCGTAATCATTGTTCAGGTTCTTACCGCGTTATGGGATGTGTATAGAGCAGGCAAGGCTCAAGATCAGCAAAACGCTCATGAGCGGCAAGCAGCTGTCAGCTTATATCAGGCGGTTGATGAGATCTGCTCAGTGGTTAAACGTGAGTATGGCAATATTTCTGAGCAGGTAATTACCGAAATCCTCAATGTTCAGATTCGCGCACTTGATGATGAAATCGCAAAAATTACAGCAGAAGAAAATCAAACTCAGCAAGATTTGCAACAAGTGTTGGACTTTCAGAATAAACTCAACGCTATTGGGTATTAGGGAAAGAAGCAGAGTTCGTTTAACCCTAGACTCATAAGCTTACGAACCTCAATCCACCGAAAAACATCACTAACATACCTCTCAACGAAACGATTCATTGAGAGGTATTTTTTATGTGTAAACAAGTAACGTTCAGCAAATATCAAAAACGCGCGATTAAATTTCTGTCTGACTATTTAGGCGCGGATACCCCCTTTTCTTACGAAAGAACACAGACTAACCATCTCAAAGTATTAATTGATGGGGTAGCAAAGCCTATCTTCACTGGTTCGACACCTTCGGATTGCAAATCAATAAACAACTTTATGGCCGAAGTAAAACGAGAAGTGAAAGCAAGTAAGCTAGAAGGCGAAGGTAAACAACACATCGCGCCACAGATGCAATTGCCAAATCCAATTAAATTGTCACAAGACCGACTCATCCAAACTTGTGTGAAGTCATTGCGTGCTCGCATCGACACGATGAAGTCGAAAGAAGAAGAACAAATATTGGCAACCAAATCTCTCAATGAAGTGGGCGAATATCGTCTATCCGCCATCAAACACGCAGTATCACTGGCGCTTCAAGCTCGTAAGCAAGGTGTGTACATCAAATCAAAAGAGATGAAGACGATCGAATCAAAAATCTTAACGCATTTAGATTTTATGATGCCGACGTTGGCTTATTACGCAGAATTGTTAGAGAGCAAAACAAAGTATCAAAACAATGGTGCTCAATCTAAAGCAGCAAAAGAATCCTTAACTAACAACGTCATTAAGTTGGAAGGTACTGCCAAACCGGATCCTAAAAAGAAAAATAGTTTGGTGGGAGCACAGCCACAACCGGAGGTCAATATGAACAACAATAAGAACCAGCAAAAAGGTGGTTCAGCCTCCGAGTTGATGGCTATGTCTCCAAACAACCGTATTTCGTTGTTACGTCAATTATCGAAAACAGAGGCGCTGCAGCTGATTGATGATGTGAACCAAGCATTAGCGATGAACCGCGAGCAAGACATTGTAGAAGTGGTTGCCATGATAAAAGAGAAAGATTTACCGCTAGAAACTATCATTTCACGCTTAGAGGCCGCTTAGAAAATATGAGTCATTACATTAGACAGGCTTTCAACGTGTGCTAGGAGTAAACTGATTATATTGTAATGACATAAAATATAAATCGAGAGTAGTGATTGAATTGAAGAATCATCTGACTTCAAATCTAAACTTAAGTAACACCGCTTTGCATTAAAATCTGATACGGTATCCATTGGTTAAAATATTAGTTTATGTTGACGTTTGTAATGTGTTTGAACATTTAATTAGCAATAAAAGAGCTAGTTGAACTTAAAGTTGTTCATTTTACATCCAGACAAAGCGAGTCATAAAAACACAAAAAAGTATGGAATACCGTTTATTTTGTGAGTAAAATCCGAAAAAATCCACCTCCTTATACAACTGATTTGCTAAAAAATGACTGATTTTCTTGCTTCTATCATCGCTTCTTATAGTGCTGCATCTATTTCGGACGCATTCATCTATACCATCCTTTTGCTACTTGTCGCTTCTAGTATTTTGGCTTTTCTAGGAAAAGCACCCAGATTTACGGCAAGTACAACCAACATCCTTACCTCTTTGGGTATCCTAGGTACTTTTGCAGGCATTGTTGTAGGTTTGATGGAATTCAATCCAACAGATATCGATGGTAGTATCGAATCTCTGCTTGCGGGCTTGAAGACTGCGTTTCTAACCAGTCTAGTTGGTATGGCTGCATCGATTATTTATAAGGCAATTCTAGGGACCATTCCTCAGAAAGGTGAAGATGCAATTAAAGGCGTGGGCCCTGAAGAAATCTTCCAGGTTATGTCCCAACAGCTAAGATCGTCGAATGAGTTGTTAGCCTCCATCAAAGGTGAGGAGGATACCTCATTAGTTTCCCAGCTAAAGAAACTGCGAACGGACATCAATGATGGGCAAAAGGAGCAAACCGCTTATCAGAACCTAAAGATTACTCAGACAGAAAAGTTCCAAGCAACGCTCTGGGAAAAGATGGATGAGTTTGGTGAGCTACTATCTAAATCAGCGACAGAGCAAGTCATTAATGCTCTGAAAGAAGTAATCGTAGAGTTTAATGACAAACTGACAGAGCAGTTTGGTGAGAACTTTAAGCGATTAGATGAGTCAGTGAAGAAACTCGTTGATTGGCAAGAAAACTATAAAGACCAACTAGAAGACATGGCCACGAAGTATCAGCTAGGTGTAGATGCAATATCTTCGACAGAAAAGTCAGTCGCTAGCATCAATGAACGTGCTGAAGCTATCCCAGCGACGATGGAAAAACTTCACCAAGTGATGGAGTTAGGACATGGTCAAGTGACGGAGCTTGAGCATCGCTTAGAAGCATTTAAAGATCTTCGTGATAAAGCGGTAGAAGCAATGCCACAAATTCGTGAGCAGATGGACAACACCATGTCTGTGATTGGTGAATCAGTTAAAGCGGCATCGACACATTATGAGTCAATGCTGCAAGAGTCACAAAATATAATTGATAACTTCAGTTCAACTGCGACTCACAGTGTTGAACTCATGCGTACCAACCTAGAAAGTGGTGCGGAAAATGTTTCGCTACAGTTAATTGAGAGTTCACAAACACTAAGCGGAAAGCTAGCTGAGGCATCATCTGACATTCAAGAGCAAGTGGGTACAGCAACTGGCGGTCTAAGCAATGTAACCAGCCATCTAACCGATACGACAGAGCAAATAAGGCAACACCTTGAAGACTCAATTACTGAGTTGAATGGCCAGCTTCGCGTACTAGTGGCTGATATTAAAGACGATGCACGAGAAACGGGTAATGTTCTAAAAGAAGCCAACCAAGAGTTGCTAAATGGCACGAAAGAAATTCAGTCAGAAACGACGTCTGCTATTTCTAAACTACACGATCGCTTAGAAACGACTCTAGAAGAGGTGTTCCAAATTCAAGCACAAGCTGTGCGCCGGACCTTTGATAGTTTGGAAGACCAAATTACTCAGGCCGTAGCTCAAACGGGTAGTGCGGTAGAGAAACAAGTTGAAATATTGGACCTGCAGATGCAGCAAGAAATCAACCGAACCATGAATGAAATGGGTGAAGCGCTTGCGACGATTACTCAACAATTTACCCGCGATTACCAAGCATTAACGCGTGAAATGTCGAATGTTGTAAACAGTAAAATTGCAGTGTAATCATGGAAAAGCTATTCGGAAAAACCAAATCTACGGGTGATGGTGGTGAACATTGGATGTCAGTATCAGATCTAATGGCAGGTCTGATGATGGTGTTCTTGTTCATTTCTGTTGCGCTAATGCGTGATGCTATGGTTGAGCGTGACAAAATAAAAGAAGTCGCAGAAACTTATCAGAAAACCCAGCAGGCCATCTATATTGCGCTGTTGGAAGAGTTTGCTAAAGATCTTGATACGTGGGGCGCTGAAATTGATCGAGATACATTGAGTGTCAACTTTACAGCGCCCGAAGTATTGTTCGGCAATGGTAAGGCGAACTTAACTCAGCAATTTCAAGTAATTTTGAATGATTTCTTTCCTCGTTATCTGGAAGTACTAGAGCAATACAAACCGATTATTCAAGAAATCAAAATTGAAGGGCATACATCTAGCCGTTGGAACCACGATTCTAGCGATTACGAGGCTTACTTTAATAATATGCGTTTATCACAGTCACGGACGCGTGCAGTACTTGGCTACGTAATGAAGCTTGATGATGTTCGGGCACAACATTATGGCTGGGTAAAAAATAACGTAGCGGCAGTAGGATATTCTTCATCTAAAGCAGTTGTTAAAGACGGTGTAGAAGACGAAAAACGTTCTCGTCGAGTCTCTTTCCGTGTAATTACTAACGCTGAAGAGCAGATATTGAAGATCTTGGGGGCGGAATGAAACTAACGCTTAACCTTCATTCCCTGATGCGTGCGATTGAAATTATGGAACCAGAGAGAAGTGGTAAATTCACTCTGAAACTTCACGAGACTCATATCGATAAAATAACGGCAGAACTAGAGAAAGGGAAGGATGTAGAGCTTAAGGATGTAGAGATAGAATCAGGCCTTTTAAGTTATAAAGGACGTCATGTCACGCTCTATATAAAAGCGAATGGAACCAGTGCTCGTTTTCATGTTTCTGACTGTTCAACATTGCAAGGTATGAGGGCAAGTGGAAGATTTGAGCGTTATGTGGTCACAAACAATACATCAGGAGAATTCCTAGTTGATACCTCCTATGGAGAGAAAAAGGCGAGGCTAAAGGTATGTCAAAACTGTCTACGTAAGCTTAATTATAAAGGTTGTAATACGACAACAAACATAACGTCGGTAGTTCAGAACTTTAACATGGCGGAATTCTTTGCTACCTATAGCTCTTTCTTCCCGCACATGCCGTCTCGACGAGCTGAGACCGCTGAGAGTGGCTACAGCGATGATTGGTCAAAAATATCTTCCCACTATCGTGTAGAAAAGAACTTTGAGTGTGAAGAATGTAAAGTGAATATGCGTTCTCACCGAGCACTTCTGCATGTTCATCATGTTAATGGTGTTAAATCAGATAACAGGCCGTCAAATCTTCGAGCACTGTGCATCGACTGCCACAGCAAACAACCCATGCATGAGCATATGGCTCTCAGCCATCGCGAACGTCAAACAATTAACGATTTGCGCAAACAGCAAGGTTTATTTGATGACCTCGGTGAGTGGCAAGAGTTGTTTGATTACTCAGATCCAGGTGTACATGGCGTATTGCATGCTTGTCGACAAGCGTATCTGCAACTCCCTGATATTAACTATTTTGTTGAAGACAGTTTCGGAGGGTTAGCTGCACGGCTTGAACTTGCGTGGCCGAAGCACAAATTTGGTGTCGCAATATCAATGAACGATATTGAAGATGCAAGCAGTAATGGTTGGCAGGTCGTGGGTATTAATGACTTTTTGGAAAATTACAAATCACAAGCTTATAACTTAAGGCACTAAATAAATGCAGGTTAAGCTAGAAGAGATAATTGAGAGAATCATTTCAGTCAACCATGCTTGGAAGCTCTCAAGAGAAGAGTTTGGCAATGAGTTTGCTGCAACTCAATCTCTCAGACACACAAAATCATCATTACAAGCAACATTGCTTCGAGAGTTTCCTCATGACGCCTATCTTTTAAAAGCGACAGATAGCGATACTCAAGACGAAGATATGTATAGCGTTCGGTTGGAGACGCCAATCCTTATCAATGGATTCGAAAGATATGACGCCGAACACCTCCCTGTTCGTGTTGCTGATGAAATTTTAACGAAACAAGAAATTACTAAATTCCTAAAAAAATAGGTGCGATTTTATATGTACGACCACTTGGCTTTCATTTCTGGTGACTGGGTTACAGATGCCATTATTTTAACGACTGCAGCGGTATTCTTGTTCTTCTCTTACCGAGAGATCGTGGCCGTTATTAAAACAAAAATTCAACTCAAAGAGCTTGGCAAGATTAAATTAAAAGCTTCATCGAACGTTATCAATTCGAAAAGCTTGAAAAAAGAGCAGCTAGTCTGGGTAACCGATCACCTTGTGTATGCACCGACGCAAGATGGTATTGTCGTTGAAACAAAAGGTGATTTATGGTTAACCAAATCACCAATCTCACAGATGCTCCCTTCAATCGATTCTTCTCGTTACAAGCTGATCCCTGCGTTATTAACGAGCATTGGTATTACTGGCACATTCCTAGGTATTACGCTAGGTCTAAGCGAGTTTACTATGGCCGGGGACTCAAAAGCATTATTGGCTTCCGCTGCTGAATTGTTAGAGGGGATGAAAACGGCGTTTTATACCTCACTTGCAGGTTTAGGTACCTCAGCGCTATTTATGGTTTGGATGAAAATATCTTCAAGCGTATTAGCAAAGGCTCAGAAAGAGTTAATCAGCACGCTGTCTTCTCAATACTTTGAAGCGAGCCCGATCTATTACCTGAAAAACATGTCCAACGAGGGACAAAAAGAGGTTCTTGAAGCCCAACTTCGCTCTGCGTCAGCAGTGGAGTTGATGGGCGAGAAGATGGAGGCGACAAGTCAGTCTCTTGCGCAACTTGGGACCTCATTCAACGGTGAAGTTATTGCAAAGCAGATATCGACAGCACTAGCTGAGTCAATCGAAACAAGTATGACTCCAATGCTCGGAGAGATTAAGCAAGAACTCAGCGCACTCAAAGATATTAAAGAGCAATCGCAGAAAGAATTAGTTGAGCTTTTGATCCAGGAAATGAAATCAGAACTAATCGCCCCTGTTGTTGAAGAGCTAAGTAAAACCAGTGCGGCAGTAACAAGCAGCAACGAGATTACCTCACAACTGAATAGTAATATTGAACGAGTAGTGACCAGTACCTCGGAAACGGTTGATACGATCAATGAGTTCCAAAAAGAGACGATGCTTAAACTGCAATCATTTGCTGAGTCACTTAAGGGAATACTAGCCAGTTTCAAAGAGGATACACAGGGTGCAATGACCTCAATAGCATCAGAAGTTAACACTATGCTGAATAATGCATCGCAAGGTATGGACTCTCAACGAGTAGCGTTTGAACAAAGTGCAAACAAAGCTGCGAGTGCATTTGAAGGCATGAAAAATTCGCTAGAAGCAGCACTCGATGAGCGCCAAAGCGCAGAAAAAGATCTCTTTGAAAACGTAACCGATCGCATTAA
This sequence comes from Vibrio sp. WZ-1, assembly GCF_052037695.1. Classification (NCBI taxonomy): domain Bacteria; kingdom Pseudomonadati; phylum Pseudomonadota; class Gammaproteobacteria; order Vibrionales; family Vibrionaceae; genus Vibrio; species Vibrio sp. WZ-1. Next base: position 102,984 of record NZ_JBQEQR010000075.1, on the reverse strand, counting down.
CGATTTGCTATCGGATATTTCTAATTCATTCGAGAGCCAAACTTCTGTGTTGGCTCAAACAGGTGAAACAGCATCTCAAATGATGACGCAGGCACAAAAAGACTTTGAAATGTCAGTGCAACAACGCCGAGAAGAAGAATCGAAGATGTTTGTTGAAGTCGAAAGTCGCCTATCTAACCTTGTTGAGAACGCTGCTAAAGGTATTGAGAATCAGCAATCTGCCTTCGAACAAAGCGCAGACAAAGCTTCAAGTGCATTTGAGGGCATGAAAAACTCGCTAGAAGCAGCACTTGATGAACGCCAAAGTGCAGAAAAAGTACTCTTTGAAAATGTAACAGGCCGTATTAACGGTTTGCTATCAGAAATCTCGACTTCATTCGAGAGCCAAACTTCTGTGTTGGCTCAAACAGGTGAAACAGCATCTAACTTAATGAATCAGGCTCAAAAAGACTTTGAAGTGTCAGTGCAAATGCGTCGTGACGAAGAGTCTCATTTATTTGGAGAAATGGAGAGCAGAATCACTGGTTTGGTTCAAAACTCACAAGCTATTTTCCAAGAGCAGGCGGAAGCAATCAAACTTGTTGGCGATGAAGCAAGTAGTGTTATGCAGTCGGCAAAATCTGAACTTCAGCAAGGTCTAGGCGACATTGATTCAAAAGTGAAGTCGATGTCTGAAACGGTACAGCGTGAGCTCGAAGCATTCCGATTACAGTATCAAGAGAACCTAACTCGTTACTTTGAACAGCAAAACGACCTACTTGAAGATAGTTTGAGTAAGCAGCGAAATGGCTTGAATGACGTTGTAGACAACTTCCGAAATGTATTTGAAAGTGAATACAAAGCGAGACATAACTTACTCCAAGAACTCACCGCACAATACGAGAAACTGGAAGCTTCGGCTGGCACTCTGGAACGTGTTGCTAAAGCTATTGGTTTGAACGAAGCATCTAAAATGGCTGAACTTCAAGACGCCGCGCATACAATGAGCCGAGAAATTGCGTTGCTGAAAAAAGAGTATGCAAAAGCATCGGCAACATTCACTGATATCACTGAGAATTTGCCAAAAGCGATGGATGAATATTTCACTCGCGCAAATGAAAGCTTTGAAACATTCTTTAATGACTTCGACCAATCGGCAAGTACTATTCACAATAAATTGTCTCAGGCTGCTGGCTATCTAATTAACTCACAAGTATTACGCCGTAAATTTGAAGCTGACGAGGTGAACGCATAATGCGTGGCTTGGGGACAGCGCCAAAAACGGCGGATGTTGAGGAATCAGGCGTTTGGCTTTCTGTTGGGGACTTAATGTCCGTGCTTCTTATGATATTTGCATTATTGCTTATCAGCGCTTTAGTGCAAATTTCTGAAGTATATGAAGAGAGCCAAAATACTCGAGTTGTCATTATCAAAGGCATCAATGATGCGTTAAATGCAGCAGGGATTGAGGTCAAAGCCGACCCTGATACCGGTGATATCTCTATTACGGATTCGATTCTCTTTGACTTGGATGACTATAGGTTAAAACCTTCGGGTAAAGAGTTTCTGAACAAATTTATACCAATCTATTCAGATGTAGTTTTTCAATCAAAAGCAACAGCAGATGAAGTCAGCCGAATTGTTATTGAGGGGCACTCGAGCTCTGAAGGATCTTTCAATCGAAATATGGAACTCAGCGTCTTACGAGCGAATAGTGTTACTGCTTTTGTAAACTCAATGCGCTTTGAGAATAAGCATCGTTTCTTTGACAAAGTGGTAATTTCAGGAAGAGGTCCTATTGAGGCAGATCAGTCTATAGCGCAAGCGTCTGATAGAAAGGTAAAGTTTCGTTTCCAGTTTAAAGATGACGAATTCCTAGGTAACTTCTCAGAGGTAGAGAAAGTTGAAAAATAGCGTTATTTCATTTGCTCAACCATCTTTACCAAGCAAAGTGAGTATTGAAAAAAATTCATTTGATGACTTTTTTGATATTGGGACAGGTGCAACTGTCCTTCCTAGCTTTCCACCGAAAACCTTATTGCAGATCGTTAACTTAGTGGATGCTGGTCGTGCGGATGAAATCTCAATCTTCGAGTGGTTAGAGGTTACAGAAAATACAGACCAATGGACTGAACTAACGGATGACCAATCCTTATATGCCTGCCGTGCAATATGGAGGGCAATTTGTTGTAACTCCGTTTTGGGTGATATCGCGTTCTTTCAAGTCGCATTAGCAATTGATGGTAAGTCTAGTAGTATCGTCCCTAAATTACTGGAGACGATGAGCATTATGCGCACGGAAAATGGGCTTGATGCATTGTGCTCAGAAAAAATTGACTGGCTATTATCTCTTCAAGCGCAACAGCATCGTGAGTTGGCCAATATCTGCTGGAATGCAAACCTAACGCCTTATTATAAAACGAAGTGGTTGCGTCTGCCGCTAGCGAATACCTACCTGAGTCAAATACAGCAGGAAGTATGCTCGGTTATTGATCCTCAATCGTACAATGAGAAAAGCGATAATTGGTTGTATGAGTGTTTTCTCTCTTTACAAACAACCAAAGATAGAATTGCTTTCTGTGAACGCTTTATCCTGCGTTTTTCAAAAAGTGCATATTCCTATCTATGTGGAAAAATGATTGAAGAGCGTTGTTTGCCTTTTAATGAGGATTGCTACTGGTATCTGTTAAGTGAAGCAGCTAAGGAAAAACTCAAAAATCAATTCGGTTTATCAAACTATTATGAGTTGCATGGCATTTCAAGGCTACTTTCTCAAGACAACACCGAGGATGCGTTAGGGTTTGATGAGCAGAAGCGGCGCCAAATTCACAGTCGGACAATGTTTTGGTCTAACTATACTAAGCATTTTAAACGTATTAGAGCGCTACTCCCTGAGTCCAGTTTCCATTACATCGCACAGTTTAATAATGGCTTACCACCGTTCGTTGATAAACTTGCGCCATCGGAAAGTCAGGACAGTGAAGTGTATATCTTTGAGTTGAGTAAACTCATCGTAGTCGAGTTTTTAAGAGGCGGGTTGAGTGAGACACGTTTTTTCAATGCCACGGATTGGAACTTAAAGCGCTTGTTTGATAGTAGGGAGCTTTCAATTGATGACATTCGCAGTCTGTCGCAGCAAGAAGTACATGACCACTTAGTGGGATGGCAGTACTTCTGTGAGAAGTTGTTGCGAATGAAGTTTAAACTCACCCCTACAACAGGTAAGCCTTATTTTAAGGGGTTACCTCCAAGTGTGAACAGTTACACTGAAACTAAGGGATTATTGATCGCACCAGACCCAAAAATGATGACAGAGCGAAAGTCCTTACTTGCTCCTTGGGTAGAACAGTTCTGGAACGTTGAGTTTAAAACGGGTAAATACGGTGAGTTTGGTGATACTCAAAAACAAAGCAGAGTATATCTGGCGAAAGCTCTAATGGCGAAGCAGCTAGGGAATCATGATGAGTATGAAATGTTCATCCGACAAGCTGCAGACAATGGTAACCCTGAAGCGATGTGGCAGTTGGGTAGAACTTTACTGCTTGGCTCAAGAAGCACTCCAGCAATGAGAAAGCAGGGAGAAGAGTGGATCGGTAAAGCGGCCAGCTTCGCACATCACGAAGCAAGAGAAACGGCAACCCGATTCCGCATTCCTTTTGTAGAGAATGTACCGCCAAAACCCGAAGAGACGATTTCGCTTGAAGAGAAAAGTGAATTTGAATCTTGTCTCACTTCATTAGCCGCTGTGCGAGAGTGGGATCAGCAACAAGGACTAAAACTAGCGAAGAAATTGCTGTTAGATGCCGATGATAAACAGGTTTTACTTGACGCGTTGGTAACGCTACTCTCGAAGTCTCAAAGCAGTGAAGTTCGCGAAGAAATTACTGCTATGTTGCAACAAGAGGATGACATCAACGCCTTAATGAATGCTGCTCTTGCGTTAAGTAATGGCTCGACATTAGAGCAAATTAAAGCCATTGAGATCTATGAACATTTACACGAAAGTAACGTAGATGTGAAAGAGAAAGTGAACGCTTTGGTTAAGTTTGCAGAAGATTATCAGCGTGGGGCTGTGCTAGTGGCTGGGCTTCGTACATTGTCTAATTTGGGCGATTTAGATGCCACTTACCGTTTAGCAGAAATAATGCAGGCAAGTGAATCAGCGGAAGAACGGCAGTCGGGCTTAACGTTGATGAGTTTTGCAGCCGGTAGAGGGCATGAAAAAGCAAAAGAGATCATCAAGTTTTAGCTCAATCTGGAGGCATCTGCGAATGATGCCTCTCACTTATCTTTTGTTGGAACTTGTTTAAATGTATGAAGTTGGTAGTACATTAATGATGCCATGATACGTGGCGTTAATTATCTAGCGATATATTTATATCAGAATTTTCCCAAGATCATTACAGCTTACTTTATGAAAAACATCCTCTTATCGACAACGGGCGCAAGCCCGCAAGTGCTGACAGAAACCTTGTTCGCCCTTCATCAAAGTGGACGACCATTTCCAGAAGAAGTGTACGTCATCACCACCCAGAGCAGCCAAGAAACGTTAACCAACGGCTTATTTCGAGATGGCCATTTAAATGCGCTCAAAGAAGAGTACCAACTGCCAGACTTCAAATTTGATCAAAGCCACATTTGGCTGATTGAAGACGAACAGAGCGAATACATTGATGATGCTAAGTCAATAGAAGACCAAACCTCCATGGCGAACTTCATCACCCGCAAGGTTTATGAACTCACTCAAGATGAAAATGTCAGCATTCATGCTTCGTTAGCGGGCGGGCGCAAAACCATGGCATTTTACTTTGGGTACGCCATGTCCATGTTCGGGCGTGAACAAGACACACTAAGCCATGTCTTTGTTGATGATCAATACGAGTTTGTGCGCGACTTTTGGTACCCAACCAAAGCGCCAAAGTGGGTAACGGGCAAATACGGACAAGGTGAGATTGATCTGAGCAAAGCGACGGTCACGCTAGCGGAAATTCCATTTGTGCGTATGAGAGCCTCCATTGAACCAAGCCTAATTGCGTCTTTAGCTAATCTCTCATTCAGCCAAACCGTAGGTATGCTCAATGCGGGGCACAAACAACAGATCAACGTCGAGATTGACACCTCAGCTAAGTTAATCTCAACACTAGGGATTGATATTAAACTCACGGCAAAAGAGATGGCATTTTACGTCTGGTTGTTGAATAAAGGCTCTACTGGTTTATTGGTCGATCGTTACTTTGAAGAAGTTACTGAACACAGTATTAGCTTTCTGACTCATTATTGTGAGGTGGCGACCGATCCGCGTATATTCAACACCTTTAACACGACGCCCGAAGACTTTAAAATTGGTGACTACACATCATTAAAGGGCATGGAGCGAAGTTTTCTTCAACCCGTGTGCTCAACCATAAATAGTAAGCTTAGAAAAGCCCTACCAACTCAAACTGCCGATAAACTGGAAATACAATCCAGAGCAGTAGGAAACGATCAGCACTACAGTATCACGCTGGCGGACAGTGACGGTTTGGTAACGTTAGTTTAATGGTCAGAATTTGTATGCAAACGGAGCAGCGAATGGCAACGTCCAATTTTGAGTTTCTAAAAGGCGTTAACGACTTCTTATTTTCTATCGCACGAGCGGCAGAAAAGAACTACCCGGATGATCCCAACACGACCTTGTTCAAGGTGCGTGTTTTCGGCGAATCAACCGCGAAACATCTTGCGAAAATACTGGATATTGAAGCGCCAGATAATCAGCATGATTTGCTACATGAATTAGCCAAAGTTCCGTTTGTCGATGACAATATTCTCAAAGTCTTCCACCAGTTGCGTCAAATTGGCAACCAAGCAGTGCATGAATACCATAACGACCTTGAAGATGCCGCTATGTGTCTGCGCTTGGCATTTCGTATTGCGGTTTGGTACTACCGTCTAGTTACTAAAGACTATGAATTTGCAGTGCCAGTTTTTGTATTGCCAAGCTCGGAAAATAGCGACAAGTTTGAACAAGAAATCCTGTCGCTAAAAGCGCAGCTTGCTTCAGCATATCAAACTGAAACGCAAACCAAAGCAGAAGTCGCGGCGCAAAATGCCAAGCTCATAGCGTTAACAGGTTATATCTCCATCCTTGAGAGCAACAAGGATGAAACCCAAGAGCAAACACAGCAGCGCATTGAAGCGCTAGAAGCGCAGCTAAAAGAAAAAGACGCAAAGCTTGCGAAGAAAACCGAAGTTGAACGCAAAGCCTATAAGAAGCAAATGCTTGATCAAGCTGCTTCACGAACGCTAGATCTGAGCGAAAGCGAAACCCGCTACCTGATTGATCGCCAACTGTGCAAAGCGGGTTGGGATGCAGACAGCGAAAACCTAAAGTTCTCAAAAGGTACTCGCCCACAAATCGGTCGTAATATGGCGATTGCGGAATGGCCAACAGGAAAAGATGAAACTGGAAAGCTAGGGTATGCAGACTACGTTCTGTTTGTTGGTCTCAAACCTATCGGCGTAATTGAAGCCAAAAAAGCCAATAAAGATGTCGCCGCTAAACTGAGCGAAGCCTACCGCTATAGCCAATGCTTTGATCATGATTTTCTACGCAGTGAATTGCAAGATGCGGCTAATGATCCGCAGTCATTAGACTTAATTGCTGAATCACTACCTGCTTATGTGCCGACATGGTCGGATTCATCGTCATCTACGCCATATAAAATTCCGTTTTGTTACTCGGCGAATGGACGTGACTATCGCGCGGCGGTGAAAACCAAAAGCGGTATCTGGTGCCGCGATGTTCGCCACCAAACCAACATGGCCAAAGCGCTAACAGAATGGCATCGCCCAGAAGAACTGATTGCCAAGCTAGAAAGCGACAACCAACTCAATAACCGTTGGTTTAGTGACAATGCAGATATGAGTGACCTTGGGTTACGTTACTATCAAGAAGAAGCGGTTCAAGCGGTTGAAAAAGCCATTGTGTCTGGTCAGCAAGATATCTTACTAGCCATGGCAACCGGAACAGGCAAAACCCGCACAGCGATTGCTTTGATGTACCGTTTGATCCAATCTCAACGCTTTAAACGCATCCTATTTTTGGTCGATAGAACCTCGTTAGGTAAGCAAGCGTTAGATTCGTTTGAAGACACTAACATCAAAGGCGATACCTTTAATAGCATCTTTAACGTTAAAGGGCTAACTGACCGCTTCCCAGAAGACAGCACCAAGATTCACGTCGCAACGGTACAATCATTGGTGAAGCGCACCTTACAAAGTGATGAGGTGATGCCAGTCGGTCGCTATGACTGTATCATCGTTGATGAAGCGCACCGTGGTTACATTCTTGATAAAGAGCAGACCGAAGGGGAAGAGAAGTTCCGTAACGAACTGGATTTTATCTCTTCCTATCGTCGTATTATCGACCACTTTGACGCGGTAAAAGTGGCATTAACTGCCACACCCGCGCTGCACACCATTGATATCTTCGGTGGTGAGAAAAAACAGCCAGTGTATCGCTACAGTTATCGTAAAGCCGTGATTGATGGCTACCTGACTGATCAAGAGCCGCCAATCCGTATTGTGACTCAGTTGAGCGAAGGTGGCGTTTACCTTTCACAAGGTGCTGAAGTTCAACGCTTATCTAACCAAGGCGAACTGGTTAACGATACCTTAGTTGACGAACAAGGCTTTGAAGTCGCCGATTTCAACCGTGCGCTGATCGCATCTAACTTCAACAAAGTGGTGTGTGAAGAGCTGGCGAACAATAAAGATTTCGCGATTGACCCAACCAGCCCACAAAAAACCTTGGTCTTTTGCGTTAACAATACGCACGCCGACATGGTGGTGGAAGAGTTACGCACCGCGTTTAAAGCCAAATATCCTCAGCTAGAACACGATGCGATCATCAAAATCACTGGCGATTCAGACAAAGACGCCACCAAAGTCCAATCAATGATCACGCGCTTTAAGAAAGAGCGCTTACCCAACATCGTGGTCACCGTTGATTTGCTTACCACGGGCATCGACATTCCGAGCATCTGTAACCTGGTGTTTATGCGCAAAGTACGCAGCCGTATTTTGTACGAGCAAATGAAAGGGCGCGCGACGCGGCTTTGCCCAGAAGTCGGCAAAACGTCTTTCCGTATTTTCGATGCCGTGGATTTGTACTCAACCCTGCAAAGTGTCGACACCATGCGCCCTGTTGTGGTGCGCCCAAGTGTGGATTTGCAAACGCTGGTCAATGAAATCACTGATTCAGAAACTTACAAAACCATCGAAGCAGACGGGCGCAGTTTTGCCGAGCATAGCCATGAACAATTGGTGGCCAAGCTGCAACGCATCATTGGTCATGCTCAGTTTAATCGTGACAAATCCAAAGACATTGAAGCGCACATCAAACGCTTTGATGAGATCTGCACCGAAACAGCAGGGTGTAATTTCTTAGGTTTAGCTAAAAAGCTCAAAGAGAAAGGGCCAAAATGGTCGGCAGAAGTGTTTAATAACGCCACCAACCTCATTAGCCGCCTTGAGCAATTGAAAACCGAGATCAATGCGCTGCGTGACATGCCGATTTTTACCGATTTGCCAGATGCCGTCACTGGGGTCAGCCAAGTATGGGGTGATCATGATAGCGCAGAAGATTTCTTAGAAGCGTTTGATAAGCTGGTGGATGTATCTGTCAACCAACAAGAAGCGCTGGATATCATTGTTAACCGCCCAAGGGATTTAACCCGCAAAGGGTTGATTGAGCTTCAAGAATGGTTTGATGCACAAAACTACAACGATTCAACCTTGCGCCATGCGTGGAACGTTGCAAAAAACCAAGACATTGCCGCCAAGCTCATTGGTCATATTCGCCGCGCCTCGATTGGTGATGCGCTCATGCCGTTTGAACAACGGGTTGATCTCGCACTGGCGCGTATTCTTAAAGCCAATGAATGGAATGAAGAGCAAGTTAGTTGGTTAGAACGCTTAGCCAGCTCAATTAAAGAAAAAGTCGTGCTGGATGATGACACCTTTAAAACCGGTAACTACAAGCGCAAAGGCGGAAAACGTAAGCTTATGAACGTGTTTAATGATGAATTAGACACCATACTCGCTGAGTTCAACGAATATATGTGGGATGAGCGCGCCTAGCCCATTACAATACCCCTAATCCTTATCCATGATTTCCTGCTGCGGTTGAAGATGTGCAGCAGGAACGGAACATTAGTTAAGAGAATCAAATGAACAATAACGATCTGGTCGCCAAACTTTGGAAACTGTGTGACAACCTGCGCGATGGCGGGGTGTCTTACCAAAACTACGTTAATGAGTTGGCGTCTTTACTGTTTCTAAAAATGTGTGAAGAGACAGGGCAAGAAGACGAACTGCTACCAGCTGATTTTCGTTGGTCGAAGTTGAAAGCCAAAGTCGGCCAAGATCAGCACCAGTTCTACCGCAATATGTTGGTACAGCTTGGCGCAGATGAACACGCGATTGTTCGTGCGATTTTCCAAAACGTCAATACCACCATTACTCAGCCCGCACAGTTGACTGAACTGGTTGCCAATATGGATAGCCTAGATTGGTACGACGGCGATGCAGGAAAAAGCCGCGATGACTTCGGAGACATGTACGAAGGCTTATTACAAAAGAACGCTAACGAAACCAAATCTGGCGCAGGTCAATACTTTACGCCGCGCTCGCTTATCAGCACCATCATCAAAGTGATGCAGCCACAGCCACGCGAAATCATTCAAGACCCAGCGGCAGGTACAGCAGGCTTTTTGATTGAAGCGGATAAATACATCAAAGCAAACACCAACGATTTAGAAGATTTGAGCGATGATGACCAAACCTTTCAAATGAAAAAAGCCTTTGTTGGCTTAGAGCTAGTACCAGAGACGCGCCGTTTAGCATTGATGAACTGCTTATTGCATGACATTGAAGGCGATGACAACGAAGGGGCGATCCGTTTAGGTAATACCCTCGGCAGCGCAGGTGAAAACCTACCCAAAGCCAATGTGATCTTAACCAATCCCCCGTTTGGTAGCGCCGCCAGCACCAACATCACCCGTACCTTTGTCCACCCAACGGGCAACAAACAGCTGTGTTTTATGCAGCACATTTATGATGCCCTAGAGCCGGGCGGTCGTGCTGCCGTGGTGATCCCAGACAACGTCTTGTTTGAAGGTGGAAAGGGCACTGACATCCGTCGTGATTTGATGGACAAATGTAACCTACACACCATTTTGCGTTTGCCAACCGGCATCTTCTACGCCGCTGGGGTAAAAACTAACGTGCTGTTCTTCCAAAAAGGCACGCCAGAGAACCCGAACCAAGACAAAGGCTGCACCGTCGATACATGGGTATTCGATATGCGTACCAACATGAACACCTTTGGTAAACGTCGCCCACTGACTGAAAAGCACTTTGATGCCTTTGTGAAAGCGTATGGCAGCGATGCAAACGGTCAATCAGCTCGTGAAGAAGGGGTTTATGAAACTCTCGGCAACATCTTTGCTGAAGGGGAAGACTCTGTTACGCACACTTTAGAGAACTCTAGATGGCGTAAGTTCAGCCGCGAATACATTCGTGATCAAAAAGGCGATAGCCTAGATATTTCATGGCTAAAAGACCTAGAAGCGACCAGCGCAGAAAACCTGCCTGCGCCAGAGTTACTGGCAGGCGAAGCCATGGCAGAGTTGACTGAGGCGATGGCAGAGATTTACCAACTGATGCAAGCACTGGGCGCAGATGATGTTGCCGAGGGGCAAAAACAGCTTGTGGCAGAAGCCTTTGGTTTGGCTGAAAAGCCGGAGGCAGAGTGATGAGTGAATTGCCGAAGGGTTGGAGAGGAACTCTCTTAAATGGAGTAGTAGACAAGATTGTAGGAGGAGGGACACCGAGTAAATCGGTTCCATCTTACTATGAAGGTGATATCCCTTGGATGACCGTGAAGGATATGAACAAGTCGTATCTTACTGACACAATTGATCATATTACCCAAGAAGCTATTGATAATAGTAGTACCAATGTTATTCCTGCTGGAACGCCGATTATAGCCACTCGCATGAGTTTAGGGAAAATAGTCCGAGCAAGTTTTGATTCTGCGATTAACCAAGACTTGAAAGCCTTGTTCGTCAACAGAGAAGTAGACGATTATTACTTCGAATATTGGTACCGTTCTCAAGGATTGAAAATTGAGTCGTTGGGTACAGGTACTACAGTCAAAGGGGTTAGGCTTGAAGTCATCAACGCTTTAGAATTTCCTCTAGCCCCACTAGCTGAACAAAAACGCATTGTTGAAAAACTGGATGAGGTATTGGCACAGGTCGACACCATCAAAGCCCGCTTAGATGGCATCCCTGCGTTACTTAAACGCTTCCGCCAATCGGTACTCGCTTCTGCGGTGTCGGGTAAGTTGACGGAAGAGTGGAGAATAGCCAACGAGATCAATCCGCCTGAACAAAAGAAATTAGGTGATGTAATTACCAAGATTGGACAAGGTTGGAGCCCTAAATGTGAAAATGTTCCAGCAGAAGAGGGGGCTTGGGGTGTAATTAAAACTAGCTCGGTTCAAAATATTTCGTTTATAGAATATGAAAATAAGGCGCTCCCTCAAAGTCTAGAAGCACGAGCAGAACATGAACTGTTAGCTGGCGACATATTAACTACAAGAGCTGGCCCAAGAGTCCGCTGTGGCGTTACAGCTTACGTTAGTGAAACTCGCTCACATCTGATGATTTGTGACAAGGTTTATCGTTATCGTGTTAAAGAGTCTTACGGTCTTAGCAAATATTTGGTTTATGTTCTCAATTCGCCATTCTATCTTGGTGAAATTGAAAAGATGAAAACAGGTATTTCTGATAGTGGTATGAACTTAACACAGACTAAGTTCAAGCAACTCTCTCTTTTGTGGCCATTTATCGAAGAACAAAAAGAAATCGTTCGTCTAGTCGACCAGTACTTCGCTTTCGCTGACACCATCGAAGCGCAGGTGAAAAAAGCACAGGCGCGGGTGGATAAGCTGACCCAAAGCATCCTCGCCAAAGCCTTTCGTGGTGAGCTGGTGGCGCAAGATCCAAACGATGAGCCAGCTGACAAGCTGCTAGAGCGCATCGCACAGGCGCGTAAGGAAGCAGAAGCGCTTGCTAAGGCTGCTAAAAAGGCAGAGACGGCAAGAAAGAAAGCAGCCAAAAGCGCATAACGTTTAAGCTTAACTTTGTTGTTTTAATAAAGGGGCGAAAGCCCCTTTTTTGACGGCGTCGTATGCAACGGTTATTTATAGGTGATAGAGAATGAGCGACTGGGAAGATGTGTTTGGGGCAGGCACAGTATACTGGATGCCCGCAGACGAGCCGAGGAAACCATCTAAAAAAGAGCTGTGCTATAAAAGGAAAAAAGCAGAGTTTCATAGTGTCATTAGGCGATTAGGCTTTAAGTGGTGTTTAAAGCATGGAGTAATTGCATTCCCAAAGTTGTGTGAGAAAGCGATATTTGTCGATAGGAAAGATCAATGCGCATCTTATGGGGGGCAGGTTCTAAGCCGACTAATCATTGAGCCTATGGATAAGGTAGTAAGGTTAACGCTCATAACGACGAAAGAAGAAGTGAAGGTCGAATATAAAATTTCGGATAAACATGCGTATTCCAACGCGGTTTTGATTGCATTGGACTTTAAGTTTTCTACCACTAATCCTTTTATTAATATTAAGTCGATGCAGAAAGACGAAATTTATACACCATTGAAGTACTGAGATTTCCATTATGAACAACGATTATTCGAATAATGAGGGTAGCAGTGTGAACGAAAATCAATGGGAAGATAACTCCAATGGAGTATGGTCAATAACGCTTACTCCGAAATTGAGCAAAATATACGCTGATGTTGTTTGGGGGGAATGGTTATCGGAACCTGGCATGATCGAAGTGCTCAATGTGAGAAAAATTCACGTGGATACTGGTGGGAAAAAGCGCCAAATTTATTCACCGGATATGAACTCGAAGGTGTTTTATCAGGCACTATTGCCAAACCTCAATGAAACCTTTGAAAAGATGGAAGAGCGAGCCGTCGCGTTCGGTTTTGTTCCAAAAAGAAGCTGTGTCGACCAAGCGCTTCAGCACAGGAACTATGCTTATACCATTAGCCTTGATATCAAAGATTTCTTTGATCATGTCAAACCTAAACATGTCAAAGGACTTATCGATGAAGAGCTAATACCTTATCTATTTATCGATGGGGCGGCAAGGCAAGGGTTACCGACCAGCCCAATGGTTTCAAACATCGCGTTTAATGCAATTGATCGCGAAATCATCGCTTTCCTTGAAGACAAAATCACACTGATAGCCGATAAGCCTAAATACGGTGGTTCGTCTTGGGGGTGGGAAGAAAAAAAGCGATATTATACTTACACTCGATATGCTGACGATTTGTCAGTGAGTTTAGACAGTTATGACGATATCGCACGTGTTATTAATGGCGTTCAAAGAATACTCTTACGACACGGCTTTGAGCTGAATGCGAGAAAGACCAAAATATTGGATGCGAAAAATGGACGTCGTGTTATCTGTGGGGTCGGTGTCGATGTGGAAACAGTCTACCCGACCAGAAAAACATTGAAAAAGCTTCGAGCGGCAAGACACCAAAAAAACCTTAGTTCGGTCTTTGGTCATCGCGCTTGGATTTATTCGATAGATAAAAAGAAGCCTGTCAGGTGACAGGCTACTTTCTCTGATTACATTGTATTCGGCTTTAGCCGTATTTGATTATACGTAGATAGTCAAATTCAGTGGACGAAACATCACACCATGAAACTATCGAAGCTAATCAGATTCAGGCTACTCTACCCAAATATATCGGGGAGTAAAGAGAAAAGTGTAGTTTGAATAGTAAATTTATCTTAATTGTTAAACCTTATGTTTAAATGACTTTCTTTGGTTATAATTATTTCTATTCGAGATTAAAATGTTTAAATCAATTGTGGAGATTCTAAAGCTTGCTTTTGAATGCGCCAAAAATATGTGTTCAATAATTTTGTCCTTAATTACTATTGTGTTTACTTTATTGAAAGCACTACGTCATTATTGCTCCGCACTCTATAATCGTTACCAGCATGAGAAAGAAAAAGAAATGCTTGTTCAAGAGATGGAATTGATCGAGAGAAAGAAGCAATTAGATGAAAAGCTAAATATAAAATAATCTAATTTAATTAAAATTATAAAATAGATAACTCTTTCTGGAATTTTTAACTTGGGTATATTTAGAGCATGTGGCAGCATTCTTAGTAATGTTGTCACGCTTGGTGGTGCAAGCGAATTAAAACACCAACGCGGTCTTTACGAACACGAATATAAGTATTACCAGCATCTTTACGGTTTAATTAGTGAACGTAAGCAGCAGATTGAATCGGATTTATCTGCTCTTGGGCAGTCAATCTCCGCTGTACAGCAAACTTTAGTGACTGTTGAAAATATCCTCACTACCACATACATATTGGATGCGCTGAAGTTCGATAAGCCTGAACTTCTCGTAAATCAAATGAGTAAGTTCCATTCCAGCTATTCGAGCGCGCTAAGCGCTGGTTTTGGTGGCGTGTTAGGTGGTACCGCAGCAGTGGGCGCATGGGGGGTAGTGTCTATCATCGGCAGCGCTTCGACCGGTACAGCAATCGCCACGCTTTCGGGCGCAGCGGCAACCAATGCGACTTTAGCTTGGTTTGGTGGTGGCGCATTAGCGGCGGGTGGCGCAGGTATGTCAGGCGGAATGATGGTGCTGGGTGGTATTGTCGCTGCGCCTATGATCTTTTTTGCGACCAAAAAAGCGTATGAAAAAGCAGAACAGCTTGAACAAGCAACTCAAGAGCTAAAAGACGCTTTCCCTGAGTTAGAGCAACTTCTTGTATCCGCGAATGGACAGCAAGCTGAGGTGAAAGTCTATACAGAGCGAATGCGCACCCTCTGTGATAATTACGTTTTTGAAGCCCAAACGCTAATGACGTTGATTCATCCGAAAGGAAGGTGGAGCCGCTTCTATCAATGGTTACGTCGTTTGTTCAGACTTAATGTCTTTACTGCAAAGCAAGAAAGTGCCATTGAATCGTTGTCGAATAAAACTCATGCGCTCCTAGCGAACTTTAACTGATCTCATGGTTAATTTTTAATTAAGTGAGTGAAACTTCATGCCACCAACTTACTGTTGGTGTCAGGTCAAAGACACAATTGATATGAAATGATAGGCTTACATCCGTTGAGTTTGATGAAGCAATATCACGTTATTTGATAATTATAATAACGGTAGGAAGCGATGAAAGTAGAACAACAAATGTTGTGGGATGAATTTTTATCCCGTTGGCCACGAGAAAACTTATCTAATTTGACTTTAGAAGAATACGTTTCAGTTAATGACACGGACACGTTTACTTATTGGTTAGAAACAAAAACAAGAGAGTTAGGTTCTATTCAAGGGAATACTTCCGCGAAGTTTGGGATCTATAAACGTGGTAGCGAAGGCAAAGAGCAAAGCGGTATCGGTCATGGTGAAATCTACACTTGGAGAACTCGCTATGGAAGCAGTGAATCTGAAGTGTTTGATTATGTAAAAAAAGCATTAATCCAGATCTCTAACGCTGCTTTTAAAGGAGACTTGGAAACTATCGATGCTATCGACTTTGCGCCTTTAGTTAAGTGGAAAATTGCCTTTCTTTACCAGAATCAAGCGTCCCCAGTTCTGATTAATACATTCTCTAAACCCATGTTGGAAGTGTTGACGGGCAATACCCGAAAAGTGTCATTTCCGGAGATGTACCAGCAACTTATCGCTGAAAAAGGGAGTAAGAATTTACTTGAGTTTGGTGAGCAGTGTTGGAAACAAGCTGAAAGTAAACGGAAAGAGATCGAGCAAAGACATATTTTTGAGCAGTTTTCCCACATTGAGCAATTTAATCGTTGTGCTGAGCTGTGGGCACAAGAGACTATCGACGCTTTTTGCTCGCTAATCCAAGAAGCGCACAGTAATAAACTGGATATCTTTACCACAGCAATGGAAACGGGGGCGATGATTCGTATTGGACGCAAAGAACAGCATGCGATTCGAGCCGAAGAAGTATTCGCAACTTTCGAACCAACGCAAAAGAAAATCAATTTCGAACTACGTTATGAACATAGAGATACTTACGATTGCTCGGAAGTAAGTGATGATCTTTATCGACAACTGCGAAAATCTAAACAGCTTAAAAAATTTACGCAGCAATATCCTATCGCGCGCAAACCATATTGGCCTGCTAACTATTTATCAGATGATTATATTGATGACATACCTGCTGAAAGTGGAGTTGCCGAACAAGGAGAGACCTATCAAATGGGTAACCTAACACCGTTAAACCAAATCTTATATGGCCCTCCAGGTACGGGTAAAACGTACCACACGATCGAAGCCGCAGTGAAAGCTGCAGAGCCAAGCTATAGTTGGGATAGCCGGGAAGAGCTAAAAGCTGAGTATGATCGCCTTATCAGCGAGAAACGCATCCGTTTTGTCACTTTCCATCAAAGTTATGGCTATGAAGAATTCGTTGAAGGGTTGCGAGCGGTTTCTAACCAAGATAATCAGATTGAGTATCCAATTCAGTCGGGAATTTTTAAACAGATTTGCCAAGATGCGACAGCAAGTGCGATTAACCAGCCAGCAACGCTGAAGCCAAGTGCGAAGATCTGGAAGCTCTCTATTGATGGGGTGAAATCGAGTCGAGTTCGTGATTATTGTTTTGCAAACAATCTAGCAGCAATTGGCTGGGGTAATACGGGTGATATGTCTTCGGAAGAGCGCACTGCCGAAGAGCAAGATTACTTTGAAAGTCTGGGAGCTTTAGCTAAGTCATCGATTATGGAGTTTTCCAATCGCATGGCTGAAGGCGACATTGTGGTTTGTGTTAAGGGACAATGGTCAATTCAAGCAGTAGGTGTGGTGTCTGGTGATTATCAGTTCCGTGAAGAAGGCGTCGAAGACCGTTCAGATTTTTGCCATGTTATGCCGGTTGATTGGCTAGCAACAGGATTGGATGTGAACCTGTACGAGCTAAATGACAATACTCGACTAACGCTAAAGACTTGTTATGAGCTAACACGATTTACTTCTATTGAGCTCTATGAGGTCCTCGAGAAATCGGGTGTTAAGCTAAAGAATTATTCGCAAGCAGACAGCAACCCCGAAAAACATCGCAACAAGCAAAACTACGTCTTAGTAATTGATGAGATCAATAGAGGTAATATCTCAAAAGTATTTGGTGAGTTGATTACTTTGATCGAACCTTCTAAGCGTAAAGGTCAGGCAGAAGCGTTAGAACTAACACTGCCATATTCTGGTAAGCCATTTTCGGTACCGGATAATCTATACATTATCGGAACAATGAACACAGCTGACCGGTCATTAGCTATGATGGATACGGCGCTTCGCCGCCGCTTTGACTTCGTAGAAATGATGCCAAAACCTGAGTTACTTGAGGGTGTAGTAGTGAAGGGCATTGATTTACAGCACCTACTTGAAACGCTTAATCAGCGTATTGAAATCCTCTATGACCGTGAACACACTCTAGGTCATGCTTTCTTCATGCCGGTGAAGGCGCTAGTAGAACAGGATAAGCAAGAGTTAGCATTTTCTGAGCTTCAGTCGGTATTTCAGAATAAGATTATTCCGTTATTAGAAGAGTACTTTTTTGAGGATTGGAGCAAGATTCGTTTAGTGCTTGCTGACAATCAAAAATCTCAAGAAATACAGTTTATAAAAGAGCATATTCAGACAAACCAAGATCTTAATGCTTTGTTCGGTGTTAAACACAATCTCGATCAATATGGGCAGTCTGTTGTGAAGTATACGTTGGCAGATAAGGCGGATGAGGTTTGGTGTGATAGCGATTCTTATATAAGCATCTACTCAGAAGTATCTAAAACTTCGGACGAAAACCAAGAGTTTAAAACTAGCCGTGAAATGGTGACAGAGTAGTCGTCATGCATACAACTGTATTTGAATATGGCTGCTTGAGCTTCGATAAATCGGCTCGTGATGAATTAGGCGCTGAGCTTATTTCAAAAAGTGCTTTCGAGTATTTAAAAGAAGTGAGCTTGAGTGCTAACGAATCAGAAACCAGTAAGTGTTTAGGCTTAACGAAGCGCTATGGGCATGAGCTTATTCAAGTGAAAAACTATGTAGGTATATTATTTACACCTACTGGTGAGCATATTGAAGTATTGCCGAAAACAGGTCGTAAGGCTACCGATCGAGAAACAGCAATAAGCGAGTCTCGTCAGATGCTGCTGATTATGTTGCAGCACTTAGGCTCGTTTCGTTACGTCGCCTCAGATCAAGCCTCGATTGCCAGCAAAAAAATGCCGTTGTTAGAAGTGTTTATCGAGCAGTTTTTACAATCGGTCAATCGGTTGGTGAAAAGAGGACTGAAAAGTGACTATGTCACGCAAGTCGACAATCTTAACTATCAAAAAGGTAAATTGTTGGTTGGTCAGCAATTGCGACGTAACCTGATTAATCAGCATAAATTTTATGTCGAGTATGATGAATATCTCATCAATCGACCAGCTAACCGCTTGATCACTACTGCACTAAATAAACTAGTGGCATATACTCGTTCTCCATCGAATCAACGCTTATTAAGAGAGCTCCAGTTCGCATTTGTGGATGTGCCTGTTTCAAAGTCAGTTAAGCAAGATCTGAGTGCGCTTAAGCTCGATCGAAGCATGCTCGATTATCATGTTCCAATTGTGTGGGCAAAATTGATTTTAGAGGGCTTTTCACCGCTTAGTATGAAAGGGGAGAGCAGCGCCTTGTCGCTAATGTTTCCGATGGAAGCGGTGTTTGAGAGTTATGTTGCATCGGTGTTGAGGTCGAGTCTTCCGGAAAATGTGGAACTGACGACTCAAGCCCGCGCTAAGCATTTGGTGAAACATAATGGTAAAGCTCAGTTCCAACTTATGCCGGATCTGTTGATGACTCTACCGGATAAATCGCAAGTGGTTCTCGATACCAAATGGAAGCTGTTAGATCTTGAAGCTCATAACTATGGCATATCCCAATCTGATATGTATCAGATGTTCGCCTATGGGCATAAGTACCTGAAGGGAAGTGGTGAGCTCTACTTGATATACCCAGCACACGAGAGCTTCACCAAGCCTATTGAGCACAGCTTTGATTTTAGTGACTCATTAAAGCTCTGGGTAGTGCCGTTTGTGATGAGTCCTGAGGGGAATAGTCGGGTTATATGGCCCGCACATGATTATGTCAAAAGTGCGTGTGTCTGAAAGTCGATATAAGTTAGAACCAAGCTTGTGAAATAAAGCTTTATCGGTGTGTGTTGTATAGTGCTCCTTAGGTTGTTTCACTTTTGATTGAATTTTGTGCTTCAAATTACTTTGGAGCTGTTGTTAGTGTTTCTTTTTGATTTGTTTCAAGGATAACGATGAAAACATTTCGCCATTGCATTGCAGATATTTTGTCATCACGCGACTTAGAACGTGTGAGTGGTGCGCCTTTGTATAGCTATAAATTGACGGATGGTGAGTATTCATCATTGCAAACATCGCTGATTGATAGTTTACGTAAGAGTCATATCGAGAGCTATATCCCTAAAAGAATGAGCTCAGAGTGGGCTGGGGCATTTGTAATGTATGCCGCTGAGTGGTGGCGAAAGGAATTCAATGGCGGCCATTGGAGTTGGGAGCCAATTTTTAAATCGTTACACGTTAAGGATTCAGACCTTGCCGCGAGTCAACGAAATCGATTGATTGAAGCTGGTTTTCGCTTTTGGCGCCGTCCTGTACTGTGTAATGGTCAGGGGCGGATGTTCCTTGGTACCGTTGCGGTAGAGGGAGGCTTGCCGCTGCAATTGATCACGGATCCAAACAACAAACTCTCCCATTATTTCGAGCAAGTGATTAAAGACTTTGGCAAGTATGCACTCTCTAAACCAAATGCGGTCGCTATTGCTCAAGCTCATGATCACTGTATCGTACCGTCATTTCGTACTGATGCGGTGTATTCTGTTGTCGGCAAAATTGCCGAAGCGATTTTTCAGTTAACGGACCAATATGGGTTGGATGAGCAGCATGACCCTCTACGTTTTCTGGATGCAGTGGCTCCGGACTGGCCGGCCGCATTACCACTAAATATTGATCATGATGTAGCAAAAGGTTTGTTAAATCGTGCATTGGGTCAGGCGATTGCTGTCCAACGCCGCTTGCCACATTCATTGCGTCTTATCCGTAGATTAACACAAACTTATAACCCTCACGCTTTTGTTGATGATGAGTTCCAGCAAACCGAGCAGTCTTGGGGGTACCAACTGGCTATCTCATTGCGACCGAGGTTGAGTGCTCAGTATATTCAACAGCTCTTTGGTATGCAGGTTTTACCTGAAAGGTTTAGCTTGTTTGCGATGGGGAAAAAACCGTTGTTATTAGCAAAAGCGTTCAAGCCCAAAAACAACACAGAACGCTACCTGTTGGATGTCATGACCTGTGAGTTACCTGATGATTGGTTTGATTGTGAAATTCAGCTAATGGCGCGGGGCGATGAAGGACAATCATGGTATGCCCC
Organism: Vibrio sp. WZ-1; assembly: GCF_052037695.1. Classification (NCBI taxonomy): domain Bacteria; kingdom Pseudomonadati; phylum Pseudomonadota; class Gammaproteobacteria; order Vibrionales; family Vibrionaceae; genus Vibrio; species Vibrio sp. WZ-1. The sequence continues at coordinate 82,439 of NZ_JBQEQR010000075.1, read as the reverse complement.
TTTGTTGGGAGGCAGTGCTTTAGATGCTGGTGAACCATGGGTTTTCACAGATAATAACGGTGAGTGGACGTTTGTTGGGGCGGGGGATGTAAGTTGTGAATCCCCGAGTGCCGTTATTGCATTGCCTGCAGAGATGGCAGACCAATCTTTGCCGCACGCATCACGTGTATTGGGAGCCGTTGGTGCACCGATTGCGCAATCTTTGTATCACGTCAAGGAGGCTGGTCGATATACTTTTGGCCAGAATGTGGTGCAACTCGGGGTGGCGAGTGAGCCAAACAAGGAATACGTATGGCAAGGTGAAGAGTTGCCTTATCAGACTTTGCCAACCAAGTGTTTTATCGGAAAACCTAACTTGTTTGCCCTTTCTTCGCAAGGGATGCAACAACGGATTCCAGTAGACCGTTTGCGTTGGTATGACGGTACGAAACAACATTGGTCTACGTTAGATACCATGCCGCTAGGGCAAAGTGAAGTGGCATATATTGAGAGTGGTCAAGTTAAAAAGCGTTTTCGATTGGCCAGTTTGCCTAATGATATCGCGATTGAATTTTTGCCGGGCAGCCAGATTAACCGTGGTCAGATTGTTATTTCATCATCGCGTCTCCCTATGGTCGCTGTCTCACAGCCTACGGTTGGTCACCTGGATTATCACGTCTCGCGAGCATGTGATGCCGTGACGATTGATCTGTTTTGTGCTCAGGAGCAACCGCCTGCTGTGCTGGACATTGATCTTTGGTGGCAGGAAAAGCCGAAAGCAATTTCGCTGACCTTACCATTTCCAAGCAAAGGCATTTGTTTGTTGGATGAGAGCCAACAATTGGTACCGTGCCACAGCGAATTGCTGGTGGATAAGATCAATGGGTATGAGTTGTATGGCTATGGTGTTGACGGTGAAATAGAGCTGCAATTTTTGCTAAAAGCCCAAGATGTTCGCGGGGCATTCAGTCGAAGTGCATTTTTCAGTGCCGTTTTGCCTTCTGTTGACGTGTTGGTTTCAGGCTTGTCTTTGTCCAGTTTCCGTTCCGAAATTCAGGCGCTGTTTGCCCTTTCATCGAGTTTGGATGCGAAAGTCCAACTGACGGTGTCCCATCATGGGCAGGCATTGTACACGTGTGCGTTATCAGCGTATGAGTGTGCGCTTATGCCAAATCGAGAAAGCAACTGTGTGGCGCTAGCTCAGACGACAGATGACAAAGGTACACCAGAACTCTACACCATCCCCTTGGATAGACCGGATCACCCACCGTTAGCGCTAATGCCTGCTCCTGTGACAGATGGCGTTTCGATGCATTGGTTATTTCCGCAAGAGGAAATAGAAGCCGGTGCGTGGCTGATTTATAGCGATAACCCTCAGTTTGGACTGCGTCCGCTGATGTGGAGTAAAGACTTAGAGTGTTTGCCTGCACCAAGCAACGGGTTTGAAATGGCGGCGGGCATCGGCCGTCGTGCGGACAGACTAGAAGCGTTTGCCTCGGTAGCATTAGAAATGGCATACGACTTTACCCGTCCTGAATGGAAATATGCGCGCACATTACTGGCTTTCGACCATGTCCCATTAACCACGTTTGACTTGTGGCGTGGAGTATTACGCCAACCTGAATTCATGTTGGCACTGTTGCTGAATGCCAACAAGAAAGAAATTGATCAGGTCTGGAAAATGGATAAGCAGTTCCCGCTGCTTTGGTATGCATTGAAAGCGACTTCTGCCGTAAAAGTGACGGAGGCGTTCTATCACTATTTGCTTGAGCGTTTGGGTGAAGATATGGCGGATGTAGCGCAATTGCGGATTCAGAAGAAGTTGGCTGAGCTGGTGTCTTATTTCCCAGGGTTGGCGCCACTTGCCAAGCTATTGCAATTTAAGCTGGGCATGGTTGAGCAGAAACCGTCACTGGTACCCGATGCATATGTGCAGCACTTGTTCGATTGTCGAAATGCGCTTTCTCAGCGCCAGTCTGATGTATCGTGGCCAGCGATTTTCGCCGATCACATTTTTAAGTCTGTGATGAAAAATATTAACGCGCAATTGGTTCAACTTTGTTTAACGACCAAGCATGGATTCAAAAATAATGTGATGAATGCGCCAGTGTTACTCGCGCTGGCAACGAGCAATCAAGCTGAGTTGACGATGACGCCAGAAGTGGTGCATGCGATGCGAGAATATCGTCGATTTGACCCTGAGTATTTTGATGACAGCTTTGCATTAACCCAGAAAATGATCATTGGCTTGCTGGCTATTTAACGTTTAGGAAAGAGAAGTGGAATATTTTGAATCTATTATTGAACAGCTGACCAAACGTGCTGCTCGAGCAACATTAGGACAGTTTGGTTTACGCTCAAAACCTTTACGTGAGTTTCTATGGCAAGCCTTTTCTAAAGCGCCAGGACAAGAAGGTGCCTTTTTGGGTGATCCGGTGTTTGAGGCGACATTTGGTTGGAAGCCTCATACCGAAACCATGCAGACATTGTCGGGGAAGTTATTGTCTTCCCGTGTTGTGCATGCGATGGCGAATCCGCCAAAAGCGTTGAAAGAAGATTACCAGTTTGAGTCTTCATGGCCTCCCTATGCCCATCAGCATGAAGCGTGGCAGCATTTGCTACAGGACGAACCTCGCTCCGTCATTGTGAGTAGTGGCACCGGTTCGGGTAAAACCGAATGTTTCCTTGTGCCTATTTTGAGTGATATTGCCGCGCGTAATAGTAAGGCGGAAGGCGTTGAAGCCCTCTTTTTGTATCCACTGAATGCCTTGATCAATAGCCAGCGAGATCGTTTAGCGGCATGGACCCATGAGTTGGGTTCAGATGTGAAATTCTGTTTGTATAACGGTGAAACGAAAGAACAGGTACCGGTCGCGAAGCAAAAAGCAGAGCCGAATCAGCAGCTTTCTCGTAAGGCTTTGCGTGATGACCCTGCACAAATTTTGGTGACCAATGCCACCATGCTGGAATACATGCTTGTTCGTCAAAAGGATGAGCCAATCTTACGTAAATCGCAGGGTAAGCTACGTTGGATCGTCTTGGATGAAGCGCACACCTACATTGGCTCACAAGCTGCAGAGCTTGCTTTATTGCTGCGCCGCGTGATGCACGGTTTTGGTGTCACTCCTGAACAAGTAAGGTTTGTGGCGACATCGGCCACAATTGGCGGGAAAGATTCTGATAATGATCTGAAAGCTTTTTTAGCTGACGTGGCGGGTGTCGATATAACGCAAGTGCACTTAGTGAAAGGGCATCGTGAAATCACTGGACTGGCTGAATTAAAGACGCCGCAAGCAATGGATTTGCAGCAAGTGAAAGCGATTGATGATGAAGTAATGCGCTATCAGGCACTGGAGTCGATTGTGCCGTTGCGTGTACTGCGTCAGCATTTGAGCTCTGATGATAACCGTATGTCTTTGTCGCAAATCGGCAAGTTATTGTCGGCAACCGATGAGCCACTGGAAGAAAAAACCGTATTGAAGTGGCTTGATGTGTGTGCATCAACCAAAGGCAGTGATGGACAGGCATTTATTCCATTTCGTTTGCATTTATTTCATCGGGTTGCCAGTGGTTTATGGACGTGTGCTAATCCAAGCTGTAAAGCAAAGGCTGGTACGGCATTGGATGCGTTGGATTGGCGTTTTGGGATGGTATATATGTCACGCCGTGAACGTTGTGGCTGTGGCTCACCCGTATTTGAAATGACCAGTTGTAATGGGTGTGGTACGAGTCTACTACTTGCAGATGAAAGTATCGACAAAGAAACCGGTGAAAGTGTGCTTAGCCTGACTAAGCCTGATTCGAGTATTGATGACTTTTCACTAGATATCGAGGTGGATGACTCGGATGCCTTATTAGAACTCGATGAAGAGGAATCGGAAACCCATGCCCGTCTGTGCATGATGGCTGAGCATGATCGTGAGGAAACGGGCGAGTATTGGTTGAATAATGAAGGCGTGTTAAAGCCGTCTACCCATAAAGGTGCTTTCCAAGTTCACCGCGTGGAAGGGTACAGCAAGTCAGACGGTACAGGTGTGGCGTTGCGTTGTCCTTGTTGCCAGCATACAAAAATTCAGAACTACGATTTCTATCGCCATTTCCGCAATGGTGCGCCGTTTATGCTGTCGACGGTGATCCCAACGCTGTTGGAGTTTTGTAAAGATGGCAAAAAAGAACAGCTTAAAGGGCCTTGGCATGGTCGCCGAATGATCACGTTTACGGATAGCCGTCAGGGAACAGCCCGCTTTGCCGCAAAATCACAGCAAGATGCCGAGCGCCAATTTTTGCGTGCGGCACTGTTTCATTTAGTCGCAGATAGAACGTTGAAAAGTGGCGCGTTGACGCCGGAGCAAGAAGCGGATTTGAAGAAATACAAATCACGCTTAGCGATGTTCATCGAAGACGGTGACGATGACATGGTTGAAATCATGGAAGAAAAAATTGCGGCACTGTGTGGGGGCGGTGATGTTTCGATTCCATGGTCAGATGTTGAACATGAGCTCGCTAAAGAGAAAGAGCTGCAATATTGGATCAAGGATTCCTATCAGCGATTTGATGACAAAATGACCATGGTGAAAGACCCTGTTCTACTGGCAAGGCTCTTGTTATTGAGGGAGTTTAATAGTCGTCCTAAACGTCAGAATACGCTGGAAACCTTGGGTTTGATCCGTATGGAGTACCCTGCCATCAAAGATAAGGGCAATACTGCTCCTAATGAATGGGTCGCATTATTTGATGATCGGGACAGAGCGCAATCAGAGTGGGTTAACTTCTTAACGCTGTGCTTAAACTTCCATGTGCGCGCCAATAAGGCTATCTCGTTAACCGAAGAGCAGCAGCGCTGGATTGGTGCGAAGTTCAGCCCGGGATTGATTACTTCGCCAAGTGACGATAGCCCGTTCCGTAATGTTCAAAGTTGGCCTCAGGTCAGAAAAGGCTCGGTACAGCCTCGGCTGGTTAGACTACTTGCAACGGCATTTAATCTGGACATTACCGATACTCAAGATAAAACACTGCTCAATATTATCCTGCAAGACGCTTGGAATGTGCTGCAACGCTATGTGCTGGCAGGGGGTGGAGATGGCTACCGCCTGGAGCTAGAGCATCAGGTCAGTTTCAGTTTGTTGGCTGAAAAATGGCAGTGCCCGCATACGCAAAAAATTATCGATACGCCACTAGCTAAAATTACGCCGTACCTGAACGTAAAAGGTGAGCGGGATGAACAAGTCTGCCGCTTATTAGAAGCGCCGGTTTATCCGTATCCTTATGGTCGTCAGATTGAAGACGGATCACCCGTTGCGCTTACCGTTGTGAGGGACTGGCAAGAACAGTCTGACATCGCTAACTTGCGTAAAGAAAATGCGTGGTCAGACATTTCGGACCGTATTATCGAACGTACGCCATATTTCCGTGTGGCAGAGCATTCTGCACAATTACCTGCCCCTTTGCTGCGTGATTATGAAGATAAGTTCAAAAAAGGTGCCATTAATGTGCTGAGTTGTTCGACAACCATGGAAATGGGGGTGGATATTGGTGGTATCTCTGTGGTGGCAATGAATAATGCGCCGCCTAATCCTGCAAACTATTTGCAGCGTGCTGGTCGTGCAGGTCGTCGTGGAGAAACGAAATCTGTCGCGCTGACCTTGTGTAAAAATACACCGCATGGTGAGCATATATTTAACCATACGCGGTGGGCCTTTGACACGCCGATTCATGTACCGAATGTATCGCTATCCAGCGAATACATTGTAAGGCGCCATATTAATGCATTGCTATTGTCGGTATTCCTGCGTCAGAAAAATATCAGCGACAACTCTCTGCGTTTGAGCTGTGGCAACTTCTTCCTGTCTTTGCACGAGCAGTGTGCATCACAGGCCGAATTGTTTATTAACTGGTGTGTGAAAGATGCGCTTGACCATATGAGTGACGGATTAGAAACTTTGCTTCGCCGAACAAGCTTAGAAGCAACGACGAAGATGAGTCTAGTGCAGGAATCAGCACAGCAGATGAAGACTATTTTGTGCAGTTGGCAGAAAGAACATCAGTTGCTGTGTGAGCAGAGTGAAGCGGTAAAAGCTGATACTAACCGCCTTTCTATTGCACAGGCGGCGGTGGAAACGCAAATTCAGCGTTTAGAAGGGGAATACCTACTGTCAGAATTGGCACGAAAAGGGTTCTTACCGGGATACGGTTTCCCGACCGATGTGGTGTCGCTAAATAATGATAATGCTGAGTCCATCAATCGCAGAAAAGCATTGATTCAAGCTGCAAAAGAAGCCAAATCTGCGAAAAATGATACGTTAGAGCACCGTATTGATAACCTGTACAGTGCGCGCGATTACCCATCCCGAGATTTATCTGTCGCGATTCGTGATTACGCCCCGGGCAGTGAAGTCGTGCTGGATGGTCGTGTGTATCAATCGGCAGGCGTGATCTTAAATTGGCATAGTCCTGCCTCTGCGGATCAGGTGAGTGAAATTCAATCTTTGATGTGGGCGTGGCGTTGTCAGCAGTGTGGTGCAAGTGGAACAGAGCGACAAATGCCGAAGGTGTGCAGTTGCTGTGAGGCTCAGTTAGCTTCAGACAGTTACCACCGTTTCATTGAGCCAGGTAGTTTTGCGGTCGATATTCGTCATAAACCACATAATGATATTTCTCGTTTGGTGCATGTGCCTTTCCAAGATCCTTGGGTAACGGTAGAGCAAGAGAAGTGGGAAGAAATGAGCGTAAACCCAAGTGCTTTGTTTCGTTCTAGCCATAACGGTCATGTGTATTACCACAGTGCAGGGTTGTCCAATACGGGATATGCGCTCTGCTTAGAGTGTGGCCGTATGGAGGCTATGCCAGATTCGCAGGATGTGACGCCTTATCAGGTCTTGGAAAATCATACCCGTTTGCGTGGTGGTAAAGGGGAAATTGAGCGTGACAGTGAGCATTTCTGTGGCGGTAATGAACGTGATTTTGCTATTAAAGGCCCGATTAAGTTAGGTCATAGTACGCGTACGGATGTGTTTGAGTTATTGCTTTTCCATGCAGATGGCTCGGTTCTGAACAATCGCACGATTGCTCGTTCTATTTCTGTACTGTTACGAAATGAGTTGGCTGCGAAATTAGGGATCAATAGCGATGAGGTTGGCTGTACCACAAAGCCAGTGAATTATCAGGATCATGAAGCGCAGGCTATTGTGCTTTACGATTGTGCGGCGGGAGGTGCGGGCTTTGCGATAAAAACGCCTGAGTTTTTGATCGCGTTATTGCAAGCAGCGAAGAAGAAAGCCGTGGATTGTCACTGTGATAAAGCGTGCCATCGTTGCTTAGTGGACTACTCAACGCAGCATGCGCTGGAACTGCTAAATCGTTGGAAAGTGATCGAGTTTCTCGATAATGATTTTTTTGCACGCTTATCGCTGCCAGATGAATTTAAGTTATTTGATCGTGATAACCGAAGAGAGTTACGTCCCTTGATGACTGCCATTGAGCAATCATTGGCGCATACGATAGATCCTGAGCTATGTCTGTATATGCAGCGAGATACTCTAGATGATTTAAGCAAATGGCCGCTTGTTGATGCAATGTATAGTTGGGCAAGAGAGCAGACGGTGAAAGTTGTGTTACTCAGCACTGATTCATCGGCCTTAACGACGCCTGAACAGATCAGCTTGTCGTGGCTTGCTAATCACCCGAATATCGAACTACTTCAGCGAGACGACGCAATAAAACGTGATATGACGTTATGTGCTGAAATTTTGAGTGGCAACAGTGCCCAATCGTGGGGGTATCGTAATGAATGTGACGCTCAGTTAGTCACGGGTTTCGGGAGTCGACCGACGTTGTCAACGATTAAGCTGGATGCGCTGACGCACCCAGAGAGAATCGGAACCGTGAGTATTCATCATGAGCTTAATCATTCGGTGAAAGTGTTTGGAGCACTGTTTTGGAGTAAAGTACTGAAGGCATCTGATTTGTTGTTGAAGAAAATGCAGACAAATCAGATCGTTGAAGTTGAGTACTGTGACCGATATTTGGCTGCACCGTTGCCTTTTAGTTTATGTTTCAGTGCCGTAGGGGCATTGCTAGGTCACTATAAGGATTGTAAGGCTTCGATTATCACGGGCAGATTGAAGGATGGGGGATATTTGCCCGAATCTGTTCAAGATAATTGGTCGTCTGATGATGCAAGATACAAGGTAGTAAATCGCTGTATTGAGAAAACACAGCTTGATATAACGTTTGAGACAAAACCAAAGTATCAATTACCTCATGCGCGCACAATGACATTTACTTTCGATGATGGTGCAAAAGTAACCCTCTGGCTGGATCAAGGTTTTGGATATTGGTGGGTAGACAAATATTTGTCTGAAAATCGATTTCCTGCTGAGTTAACAATTGATGAGCAGGCTGAATGTATCGTTCAGGGGCCATGGAGGCTAAAGAGTGGAGATTGGCCTACAGTGCTTTTCTTTTCTATTGATGAATAATGAGAAAGGTTGACGGAAGTTAATCTAATGCATCGAAGCGCATTAAAGCTAGAACCTGGTTGGACCCACCAAATTTAGTTCTTCGTGAGCAAACGCAAAGCCCGCTAACTTAGCGGGCTTTATTGTATCTGGAAGCTAGACGTCCTTTGTACCCCTCACTCCCATACGGCTTCTAGGAGCAAAGCAAGATAAAGGTGTGATTATCACCCACTAGATATCTACTATCTCCCTTATCCCTTAGATTATATTTCTGACTTTTTACAATAAATAAAAATACAAGATGTAACTTCTATATTTATTTGTTGTTTTTATATTAGCCATTCTTTAATTGAAATATATTTTCATAATGATTTAATAAATTAATTGGAATGTAACTCACACTAAATAACGATGTTTTTGGTTGGCTTAGATGTGTTCGCTTGTAGAGTGTTTTATCCGCATATCCGTCACTTTATGTGTGTTTCTTGACTGTAAGTTTATGTTTTTAAAGGTTGTCATGTTTAGGTGAGGAGTGTGTTATACAAACTCCAAATATTTGAAATTGTGATATTAATTCCTTTGGATAAATGTGAGACTTTTATTGAAATTAGTTACGTATATTATTTTTAACTGTTTTCTGATTAAAATTATAAACGCGCAATAGGTGATGGCGGATATAAAACGTCCGTTAGGTCTTATTTGTACAATAAATGGAAGAGAGTGAAAAAGTGAAGGCAAATAATAACATTCTTAAAGCAGCTGTGGGTATGGCAATGCTATCCGGTCTGCCTACAGCGGCACATGCTCACGGTTGGACAGAGTTTCCGAGTGCTCGTCAAAACACATGTTATGAACAAGGCGGAATTTGGTCGGGTAATCCACCTAATGCGGCTTGTGCTCAAGCAAAAGAAATCTCAGGTACTTACCCGTTTGTTCAGCGTAATGAATATGCAAAGAACATTACTGATTACAACAATATCGCAGCGGTAAAAGCGGCAATCCCTGACGGCACATTGTGTTTTGCAAATGACCCTCAGAAAAAAGGCATGGGCGCGCCACATACAGCTTGGACTCGTACTGAACTCAACACGGGTACATTTGAGTTTGTATTTAACGCCACTGCACCTCACAACCCATCGTTTTGGGAGTTCTATTTAACTAAGCCAGATGCGGACCTGAGCAAAGCGCTCGCGTGGGGTGACCTAGAGCTTATTCAGAAAGAGGGCAATATTCCTGTTGAAGGTGGTAAGTACCGCATGAACGTTACCATTCCTTCTGACCGTTCGGGTGATGCAATTCTATTTGTACGTTGGCAACGCGATGACGCTGCGGGTGAAGGCTTCTATAACTGTTCTGATATCACTATTGTGGGTGGTGAAACGCCGCCACCTGAACCAACACCGCAACCTGATCTTGTAAAAGGTGACTTGTACATTCCCGTTGATTTCATCGGTCCTGATCTGGGTGACACGGTTAAGTATGACATCATCAATAAGTACGGCGATATTGCACGCAGCTTTGATATTGAAGTGAATTCATCCAACATCAATGACTGGCAGCGTCTACTGGCGTCAGAGATCAACGGGTGGCATGCTGAGTTCAAAGATGGTGCCGTATTCATTGGTGATTGGCATGAAGAAATGTCTCACTACATGTACTTCCAAAACGCTCCATTACGTAACTTCTTCAACTCAAAAGATAGCCGTGCATCGGGTGTTATTTCAGTTATTGATGGTGACGACGGTACGGTTGAGCCTCTAACCGGTGAACTTTACGAACTGGTTAAGAGTGATAAGGTTGTAAACGCAGGTGACAAAGTTGTGATTGCCACCAGCGAAGCGGCGAACTTGACTCAGACGCAAGGTACGGCGGTTAGTATTCAAAACAATGGTACGGCGTCTATTGTGGTGGACACGGCTGCTATCACTCAAAATGAAACCCTTTCGTTTGTTGCCAATGCAGTAAACAGTGAACGTAAAGAGACATTCACATTTGAAGTGATTGCAGACGAAGGTGGTGTAGATCCAGAACCAACACCAGACCCAGATCCAAGTGATGATGTATGGGATGCAGCCAAAACTTACCTTGGTGGTGAAGTGGTGTCTTACGCCGATGGAAAATGGAAAGCTCAGTGGTGGATTCAAGGTGGTGATGATCCAAAAATGACTTACCAACAAGACCAATGGGGTGTTTGGCGTCCAGCGAATTAAGACCTGAAGCCAGGTTATCTATATGAATTAATAAGGCCACTTTCATCATGGGGTGAAGGTGGCCTAAAAGGTGAAAGGTTATTTAATTGGAGATACAAACCCTTTCGGCTTGAGCGCTACTAAAGAGCATCGGATTGATTGGAGGATATTTTCTGCCGTGTTACCAATGACAAGCCCTTGAATTCCTGAGCGTGCAATGGTTCCCATTACCAATGTATCAATGTCTTCGTTATCTACCCAACGGGGTATGAGTTCTTCAGCGGAGCCATGTAAGTGGTGCACTTTGACATCTCCAGAAATTCCAGATTTTTCTATCAACTCATCAAGTTTCTTCTGATGTTCTCCTTTCATCGCTTGAACTTGTTTATCAAGTATTTCGTCATCAACGTGTATCCAAATATGATGTCGTAAATAACTCTCCATTAGGAAGTCCCAACAGGAGATAATTTCTAATGTTCCGTTGCAGGTGTCTGCAATAGATCGTGCTGTTCGAAGAAGCTCAATGGCAAGCTCCATTTCTTCACTATTTTCGACATCGGGCTCTATGGCGACTGCGACTTTTTGCTCTGACATCTTTTTACTGTGTCTACGGCTTATCCAAACAGGGCATGGACACTTACGTAGTAACTTCATATCAAGTGCTTTAAAACCTTTCTGGTCATCAGATGCAGGCTCAGCTTCTTTAAAAACCAAATCGTGGTGACCACTTAGTACATGTTGAATAACACTCACCGCGGGTTTTGTATTGCTTTCGATATCGATTGGAAATGAGTTTAGGTCTTGATCTATTGATGAGAGCTCAGCGTTAACGGTGTTTACTAAAGATGTTTGGTAAGTCTCCTTGTATTCACTCATGCTAGACGGCAGTGCAGGGCATGTAATTAAGCCACTGATTTTTGCATTGTGAAGTTGGGAGAGTTTGAGGGCCTGAGCCAGCGAGTTGTTTTGACTGGCCAATCCATGGCTAACGAACAAAATATTCTGAAATTTACTCATAACTACCTCCTTTTTCATAAGTGTGGTGTGTCATGGGCTAATATTCCACACATACTATAATTCTAGGCTGAATATGGAAATTAGTTTGGTAAATCGCAGTTATCTTGTCATGTTTTCTTAGGATATTTATATTCTATCGCTTTTATATTTATTGATTGTAAGTTGAAGGAAAAGGACTACAATCGCCGCATGTTACCCCTCCTTAGTGGATCTGAAAATGGTAAAGAAAACCCTCCTCGCTATGGCACTTTCTGCCAGTATTATCGCGCCAGCAATGGCTTGTACAGGAATCTCTCTTTCAACGACAGCAAATGATCATATTCATGCTCGAACGATTGAGTGGGGTGAGAGTGATCTCAACAGTAAACTGATAGTCGCTCCTCGTGATTATACTTTTACTTCAACGATGCCGGACCAAAAACAAGGTTTAAGCTGGAAGAGTAAATACGGATTTGTCGGTATTTCCGTGAGCGATGACCGTTTTATTGGTGAAGGTGTTAACGAAGAAGGGCTAACGGCAGGTTTGTTCTACTTTAAAGGGTATGGCTCTTTAAAGGCATATAACCCGAAAGACCGAGCAAATAGTATTGCTGACATGGATTTTGTGCGTTGGATGCTGTCGCAATTCAAAACAGTTGAAGAAGTGAAAACTGCGATGAAAAACATCGATATTGTACCTGTTTACATCGATGAAAAAGGGCAACCGTCACCAACCGGACATTGGCGTGTTACCGACAAAGCGGGTAACAACATTGTGATTGAGATTATGGATCACGGTCAGGTACATATCTATGAAAACGAAGTGGGTGTTCTGACTAACTCGCCAACCTTCCCATGGCAAGTAACGAACTTGAACAACTACATTCACTTACAGCCGGGTACCAGTGCGCCGACCAAGTTTGGTGGTGTTGAAGCGAAATCTTTTGGTATCGGATCTGGTTTTCTAGGTTTGCCGGGTGATATCACCCCACCATCGCGTTTTGTGCGTGCAGCATTTTTTGTTAATACAGCACCAGAATCGAAAACTTCACAAGAGGCAGTATCGCAAGCGTTCCATATTCTAAATAACTTTGATATCCCAATTGGTACCGAGTTTAGCTCTGAATATCGAGAGCATATCCCTGATCTACCAAGTGCAACTCAATGGACATCGGTGATCGACCAGGGCAATGGTGTACTTTACTACAAAACCATGCACGATAGCAGAATCAAGAAAGTTGACCTAAAAACAATTGACTTCAACCAGAAGCAAGAGTTGAAACGCAAGCTGGATAATGGTTCATTCACAGTTGAAAACGTAGTGCTTTAGAGAAACACGAGTGGGGGCTAGCTACCCCCACTTTGAATAACGTTTATTCGACCTGTGATGAGGCAATGCTTCGTGTTACCTGTGTCGCATCGTTACTTGTCAACATCTGGTATGGGCGCAGACCAAACAGTGGCATGATGGAATAGATATGATCGAACAAATCCGCTTGTACGCCTTCATAGTAAACCCAGTCAGTATTGTTGGTAAACGCGTAAACCTGCAACGGAATACCTTCTGGTGTCGGCTCTAATTGTCTCACCATAATCAGCATGTACTGGTGAATGTCTTTGTTCGCTTTCAGATAAGCATTAATGTAAGCGCGGAACATACCTAAGTTGGTCATTTGACGTAGGTTGCCAAAGGCTGGTTCTTCACTCATTTCTTCGTTGTAATCGCTGATATCACGGGACTTTTCATAAATGTATTGGCGAAGGATGCGAATGCTTTTAAGCTTTTCAATTTCCTCATCAGACAAAAATCGAATTGATGTGACATCGACATTAACAGAGCGTTTGATACGTCGACCACCAGAATCTGACATGCCTTGCCAGTTAATAAAAGCATTTTGCACTAATGCATAAGCAGGCAGCATGCTGACGGTATTATCAAAGTTTCGAACTTTTACTGTTGTCAGCGAAATCTCTTCTACCGTGCCATTCGCACCGTACGAATCCATTTGAATCCAATCGTTTAAGCTGATCATGCGGTTTGCAGAAAGCTGAATGCCTGCAACAAAGCCCAATATCGTGTCCTTAAACACCAACATGACGAAGCCCGTGGCGACGCCTAAACCAGAAAGGAAGATCACTGGTGATTCGTTGGCAAGAATCGACATGGATACCACCACACCAACAAAGAAGGTGAACAGTTTTATCAACTGAACAAAACTCTTTATTGGCATTCTTTTGGTAATGCCTTTAAATGTGGCGATGTCATTGAGGGCGTCTAGTAGGGCGAAAATCATCCAAATAAAGATGACTAGAATCGAAATACTTAAAATACGGTCAAAAATATTGGCCAGCCAGTCATAGTGGCCGACGGCTAATGGCAGAAACACATCTAAAACCATAATTGGAATCAGTAGCGAGATCTTCCCAAGGGTATCGTACTTAGCCAGACTGTCCGCTAATGGTTTATTGGTCTTCTGAAGCACATTATTGACCGAGCGAACAATCAGGTGGTGGACAAACAAATAACTGATTGCGGCAGTCGTTAAGCTCGCAAGGATAAAAACGGTGGTGAGTTCGATACCATAAGGATCGCTATTGATGCCCACCGAATTGAGCTTTTCTGCAATGAAGGTACGAATGTGATGATCGAGCAAAATGTCATCCTCAATATGAAGCCTGAATGAAGAAGTGAGAACTTCTGCGGAGAAGTCAGGCAACAGGCGTAACAAAGCCGCTAATCCTACTCTCCATCTCTCTGTTTTGCACTGGTTTAATCCAGTGATCTTGAAACTTATTATTCAAAAATAGCGTATAGGCGAAGGTGAAATACAGGTTTAACATCAAATTGTGCAAACGGGACACCTATTTCTACTAAGTCTGTGAACTCTCAGTATTTTACTAGACTAGACTGAAAAGGCGGCTCGCGTTTAATTCAAGAGGCATTCCATGGAAAATTCTAATCAATCACAACAGCCTACATTTTTGTCTAAAGGCTGGAAATACTTCGTTATCGTTGGCGTCATTATCTCTTTAATGGGCATTGGTGCTATGAGTCTGCCTGTACTTGCAGGCGTAACGATCTCGACCATCGTGGGTGCAGTGCTGCTGTTTAGCGGTTTGGTTCAGGCCTACCACACGTTTTCTATTAATGTGTGGAAAGAGAAACTTTGGTACGTACTGAGTGCCGTGCTTTATATTGTTGGTGGTCTGTTCATTCTGTTTAAACCACTAGCGGGCCTTGTCACCATTACGATGTTGATGGTGATTGTGATGATTCTTAATGGTTTAACCCGTGTGTTCTTCGGGTTAAGCAATCGCAGTTTACCAAGCAGCAATGTGATCGTGCTCAGTGGCGTCATTTCTGTTCTGATTGGTGGCTACTTCTTTATGTTGCTTGACGATCCAGCGTTCTCGACGACACTGTTAGGCACTTTTGTTGGTATCTCTCTATTGATTGAAGGCATTAGCTTTATCTTTATGGGGACGCAGATGAAGAAACTACTTTAATTTCTGAATCATAGAGAGACTATTTTGTCCTTTCCTTTATGTTAGCAAAAGCCCGAGTACAAACTCGGGCTTTGTTTTATTGGTTTATCTTTTTCAGTGTTGACCGCTTTTATGACTCACAAGGCTTGGCATGGTTGATACTTCTTTTTTGCTTGAACGATATCAACAGTTGCGGTACGAGCGACATGATAATCATGCCAATCATTAGGCTGTACTGGATTGCAGAGTAACTTTCGCCCATCAACACCAGACCTGAAACAATGCCAGCGACAGGGTTGGCAATGCCGCCAAAGGTAAAGTCAACAACTGACATACGTTGTAATAGCCACACGTACATGCCGTAGCCAAGTGCGGTGTTCAGAACAATTACCCACAGTAGGCCAACAACATTTCTTAATGAAGTGTTTTGAATAGCCTGAACGTATGGCTCAGGGTTGATGCTTGCAAGTACACCCGTCGCAATGGATAAAACCACGCCGCCTAAAATAAGCTGCCAGGTGAGTACCGTCCACCAGTGCATTCTTGAACCTAGAGATTTAGTGACGCTGCTGCCAATCACAATGCACATAATGGCAGACAACATTGCCATTAAACCAATTGGGTTTAGCGTAATCGAGCTTGGGTCAAATAAGAACCAAGCCAGCGCGATAAGGGTGGCGCCACTGACCCCTTGAATAAGACTCGGTTGATGCTTGTACACCACCCATCCAAACAACATGGCAAAGACCGGTACCGAAATCATGCCCACACCAGAGATTGCAGAAGGTAAGGTTAACGCCATCACGAAAATGAGACCGAAGAAGAGGGCGATATTAATCGTGCCAAGCACAAGCAAGATCTTCCAATCTTGTTTCTTTGGCAATGAGGGTTTGATAGCGAGTAGTAAAAGACCAGCAGGCAAGGCGCGCAGCGCACCAAGTAACACTGGTGGCCAGTCTGGCAAAGTAAACTGTGTTACGGCGTAAGTGGTGCCCCAAAAAAACGCCGGAATCATCGCGAGTAAAATGTTCATGTAAAATATCTTTACGTTGAGATAATTTATTGTAAAGGTACGCTCGTTATCGCTTCTTGTAAAGTATCTTTATGTTAAAATAAATTCGTCAATCAAAATGTCTTTGGAGATGAAAGGTAAATGGACGCAATTGATAGAGTGGTAAGTCAGTGGGCAAAGGAGAAGCCAGATCTCGATACCGAACCGATGGCGATCATGGGCCGTTTAATGCGAATTGCTAAACATATGGAAACCCATGTAGCAGAACTGCATAAACGTTATGACCTTAAAATGGGGGAGTTTGATGTATTGGCGACGTTACGACGTAGTGGTGAGCCTTATCGTCTAACGCCTTCAGAATTAATTTCATCGATGATGCTGACTTCCGGTGCGATGACTAACCGACTCGACAAGCTTGAAAAGAAAGGTTTGATTGCGCGAGAACATAGCAAAGAAGATCGCCGTAGTGTCACTGTAGAGCTAACATCAAAAGGTTTCGACCTGATAGATTCACTGATCGAGCAACATCTTCAAGCGCAACATGAGCTCATGGGCTCGTTAAATAGCGATGAAAAAGGGCAGGTTAACCAAGCGTTAAAGCTATTATTGCCTCAGTATGAGTAACTAAGTTCCAAAGGTTTAGGATAGGGGGAACCATGAACATGAAAGAGCTAGGGCAGTTTGTTGGTTCGTTTATGTGAACGCTCATATGATATTGTGGTCGCCAAATTAACCAAAGCTCAGCGTATTTTATTAGGATATCAGTAAGATAGTTTGTTCTCAGTCACACAGATCTTAACATGCACTGATAAAAACTCGCACCTTTAACTCGTACCGACTATATAAATGTTATGGCGATGTTAAAGGTGAAGTTATGCGAGCATTATCTGAATGGTTAGAAGCCTATGGTGAAAGCCATCAAAATCCTATCAATCAGAAAATTCATAGAGTTGCGGTTCCTGGCATCTTTTTGTCTGTGGTAGGGTTGATTTGGTCTATCCCGCAAATTCCTTTATTTGGGTTCAATCTTAATTGGGTATGGATAGCTGCCGTACCCGCTTGGATCTTTTATTTCCGACTTTCCCTGAGTGTATTCATGATGATGATTGGCTACACCGTCGCGTGTATTGGCTTAATATGGTCAATCGACATTCTTGGTTGGCCAGTGCTGCACATCTCTATGGTCTTATTTGGTGTCCTTTGGATATTCCAATTCATCGGGCACAAGATAGAAGGGAAGAAGCCCTCCTTCTTTGAAGACATTCAGTTTCTTTTGATTGGTCCTATTTGGGTATTTCGCAAACATTAAAAGAAAGGTCTGTTTATCAGATTCACCACTTAGGCTGTGTTACCATCCTGCCGCTTTGAAACGCCCAGAGGTATGAGGTGTAGAGCAGTAGTGAGGTTGTCACATGAGTGCAGAGCAGCATTTTCAAGGTCAGTTTGAAGTCGAATTGAAATACCGCGTACAAGATAAACAAGCTTTTCTAGCGGTGTTGAGTGGTTTAGAACATGAAGTCATGTTTGAAGACAATCAAGAGTCTGATTGGTTCTACGACACGCCAGAGCGAAAACTCAGCCACGAAGGGAAGAGCCTTGTGATTCGAGAAATCGAACCTTCAGGTATCAAACTTTGGATTGTAAAAGGTCCAGAAGAAGATCGCTGCGAAGCTACTGATATCACTAAGTCTCATGCAGCGAAAAGTATGCTGAAAAACATGGGGTACGAAGTGATTCTTCAGACCAAAAAAGTGCGCAGCATTTACTTTATTGGTGCGTTTCACATTACTCTCGACCACCTAGAAGGCATTGGATACTTTGCCGAGTTCGCCATTATGACTGATAACGAAAATGCGCTTGCTCGCTATAAGCAAGAGTTGGAAGCACTTGCAGCACGATTTGGTTTGGATGAGTCGTACAAGGAGCTCCGTTCATATAAGCAGATGTGGCAAACTACGTAAAATCCACGTCATTTCTTATTGGTCTGACAAGCAACTCCCTCCAACAACACTATGATTAAAGTAGTGAGTAAATACTGCGTCTGGGTTCATTAAGACAGGTAACTATTCAGTGACAATGTCACGGAGTCGGAGGGGCAATGTACAACCGCGAGCACAAATACGTGTATTGGCGAGAAGAGCGCAAGAAAGGCAAGTGGCATTATATTGTGAAGTCTTTCTTGATGATCTGCTGCGCGTTGTTGGTTGGCAAAGTCATTGGTTTGTTTGTATTTGGTAACTTGCATGAAGTAAAAGATATTACCGAGCAGTTTCCCGCAGACCTATTTATCATGATGCTGGTGGGCTTCCCGATCAGCGTGATTGGCTGGTATCACGAAGAGTCTAAATTTTTCCGTGCCTTAAAACGTAGAAATAAAAAATTTAAAACGCGACTCGATAACCGCAAAAAAAGAAATAAGTCTGTCTGATAAGATGCCGCGTTCTCTGAGGATTGCGGCATTTTTGCTGGTATTTTTCGTATTTTCCATCTTATCTCGACTCTGTCTTGCTGCTACTTTCCATTAAGCTCCCTCAACAGAGAGCGTCTGTATTGCATCAAATTGTGCACCTGATGGCATTATTCCATTCTGATTGCGATACGAAACGAATTTAATGATATTTGCCAAGATTTTGTTGTTCGCTCTTTGCTAGATTTCCCACAGAATATCTCCCTACAGGAACAATAATGAATAAGAAAACCATGCTACATATCCAACAAGTGTACTTTTGTGATGATGAAGAATTGGCGGCAATGCAAACCGAATGTCTAGAAACGTTATACGACTATAACCAGACACGACCATCAG
This sequence comes from Vibrio sp. WZ-1, assembly GCF_052037695.1. Classification (NCBI taxonomy): domain Bacteria; kingdom Pseudomonadati; phylum Pseudomonadota; class Gammaproteobacteria; order Vibrionales; family Vibrionaceae; genus Vibrio; species Vibrio sp. WZ-1. The sequence goes on along the minus strand of NZ_JBQEQR010000075.1, from coordinate 63,515 downwards.
AGGGTGAAAAGCGCTCTGAGATTCTGAATCGTCTTCTCGCATCTGTTGGAAAGAATTGTTATATCGAGCCACCATTGAGAGCGAACTGGGGCTGTCATACTCACCTTGGTGACAATGTTTACGCCAATTTCAACCTTACCTTAGTTGATGACACTCATATCTATATCGGCGACCACGTAATGATTGGGCCGAATGTCACTATTGCTACCGCAGGGCACCCAATTGATCCGGATCTAAGGCGTGATGTGGCGCAGTTTAATATCCCTGTTCATATTGGCAACAATGTCTGGATAGGGGCGAACTCAGTGGTATTACCGGGCGTGAGGATTGGTGCAAACTCGGTGATTGGCGCGGGTAGTGTAGTAACAAAGGATATCCCAGCCAATGTCGTTGCGGTTGGTAATCCGTGTCGAGTTCTACGAGAGATCGGACAACATGATAAAGAGTACTATTTTAAAGACCGTAAGATTGAACATAATATATTCAACGGGTAGCCTAAAGTCTCTACTTTTGCTAGGAAACTAGAATGATCCAACGCACAACTCACTTCTGGTGGCTCCTCCTTCCTTTGTAAAGCAGTCGGTAGGTTGAGTTGTGCCTGGCTGCGAGTAGATGCAGTCAGAGTCGTATTCTATCTCGTCACCTTGTTTGAACATGAAAACATCATCAAGGAGATAAAATGCATACGGCACCTGAACTCAGCTCCCCAAGCTGAAAATCAACATAATGATGCTCGAGTATCAGCTCGCTTCCTATCTCCTTTGTATTCTATTTTGGATGTTGCGTCGATTTGAACCGGTAGCACGTATGAAACAGCACGGCGTACTCTAGTTTTCGTGTCGCTAGCCTTTAGAAAGTTCATGGTTTCGCAGCTTTTCTAGAAACTCATCGTCCATAATATCTAACCTAAGAACTTTGAATGCCTCTCGTGTATCAAATAAAAAAAGGAAGTCGTCTTCTAGCTCAGATAATCTTGTAGTTCCAAAGGTTTCTTCTAGCTTCAACTTAAGTTTTTCGGTTTGCTCTGATGGCTCTTCACCTAGGCATTGTTCAACAGTTCGATTTGACAGGTAAAGAACAGTAAAATATTGAACTTCAGGTGATAAAGTATGTATCCAGTGTTCATTTGAAACAGAAAATTCCTGTTCATTCACGCAATCGAAAGCTAGCGTATTTGAAAAAGTTGTAAGTGCAAGCACGAAGAAGAGGGCGAACTTATAAGCTTTCATATACACACTGCCAAAATTTGAGTTCTTTACCTGTCTTGTTTGTAAAGTGACCAAGCGCTTCATTTTTTATGGTCTTACGAGTAATCATCGGTATAGACGTTGCGCCCCGAGTAAAAGTGTTTTGTCAATAATATAGGCCGTGATTAGGAGGTTTCATGTTGTGAGTTTAAAATGCGACGTAAAATTCATCTAATCATTGTTTTGTCATTCTTTTTTGAAACTTAGCGCAAACATTCACTTGGTATCACGCGATTGGCATGGTACTGACCATTGCGTCTGTGGTGGTGATTAATCGTAGCAAGTAGCGAAAAGAAACAGGCAAGTCGTGTAGAGCGGGCAGGTCGAAAAAGTTCGACCTGCCAAGTGCCTAAAAGACGAAGTTCACCATAATGGTGTACATGTTTGCGTCATCGTCTTCAGGAGTATCAACAAACGCACCAGAGGCATTGCGATAGGCTTTGAAGTGTTGCCATTCTGCATTAAGTGACACGTTGTAGTGGAGATCGTATCTCACACCTAATAAATAGCTGTCACCATCTTTGTGCTCTTGGTCATCAAATTGTTGGCCATACGTCGCATAGGGCGTGAATTCGTTGAGGTTGTAAGAACCTTGTATATACCATGCAGAGGCAATATCGTTGGTTTGACCTTCGACTGTTAAGGTGAGGGCATCTAGCTCATACACGGCCCCGAGCGAAAATAGCTGAATTCTTTGGTCTGTCTCTTTCATGGCCACGTTAACATTCGTGAGTATAGTTTCCAGATCGTAATTCGCATCAAGATAGCCAAAATTCCAGCGATAATTGTCGCCACTAAGGACGAGGTTAATGCCGTACATGCCATCGGTCGTGAACTTCAGTTCAGTGGTGTCGTTGTAATCAACACTGCTGTCGTCTTTAAATCCGATAAATGGTGTTGTTGTTAAAGTGAGGCTTTCATTTATATCGTGATTCCAAAGAACGGAGAGTCCATTGTATGCGGTAATACCAAGAATACTGTCATAGACTTCATTAGGCGGGCGAGCTGGTGTAAATGCATGGCCGACAAAGTAATACTCAGATGCTAAGAATAGGGGCATTCTTAGTCGCCCCCCACGAAACTCGACGTTCTCATACGTGTAAGCGATATACGCCCATTCTAACTGAGGATTACTCCAGTGATCCTGAGGTCGTTTGACCACTTGAGCAGAGGCTTTAAAGGCATCGTAATAGAAGTCGAGTTGCAGGCCGAACGTGGTGTCACAATCGTAGCAGTTCTTGTCGTTAATAAATCGATTCACGAGAAGTGGCATTTCATTGTCAGATGACGCCCACGAAGTCGAGCCAAAACCGCTAAGCGTTAGGTTGTCAGTAATCTCGATCGCTGAGTAACTTGGAGCCGTGATACAAGAAACAAATAATGCAATCAGTGTTTTCTTCATATTATTTCTCCGAACTTACTACGTAGAGGATTTGCGCATTTGATGGGAGGCTACTGACGGGAGCGTAACCAATGCGATTTGGCTTTTCTTTCATCCATTCTAAAAGCGTGTCTATGTTTGAGTTATCAATGACTTTCGGTGGGCGCGCTTTGCCTGAAAACGATAAGCTGGCCCAATGCGCGTTCATTTGTGCAATGTTCTTGTTGAGCAAATAACGATAAAACTCAGAACGTTCAGATGACGTATCTGGCCAATCTGCAAGTTCAACGCGATGGCCTTGTAGGCGTTTTGTTTTTCCTCGATATAACTTGCGGGCTTTCGTAATGCTCAGTTCATTAAACTCCGAGTTTAGGGAAAAAATTGCATAGCTGTCCGCGGCGAGCGCTTTACTATCAAAAGAAAGAAAGACAGCGAGTGAGACAAGAACACTCAACAGCACTTTAAGTATTCTTCTATTCCTCTCTAAGATATGGATATCCATAACCATTACCTTATTCGTTAAATGACGCTTTCAATTTGGTGAATCAGCTTTTCTTTACGTATTGGCTTCGGTACGTATGCGTCCATACCAGAATCAAAACAGCGTTGAATGTCGTCGTCCACCACACTTGCTGTCAGTGCAATGATTGGTGTTTTAGATAGACCAGAGTCTTGCTCAAACTGTCGAATCTCTCGGGTTGCCTCAAATCCATCTTTTATTGGCATCATGCAATCCATCAAGATAATGTCGAATCCTCGGTCTTGTTGAAACATATCGACGGCAACTTGGCCATTTTCTGCAATTTCAAATTGATAGCCCGCTTTACTTAACAGTAGCGAGGCGACTTTTTGATTTACGTTATTGTCTTCAACTAGCAAGATTCTTCCATTATTGTTTGATGTTCCGTTTTGTGATTTTTCGGAAAGTGAAGGAGAGCGAGTCTCTTGTTTATCAGCGATGGCTTGTAACATTTTGTCTTGAAGTAGGTCAGCTTTAAATGGCTTGGCCATATAATCAGTCATGCCTACGTCAAAACACTTCTGGATGTCGTCGTCTAAAACGCTAGCGGTGAGGGCAATAATGGGTATCTTAGGTTTATTCTGCTCAGCTTCAATCTGACGAATATGCTTGGTTGCTTCAAAGCCATCCATTATCGGCATCATGCAGTCCATTAAGATTAAGCAATACTGATTTGTTTGGTATAGCTCAATCGCTTCCCGACCATCACTAGCGAAATCGAAGTCAAATCCCGCTTTGTTTACGTGCAAACCAGCTATTTTCTGATTTACATTATTGTCATCCACTATGAGGACTTTCCCCGATGTTGACAGATCGTCTGAGTTTAAATTGGTGCTAGAATGAGGCGATCTTGTCATGCATGTTTTTATTGCTTTGGATAATCGTTGACCAAGAAGTGGCTGTGTTATCACTGCACTAACGTTCTTCTCAAAATCAAATTGTTCACTGTGAAGGTGGCGGATTAGGCATACATGGATATCACAAGCTTCTAGTTGTCGGAAATAAGATGTCTGATTATTAGCGCAATTAGGCTCACTTTCTACGTAGACTAAAACACTACTCGCTGGCAGTTGAGTGGCGAGAGGTTTGTCAATACAACGGTAGTGTTTCGAAGAGCAAGCGATATTGTAAAAATTTAGCTCGCGAATCAACCGCTCACCAAAGCTGGAATCATCATAGAGTAGGGTTACGGGTTTGCTAATTTCTACGTTACTGATGTTCTCAAAACGGTGTTGTTGGATATCGAGCTCAAGCTCAAAGTAGAATCGGCTTCCTCGCCCTTTTTTCGAATCTAATTGTATCTTTCCTCCCATTAATTCTACCAACTGCGTGCTTATCGCCAATCCCAATCCGGTACCACCAAATTGACGCGTCGTAGAATCATCTTCTTGAGCAAAGGGTTCGAAGATTTTCTTTTGCTGCTCTTCATCAATACCAATACCAGAATCTGATACTGAAAACTCGACTTTTGCTCTCTTCCCAATAACTTCCTTAGTCTCTATCGCTAGCTGTACCGATCCACTCTCAGTAAACTTCACTGCGTTTGAGATAAAGTTCATCATAATTTGGCGTAAGCGATGATCGTCGATCATCACGCGGTACGGGGTATTTGGACTGATAGAGACATCTAAAACGATGCCTTTCTCTTTCGCTTTCGGGGAGACGATTGAGGCAATGTCATAGATGGATTCTCGAACACAGGTAGAGTGTGGGCTAATGAGCAACATTCCCGATTCAATCTTGGAGAAATCTAGTATGTCATTGATTAAACTGAGAAGTAGGTGAGAAGAGGTTTCAATCGTGTCAACGTAATCTCTCTGTGTTGCCGTGAGGGGCGTTTCAGAAAGCACTTCAGAAATACCGATTACTCCGTTTAATGGCGTTCGAATCTCGTGTGACATATTAGCAAGAAAGCTACTTTTGGCTTTACTCGCCTGTATTGCATCATCTTTTGCTTGTTCGGCGTCTTCCTTAGCTTGCTTTAACTTTATATTGGCTTCTTCACGCTCGAAGCTTAAACGTTGAACTTCTTTTGCGAACTGACTGAGTTCGTCCTTTCCCTTTACTATTTCTTTCAAACTGTTGTCTTGTTTTGACTCATCTCGCTTTAGAAACTTGAGTATAAGCTTAAGATCTTGGGTAACTTGTTGGCTCAGCTTTAATACCAGAAACATAACTAATAACGTCATTAAGCCAATGATAAAAATGAAAATTAACTGCTCTTGTTCTGCATTTCTAATTGCATTTTCTACATCATGAATTAACTGAGCTTCAATCGTGTTATCAACATCAATTAAGAGATCTAATCTCGCTTTTAGTGCTTTTAGTCCGGTTTCGATTTCATGGCTAGATAGCTCTTCAAGATCACTACGATTTAATAGATAACTGCGAAAATCCTGGCTTTGAATAAAGGCATCGCTGGTAAAGGTATCGAGAAGAAGGGACACTTGTTCTTGGTTAGCGTTGAGGTTAAGGAAGCGCTCCAGAAATAGCTGCTGACTTTGAATTAGCGAAATAATACTGCTACGAATTTCGTCGTCGTACGTATCTTGTTGTGTGCTTTGAATAAGGGCTTGGCTGAGGCGGTTCTCTTCACTAGACCAAAACAGTAACCACTCGAGCTGGGTGAGGGCGGTCAAATGGTCTTTAATTTCCGGAGTTGCGTTGGTGAATGGTACTTTCTCTAACTCAAGCAATAGCTGCTTGTAGGTATCCGCTATCCATTCACTTAGATCGAGCCTATCTTCGGGTTCTGCGGTATCCAGCAGTGACATTGTACTTTCTTTTAAATCGGATAGCGCATCTTGAACATCAGTTTGAGCGCTATTGAACAATGGCGGCGTCATTGTAGAGAGCTCAGATATTCGATACTTAATGTCTGTTATGGGAGAGGGCGCTCTGTTGTCTTTAGCGATTTGATAAATTTCGGACAAATTATCAACATACTTTGAGAATAGTTCTGCTCGTTGTAGGGTTTTAGATTGCTCAGAGAGATTCAGCACTTGCTGAGTGGCAAGTATAAGCAGCATACATATTGGCAATAAGACTAGGCCAAAAAGTTTATGTTTAACTGGAAGGTTGTTCCAAGAAATCGCTCGTGCCACTGTTTATATCCATATAAAACTAGTTGATATAAAAAGTGTAGTTTAATCTTATTAATGTGCTTGATTACAATAAGATAATAGAATAAAAATCACACCTTAGGCTTAATTCTAGCTTTTAACCATGCTCGTATCGCTGAGCATTCCAGAGAAGTCATGTATAAAATAGCGATTTGACCAAAAAGTTACTTCACCGCTGAATAGAGTTGGTGTTAAATACGCTTCGGCCAAGTCTTTATATAGTAAACTCATGATGATTACTGCTGCAAAACTAATTCTAATTCGAGGTCTTCCTGGGTCTGGCAAATCGACGTTGGCTCGAAAGCTAGCAGCGGAGCTAGATGCAAAGCACTTTGAAGCTGATATGTTCTTTGAAATGGATACTGGGGAGTATCGGTTTGATCCTTTGCAGCTGAGCGATGCTCACCAATGGTGCTTTTCGCAAACTAAGAAGTGGTTGAAACGAAAGCGAGTCGTGATTGTTAGTAATACTTTCGTTCAACATTGGGAAATGCAACGTTACTTAGATTTAAGTAAAAAAGAAGGCATCCCGGTAGAGATTCACATATGTAAAGGTGAATACCAAAGCATTCATGGTGTCCCACTGGCGACCATCGAAAAAATGCGCCGCCAATGGCAAGATTAAGGGTGGGATACATAGCGCTATTGGCCTCGACCATCAATCATAACAACTAGAGTTCTTGTCATTATAGAGATATCAGTCGTAATCCAACCTTTATACGAATCTAAGCTCAACGCATAGCTATGGTCAAATGCCACTTTTTTTCTGACATCTTCAATGCATGAGTCATACCCTTGATTGACTTGAGCTAGCCCTGTGATTCCTGGTAATACGCCATAGGTGCGTTCGACAAAAAACGGAATTTCATCTTCTAGTTTTTGATAGAAGTCCGGTCGTTCCGGTCTAGGACCAATTAACGACATATCCCCTTTTAGTACGTTAAATAACTGAGGAATCTCATCGAGTCGGGTTTTTCTAAGAATGCGCCCTACAGGTGTGATTCGCGGATCGTTTTTGCTCGCCCATACCGCCCCTGAACGTTGCTCTGCATCCACATACATGGTTCGAAATTTCATTATGTAGAACAAATCCATTTGCTCAGGTGTTGAGCGGCCGACGCGAAGCTGACGATATATGATTGGCCCCCTAGAGTTACTCATTATCACTAGTGCGATCACTGGAAATAATGGAAGTGTAATCAGCAATATAACCAATGAAATAACCACGTCGAAGATGCGTTTTGAGTTGCGAATTCTAGATTGTACTGATTTCATAATGCTTTCCTTAGTGCCCAATACGGGTCCAGCGGTGACGTTCTAAACCTAATAAATATCTCAAACCACCAACAAAATTGGCGTAGTGTCCTACCAATAAGTAACTTCCAAGCTTAAATGGTTTACTTACTAGGTGCTGAGGAGCGAAATGTGCAATGGCAAAAGCGGTATAAATCACTACCTGAGCAGCCACGATATATTGGAACAGCCAGTAGTCGAACAGTGCTATTGAACAAGCGAAGCTCACCAACATTAGATAAGGAACCGCTACTCTCAGCACTTTACCGGAGAAAAATGTGAATGCTGTCCCTCTATATCTCGGCATCAATAAATGGTGAAGCTTTATCAGTTGTTGCATGTTCCCGGCGGAAATACGAAGACGACGTTTAAAGTCTACATCGCGGTCACTTTCTTCAAGCTCAAGTGCGCGCATTCTAGGTTCATAAATCGCTTGCTTTCCTTTGGCGACAATACTCATTGGTAATACAAAATCATCATTAATAATGTTCGCTGCTAACGGGGAAAAGAGCTCCGTGCGAAAAGCGTAGAATGCACCGTGGGAACCTATCGAAGAACCGATGAGGGATTCAAAGTATTTAATGTTACTCTGGTAATGCCAATACTTTACTTCGCCTTGATTTTGAGAATTCAGTATTTGATAGGAGGCATTGACCACTCCGACTTTTAGGTTTCGAAAATGATCTGCGGCAACGAGCAAGGAATCACATGAAATCAACGCGGAAACATCACTAAGTACTGTAACGTCAGAAGTTACCGTCGGAACCAGTTCATTAATGACGGCAATTTTACCTCTATTCATTGAGAAACTTTTCACGATAAACAGCGTATCTGCGCACATAGCTTCTTGGATGGTTTGCTCTGCAATTTCTACTGTCTTATCGATACAGCCGTCACAAGCTATGATGATGGCCAATTTGTTGCGAGGGTAATCTAAGCTCGCAAGGTTTTTGATTTTTTCTGCGATCCATTTTTCTTCATTGTATGCGGGAACGATGATGGTAATGCTCGGTAAAAACCGATCCGCTTTGCAATCCATGTAACCACGTTCAAGAGGGCTTGAAGTAGGAGGAACGACATGTCTTTTGGACAAGTACTTTAATAATAATGGATAGCCGATGTGATGGTAGATAATTAAAGTAACTGAAATTCCGAAGATAATTAACAATGTCATTTCAATCATAGCTGTGCTCCTTCGATGATGTTTGCATAGCGTTTAATCATTGTTCGAATATCAAAATGGCGCTTAACATGATCCCGTGGTGAAAGGGGAATGCAGCCCAGTTGTTGCTGAAGTGCTTTCGCTAATGGCTCTGCTGCATTCGGTGGAACCAGCACGCTGCTTTGGGGGCACAGTGTTTCACTGACTGCACCGACGTCTGACGCAACGCAAGGTACGTTACATGCCTGCGCTTCTAAAGTGGACAATGGAAAGCCTTCTTGTAGAGAAGGAAGACAGAAGAGGTCGAGACTTTGGTAAAAAGTCGGCATGTCCTGAACAAGTCCTAGAAAGGATACTCTATTGCTCAAACCTAATGACTCGACTTGAGCTTTCAGGGTTGGTAGGCAACTACCTATACCTGCGATTGCTAAATGTACATCCTCAGGAAGCGAATGAAGTGCGCGGATCAGAATGGCATGTCCCTTTACTAGTTCCAGTCGTCCGGCTGTACCGATGATCTTTCTGTTGGTAGGAAGGCCTAGGGCGCTTCGACACTGTAGCGGGTGTCCAGAGACGAATCTTTCACAATCAATACCATTATGAATGGTGTTCACATTGGGATAATTCAATTTCGAGATAATTTGCTTGGCAACCAGATCGGCGTCGGCAATAACCTTAGGGCGCAGAAGCTTGAGTAAACGTGATTGTAGTCGAGCTGCTTTTCTATTATTCAGATGCCAAGCATCATGTTCTGTATGAATCAGACAAGGTGTTTTTGTGATGCGAGCAGCGAGTCCTCCATAAAGCAAAGGGCCGATATGATGGGTATGAACCACATCAGGTTTGAAGCCTGTTATGAACTTGAGTAAGTCATACAAGCAGGAAGGGGAGAAACCGGGCTTTTTGTCTAAAAATATTAAGCGATTTTGGTATGGCTTCAGATTCGCCCACTTGTCTATTGCGTCGGCTGATGTTCCTTCGAGGCTAACGATCATGACGTGGTCTGAAGCTGGAGCAAAACGTAGCATTTCTAACACTAATGTTTCTAAGCCGCCAGGAGCCAGGTGCTGTACAACATGAACCACGTTTCGTTGGCTTTGCTCGACAGAGAGTCTCTTTTTCATTGCAATTTACCTACTATGACGTTTAAGTAGATGTTTGCACGAGTTGTGCCAGATTATGTTTCTTTAAAAACAAGGGCTTGGGGTTTTTGTTGAGAGCTGTTTCATTTTGAGAAGCAGAATGGAGAAGCATAAAATGGCAAAAGCGCCACGAGTGGCGCGAGACGAAGCAAATGATAAATGGGTTAAGGGGTAACTCGTGGAATCACGGTAATAACAGGCACCCCTAAGCTCTTGGCCAAACTTTGTTTAGAACGAATGGAGTTATCCATCAGTTCTAAAATGGTCGCTAAGCTGATGCCTAGCCCAGCGCCGCCAACAAAGCCTAACAATACAAATACGATTGCTGGTAAGTTTGAAGGAGAGCTGGGTACAAAAGGTTCATCAATGACTTTCACTCTTTTTCCTTCTTCAAAGCTACCCAATGAACCAGTCAGTTGTGCCATCTCGTAACGCTCGACAAGATCCTCATAGAGCTCTCGTTTGACCGAGACATCTCGAGCAAGGCGGTTAATGTCTGTCGTCGTGCTACCAAAACGGTTGGCATCATACTCAAGTTCAGTCACCATTTTTTTCAGACTAATGGTTTCTTCTGTGAGGGACTCAAACTTACCTCGCATGATTTGTAACTGATGTAACTGACTGACCAATAGTGGTTGTGCTTCTCCTAATTGGCTGAGCTTGGTGTTGCTGGCGATGTCCCAGAGTTGTGCGCTATTGAGTTCCGGCTGTTTCGATTTGATCAGTATTGAGCGTTCCTGCTCCAACCGCTGGAGCTCTCGCAACTTGCCTTGAACAAGGCTGTGAGCCTCTGTATACCTTGCGCGAAGGAGAGTAAGTTCACTGCGGATCTCGATAATCTGTTCTTCTATCTTACCAATCACTGGGTTTGTTTTTGACAACTGTTGGTCTAGGCTGCCAAGGCTTCTTTCTACACCTGCCAGTTCGGCTTCTTTTTCTGCCAAGGTTTGTTTTAAGCTAGCTAAGCGAGCAAGACTTTGAGATTGCATTTCTGGCGTAGCGTGTGAATAGGCATTTTTATATTCGGCATAAGCTAACTCGGCTTTGTCGAGTTGTTCTCTTCGCTTAGTAATGTGCATGTTAAGGAAGTGGCTTGAATCCTTAATCGATGAGCGTTCTGGCGCGAGCAACTGCTCAATAAAGTGTTCGCTTACAGAAGTAAGCAGAGTGTCCATTCCTTCTGAGTGAGGGCTTTTTAGTTGAATCTGAATGAAATCTTTACCTAACTGATGAACAGACAACTGGGAGGCTAATTGTCCGATGATATAGTCACGTTGTTCGTCTGTAGTGTGTTGATCGATCAGCCCCTGTTCTGTGGCCACAGAGTAAAGTACGTGGCGACTTTTCAATAATGTACTTAGCGCACTGAGTCGATCTTTGAGCATGGTCGAGACAGCGATGTCTTCAAGAAACGGATTCAATTTAGCTGTTTCTTGTATCAACATGCTGGTGTGAGATACATAAGTTGTTGGTAGTAATCTGCTCATTCCTAAACCTAGAATAGGCAGTATTATCATTGGCATGACGATCAAGTACCGTCTTCGCCATGCACCAACTAGCATTGTAGTTAAGTTACTCCTTAGGTCATTCATAGCTGCCTCACTAGTTCATCAATGAAATCTGCTTTGTTATCCCAACTTTGTTGCTCAACTATACTCATCTTGTCTTTGTTGAGAGGAAGGTGGTTGTCGATGCATCTTTTTACATCGGTGGCGTTGTTTACAATATTGATCATCCCTTTATAGGGTTCGATGGCAGGAAAGTGAGTACTGATCACCGGCTTTCCTACAGCGAGATACTCGAGTAGCTTGAGTGGATTACATGCTCTGATCTGTTCGTTATCGACAAATGGTAACCAACTTATCGCCCAATGCTGCGAGTATTTAGGCAGGTCTGCATGAGGTTTTGAACCCAGATAATGTACGTTCGGTAGGTTAGGAAGCAAGTTTGTTGTTAACTCGCATGGACCAATAAATACAAAGGCCCAGTCTGGGCATGACAAGGCGGCTTGGGTTATTAAATCATAATCTAACCAGTTGGAAAGACTCCCATAAAAACCAATGACTTTCTCTCTTGGGTATGGCAAATCACTCGCGGCGGGCGTTGGGGTAGAGAATAAGGCGTAGTCGACGCCATGAGGCACGACATAAGTTTTGTTAGGGGGAAACTTACTCGCAAGTGAGTTGCTAGCAACAAGAATGAGGTCTGCGCATTGTATTAAGTCTGACTCATGGCGGATAACAGTATTGTGGTCAACGCCCGCTAATGCCGAGAAGTCGTCACCGCAGTAATAAACAACACCGCTGTTGGTCATTGACTGGCATACATCAACAGCGGTTGGTAGAGAAGTCCAAAAAAGAGGCTTATCAAATTTCAGTTTTTTTAGGGTGTTTGCCAGTTGGAATTTGATCATTTCACAGGCAATGCGTCGTGCAAATCGAGTTTTAGGTGCCGGTATGGTGAGGCAATCTACGACATCGATATTGTGAAACTTGCCATTTGAGTAGGATGCTTCTTGTTGGGAGTTAAATCGGTTTTTAATTTTTGATGTAGCCCGTTTTAAGTCTTTGGCTGATAAGGTCGGTTGGCGAAGTCCGATGGAGTTAACCCAAAGAACGCGATAGCTGCGACTAAGCTTCTTGATGATATGCTGAGTCGAAGAAGGTAAACCACCAAAGTCTTCACCAAAAACCACAATCTCTTTCATAAACAACTCCAAAATAACTTTTAACTGTAATCTAGGGAAATTGTTTCATAGTTCATGCCAGAGTTTTATTTTATGAAAATCAATTAGTTATATTGGTTCCTTTTGCCGCGCTGTTGTTATTCTCATTTTGAAAGTCACTTTGCGCGATTCTGTTTATTGCAACGGTGAGTGCCGCAAGAATATAAATTGGCCACGTAAAGCCTTGGGTTAAGAAAGTGCCAGATACGATGGTGCCAATCAAGCCACCAAACACTGCGTTCGCGCCAATTACGAGTGCTGATGGGGAGTCTTCACGAAGTAATTTAATGGATTGTCGAGATGTGCGGCATAAAGAGATGATCAGTGCGATAAAAACAAATAGGCCAAGAAAGCCGGTTTCAGCTAAAACCCCAAACCAAGTTGAATGCACTGCGTGGTTGATACCGTCCCAATGAGGGCTGTAGAAGAAATAGTTGTAATAGAAGTTGTCTAGTCCCACACCAGTGATAGGGTTATGTATCGCCATCTTAAATGCAGCTTCCCATGCGTAGAGTCTGCCCATGGCTGAGGCGTCTATTCCTGCTTCCGCAGCACCACCTGAGGCTCTTCCTGAAATGCCTGCTACCGCGTACAAAACGAGCGCGCCAATCAAACCAAGCGTGATAACCAGAGTTTTGCTTTTAATATGCTTGAATGCGAAATAACCAAACACTGATAGCGAGCCTAATAGCCCCCCTCGGCTTTGCGTTTCAATAATTGAAGCAAACAGGACAATACAAACAAAGAGAGCGAATCCTCTCAAGAGCCAATGTGAACGAACGTCTACCGCTTGAGCAACCGCAAAAGCCAGAGGGAACATGAGAACTAATGCGAGGTCGTTTGGGTCGCCTAGCACTGAACCAAAGCTACGACCTATGGATACACGAGTCCCTTCAACAAGATCAATACCATTGGATGCATTAGACAGGGCGACATAGCCGATGAGCAAGCCTGCAGTGATGATAGAAAATGATATTTTTGCAAGTTGCTTGGGACTATTTATCAGCCACGTAATAGCGAGTGTCATTAGGATTATTTTCCAATAAACGGTTTTGAACTCAGTAATAGCGATACCGCGGTTAGATGCGAAAACAATACCTATGGTGGTGAGAAGCCAAAAAATAGCTAACCATTTTAGCGATGGGTGCCAATACGGCTGTATGGAGCGGCTCAATATAATGTGGAAGCACAAAGCCCCCAATGCGCCTAAAGAAAGTAGCAAAGGGATTTTGAAGTTATAGATTGTAGGGAATGCTTCATGGATTCTGAAGAAAGAGAAAATGACGAAAAGAGTAACGAGCCAAAAGGTTTGGCTTAAAGCAAACAAGGCCACCAAAGGGAATACACAAAGCGCAACAATCATCACTGGATGAGGAAGGATCCACCAAGCGCCTGCCGCGACGAAGCAAAACCCCACGGCGATGGCAATATGTCCACTGGTGCTGCTTTGACTGTTCATTGGGATATCCTAGATAACTGAACGTGCCACTTTTGCACTTGTTCATTAACCGCTTTGCGTTGTTTTTTTGTCATATAGTTTTTGGCGATGAAGAAGTAAATAGAGCACATTGCTATACAACATAGTATTGCGATAAAAACGGAATGGCTGGAATGCACAAGTACGAGTCCAACACCAGATAGCAAGTGCATGACAACCAATAAGTTGATATTAAACCTTATTTTTATACAGCTCTTACCAACAAAGATCGTCATGAAGAGTTTTGCCATTTGAGCTATGTAGAGCGAGATGAATACTCCCCAGACTCCTATGTTGTTCAGGGCAAACAGTAGCAACACAGCAATACCTGCTGAGATAGCGTTGATCAGAAGTAATTTATGGGTGTGCTTTTTATAGAGAATCGGAAGGTTCAGGAGCTCGTACCATTCTTTAAGCATTGCGATTGGTAATAGGAATAGAGTGTATAAGAAGGCATCGTGATAAGCCTCAGGTAACAGAGTGTGCACAACAATATAGGCTAATGTCGCAACCAGAGTGGTTAATGATGCAATGTAGATGATACCCAGATGTGTTATTCGCATCGCGGTATTTGTATTACCTTCTTCAAGGTAGGCGAAGCGGCGAGGCATCCACCACATACCAAAAGGTTGAACCAATATACACATCCCTAAAGCAAACTTGGCAGCAATAGCGTAGATGCCTAGTGTTTCCAAAGATGCATTGGCACTGATAAACCACCGTTCAGCACCATTTAGGCAAAAAGCCATGAGCCCCGCGAGCATGATTGGTGTGCTGTAACGAAGAAACGAATGCACTTGTGCTTTGTTTGGGAAAGTGAAGTGGTAGCGATTAATGAGGTGGAGCCAAATAAACTGAACGACAGAAGCAATTAGGCCGCCAAACAGCACTGATAATACGGAAGGCGAGATGTTTAATGCCATGATGATAAAAATAACCTGAATTACGGTGGTTGTAACCATCACAGTAAACAAGGTTTTTGCCTTATCGTCCTTCATTCTTAACCAGGCGGTGCCAATGCCAATGCTCCCCTCAAAGCTGACACACAAAATGATGACGACAAACTCGAGTAACACAAATTCTAGTGGAAGCGTAACCAGAGAGAGTATTGCAAACAGAGCCAGTGCAGTAATAAACGATATGCTAACGGTTAACGTGTAGATGTTGTTTCTTAGTTTTAATTGTACGTTTGTTCGTTTTTCTGTTCCGACAAATCGAAAGAGAGCTTCGTTTAGCGCAAAGCAAACAACCAAAGCAATGACAACGTTAAAAGAAGTAAGTAACTCCAATTTCCCCATCTGTGCAGGTGCTAAGAAATGAGGGATTACAGGCAGCATTAATAAGCTAATGCTTTTATTAATAATCAGCGCCAAAGCGAAGTAAGACATGTTAATCATCGCCTTAGACATGATGAGCCCCCTTAGTAGGACTCGAATGGGTTGGTTTTGAAAGGTTAGCGCTATCATTGCTTAATGTACGAAGAATCGGTTCATAACAACGATTTGCTTTATAAAGCTTAGCGAGATTCATTGCTTCCATGCTCATGGTCACTTTTTGCCAAGGTGATTCATTGAGCAAGCGTATTGCGTTGTGAAGTGACTTAGGGCAATTCGGTGTGTATTTAATGCAGTTCTTTCCATGAATGAGCACGCGGTCCCAATAGCTGTCATCACTCGGAATCACCACACACATCCCTGCAGCTAGCGCTTCTAGAATCGAGAGGCCAAACGGTTCGTTAATACTGGTGGAAACAAATATTCCGCAAGAAGCGCGAAGCTCATCGAGATTGTTAGGGGATTTAACCCAGTGGATGTTATCCGCCTCGAAATCTGGTGTTGAGGTATCTAATTCACTTTGTGGCTCTATGTAGCATATTAGAGTGTCTATATAGTTGTCTTTGTCTAAACGGCTGGCTTCGACAAGAAGGTCAACATTTTTCCATTTGAGCAGACTTGCCGCCCAAAAAACTCGTTGAGATAGTGGGTTCGCAGGGCTTGACCAACGTTGTTCTGACAAACCATTCACAAAAATGTCGGCGTTACAGTTCGACCATACTTTCCTTGTTTCCGCTGAAGAGAGTTTTAAATACTTTGCTAAAGCGAGAAGAATAGAAGGCTTTGTACTGGCGAGATAGTAGATCTTTGCTGCTTTGGTCAGGCAATACCCCGTAGAACGAGCCATCGCCACAGGGCCGTGAATCATTTGTATGATGGGTTTATTACTAATTAAACGTAATAAATACAATGGCATATCATTACTTGGACAAGAAAGTCCCATATAGCTGTGAAATTTAGCTTCTCTGATTGCGATGAGTAAGAGCTGTAGGGTGTAAAAGCAGCACATAATCCAGTAACCAAGACCAGAAGACTTTTGTATTGGAGAAGCTTTAAGTGGTAATAGCTTGATATGGGTGTTTATCTTTAACTGGGATTCCCAATGCTCAATATGAGTAGAGGCGATATAACCAGTAATGCTTTTATTCTCGCAGAGAGCCAAAATTTCTGAGTTGGCAATTTTTGAACCGCCATTCATGGGTATCGAGTCAAACATTAATACGCGCTGCATTGCTCACCTCCACTAGTTCAGGTTCAGCCATCGTGTTATTGGTTTCACGCCTCGTGAAAGAGGGATTCGTCTTGGTTTACAGCTGCTAAGTTCTTCAAGGTATATCGATTCAATTGCTTGTACTGAAGTCGAAATAGATAAGTTGGTTTCAGCATGCTTTCCGGCATTGTTCGACAATTTTTCGCGTAATAAAGCATCCGTCATTATTTGTTGAATGGCATTTAGTAGGCTGGCCATACCAGTGCTTTGATACAAGAGAGCGCTATGATTGTGTATAAACAGCTCGGGTATACCTCCAATAAGAGGGGCAATAATTGGTAATCTCGCTAAAGCGGCCTCACCAAGCGCCAAGCCAAAAGCTTCTTCATATGCGCCACTAATGAATGCATCGACATTGCCAGTTAGCCAAGCCGCAACGTCATCTTGCTCACCAACAAAATGAACACGATCTTGAACCCCAAGGCTCTTTGATAACTGCTTTAAATGCTCCCTTTCTTCTCCGTCGCCGACAATGACCAAATGAGGGTTTTGATGGTGATAATTGTGCATGCGCATGGCATGAATGAGTCGATCAAAGCCTTTTCTTTTGATTAGGGAGCCTACGGATAAGAAGGTAAAGGCGTTGGCTGGTATACCTAAATTGTGCTTCACATCCTTTGGTTGGGATTTCTGAGTTAAAGAAACACCGTTGTGAACGACCCGCATTTGATGTTTTGGGTAGCCATCTTCTAACAGTTGTAAACTGACGTCTTCACTGACGCAGATTAATTTGGGTGAGAGGTGTAGGCCTAAAGAAAAGCGATCTCTTAAGGTGTAGTGGCAGTGCAGTTGCGTCACGAGGGGGATCTCTGCCATTCGTGCAGCCCAGCACATCCATTGACATGGTCCGCCACTGTTTACGTGTACCAGATCAATTGCGTGCTCTTCTATCAGGTTTATTCCTTGTTTGATGAGCGTGTTCCATCCGCTCACATCCCAGCGGGGCACATGCCAGCCTCCAACCATATGAAATTCAGAAACAGTATGCTGGATGCTGAGCTGTTGACATTTTTTTGCTAACGGTAAGCAGTTGGTCCAAACGATAGGCTTAAACTTCGAACGATCTAGGCCTTTGAGCAGGTCAATCAACACCACCTCACTACCTCGAAGCCAGTTGTCTCCGTAATGGACGTATAAAACGCGTTTGATGTTGTTCATAATCACCTCGGATAGCCAATCTGTTATGTATCAACAGTTGCAACCGAGATGCCAAAATATGCTATTAGTTTATGTGTATGATTTTATTCGAATTAAATATGGCGTCAGGTGCATATTGGGAGATGAGTTCTCAAAATGAGACTCGAAATGAGGATCGTGCCTAATAGTATTGGACGAGTTTAGGGATCACGCTCTCGGTCGAAAAGTCTTTGGATATAGTTTCAATCGCTTTTTGGCGAATTAGAACTTTCTGTGTTTCAGTTAATGTGTTCCAAATGGATAGTTTATCTGAAAGGTCTTGGATGTTTTTGGCTAGGAACCCATTGTCACCGTCGACGATAAGATCAGGCAACCGACCTACAGAAAAACTCAACACTACAATCCCTCTGGCCATTGCTTCAAGAGCTGCCATTGGTAACCCTTCGTAGCGTGAAGATATGACTAGCAGGTCTATATTTGACCAAACATTGTTCATGTTTTTCTGGTGGCCATAAAAAGTAACGTTGTTAGGTGCGTTAAGCTCTAACTGATCTCGGTCTGGGCCATCACCATAGATAGAGAAGCTTATGTTTGGATTGAGTTTTGCTAGTTGTATGAAATTATCGGCTCCTTTTTCATGGCTTAAACGTCCAACAAAGGCGATTTGTTGATAGTTAGGAATATCTAGTGGGAGAGATACAAAGTTATTTAACAACACCGAAGAGCAGGGCAGTTTGTGTTGTATCTCTTTGCTTACGGCAAATCGAGAACGCGAAATAAAACCAGTATAGCGATCCATAAAGTCATACAACCATACCTTACCTGTTGGTGATTCTCCCGCATGGAAAGTTGAAGCCAGTTTGGGAAAGGTACATGACAGAGTTTTAGCTACTCTTGCGATAAGTGCGGCTTTGTAGCCATGAGTGTGGATAACGTCAGGTTTATGCTGCTTTACAGCGGCTAATAACTGCTGAAAGAGCGGTTTTTGATGGTCGATGGAAGATAATTGATATAAGTAGGCACTTGTGATGTGCTCATCGGATAACTTTTGATGAAGAATCGAATGCATATCGTAATGGTTAGTAAAAATAACCAAAGGTTGATAGCCAAACTGCTTTAACCCTCTAGCCAATTCAAGTACGTGGCTTTCGATTCCTCCGAAGATCCGGCTATCTATCAGCAGCCAGATTTTTTTGCTCTTGGCATCCTTATTCAATTTGGGCCTCGTCTGATTCCCATGCTTGTTTCTTGCGATATACCGTAGATGGGCTTAATTCAAGCATTACTGCTGCATTGAGAACATTGCCATCACAAAAGCTGATAGCATTTTGAATCGCTTCTCGTTCGACTTCCCACATGGGTCTAATACTGCCATCTTCTTTAAAATAAGGGGTTCGATTCGCATTTATGTGTGTGATAGGCTCGCCCAAATGAGAAGGGCGTGGCTCTACATCAGCAATCTTCGAGCTAGGTGTAACCTGCTGCTGATGCTCCACTGGTTCACGATCATATTTAGTACTTGTTGTGTCTGTTTGATTTCTTGGTTTTGCTGTTAACTGTGCAGGTAAGTGGGACAGGCAAACTTGTTCTTCATTATTTAAAACGACAATGTTGCGAATGATGTTTTGCAGCTGTCGCACATTTCCTGGCCAAGAGTATGCTTTGAAGAGAGCCTGAACCTCTTTGCTTAAAGACTTGAACTTCTTCTTGTCTTGTTTTGCGTAAGTGTTCAAGAAGTGAGTAGCAAGCGTGACGATGTCACTTCCTCTTTCTGACAATGGTGGCATGTCGATAGGCACAACATGTACGCGATAATATAAATCTTCACGAAATCGACCTTGTTCGACTTCTTCTAGAGGATCTCGGTTCGTCGCACAAATAATGCGTACATCTACCTTCATCTCTCTGCTTGCGCCTAGTGGTGTATAGGTTCCTGTCTGTAAGAAGCGCAGGAGCTTTTTCTGCATTTCTAGCTCCATTTCGCATAACTCATCCAAAAACAGGGTGCCGCCATGTGCTAGTGTGGCTGCACCTTTTCGGTCTGTAGTTGCTCCGGTGAATGCCCCTTTAACATGACCAAATATCTCACTTTCCATTAGGTCTCGCGGAATAGCGCCACAGTTGATGGCTATGAAGGGTTTATCGCGACGATCACTTTGACGATGGATAGCTTCTGCACAGACTTCTTTACCCGTGCCACTTTCACCAACAATGAACACGCTGGCAGTAGTAGGGGCTACCGCATCGATTGTTTTGTAAACTGCCTGCATTGGGAGGCTAGAGCCGATAAAGCCGTGATAGTTGTGTCGATCAAACGTTGCTTGAATGTTTTCAACTAAATGTTCGAGCTTTGCTCGCTTAAGGTGTAATGAGACGGATGTTTTGAGACGATCGGCATTGATGGGCTTCTCTAAAAAATCTTCTGCACCCTTTTGAATGAGGTTGACAGCTAAGTTCACGCTGCCATGAGCGGTTGCAATAATTACCGAGGTTTGAATATTGTTTTCGTTTATCCAATCTAAGACGTCTTCACCAGACATATCGGGTAACTTAATATCCAGAATGACCAGTTGGGGTTTGGTTCGCTCGATGAACTGTTTGGCCTCTCTACCTGTTTCAACATGGAAAATGTCATAAGGCTCATCTTTAACATATTGCTTATATAAGATAGCAAGAGAGGTAGAATCCTCTACCAACAAAACCTTCGGTCTCATAATCCTTCCCCCAACGTTGTTCCATTGTCTGAATCATTTTAATAATCCTTGATTACATAAGTATTAGCATATGTTGTAGGGGATGGAAGATATTACTTTATTTTTTAATGAATTAAGTGATTAAGAGCAGCGGATGATGATGATTAAAACCCCATGTTTTTTCTATCAACTAACGCAGAAAAAGAGTGTTTAGCGACAGCAGTTAGGTTTTCACATTTGGCTATAGCCTGTTGGTTTTCACCGTCTAAGCATAGTCTTTCTATGTCTCGAGCTAAGTGAGATAGCGCTCTGTTTCCTAATGCTAAAGCAGAGCTTCCGAGAGTATGTGCTTCAAACTCAAGTCGCTCTAGATCGTGGGATCGGACTGCTTGCTCAATGCTTGTAAGTCGCTGTTGAGACTCATCGATATAATGGTCAATTAGCATTGGAATAACATCCGCACTTGTGTCTTTTATCATCTGCTGCAAGATCATTTCGTCAACGAGATCATCCTTTGATAAGGCTTCGGTTGCTTGCTTCATCGCTTTACCCCTTTCACAGTTCTAATAATTCACTTTTATTTACTGATTCTATCCAGTTTTGTCGCCAACGGATGGGAATGAATCGTAATTTTTCAATTTGTCTTTGTATCTCTTCCTTGAGGCTAGGTGAGTGCTTCATGTTTAAAATAGAACCAATCAGTTGCGCGCCACTCGAATCAAGAAGTGCTTTAGCTTGATCGAGCTGTCGTGTTGTCGTTTGACCAAAACAAGTGACTAGTATCGTTGCGTCACAAGTCGATGCGACCATGTGGGCTGGGACATTGCTTTTGTTCAGACTTAGGAGGGGTGAAGTGTCGAACACAATTTTATCGTAAGATGATAGCCAATCCTTGATATCACAAGATAGATGCTTTGGGTCTCGGAAGTTGAGCTGTTTGGTCGTTTGTTCGGGGGCGGTCACTCCAACGAATGTTTGGTGACTTAACGTATGGCCGATCAGTTGCCCAATTTCATCATCCAGTTTATACAGAGCTTCGAAAGCAGGTTTGTGCAGGTTTAAATCAACATACAAAGTGCGCTGACCGGACAATATAAATCGTTCAGCAAGTGACGTAGCAATAGAAGTGACACCGTCTTCACTTTGGCAAGCACTGATGCAGACAGAACGGTACCCATTAAGCTCGCATTGTAAATAAAGCTGCTCTATTTCAGCGTGTGTTGCTGGTATCGTCATTAGAGTGCTCCTATCAAGACAATGGTGGTTGTGATTTGGAGCAGATCGCGCAAGCCTGCTCGCGCCTTTTCTGCAAAGCTTTCATCTTTGTGCGGAATATATATCGTGTCACCAGCGCGAATGACAGGTAAATCATAAATATTGGCGGTTTTACTAAAATCGACCAAATTGAATGTTCTTGCCTGGCCTTGGCAGCAGGACATGTTGACCACGCTTATCTTCTCTAAATATGCGCTGTTTGTCGGGCCCCCAGCTTCTGCAAGCAAGTCTAAGATTGTCATGTTGTCATTAAATACATATCGACCAGGATCGCGAACTTCGCCAAGTACTCGAACGGTAGATTCTTTAGAACGGTCTAACCAATTTTTATCTTTCTCTGGTATATAGATGGTGTCTCCAGGACGGACTTTAGGCAAAATAGACTCATCGCCAGTTTCAAAATACAGAGACAGATTTAGCTTACTTACTTTGGCGTAACCCAATCCTCGGTGAGTAACGCGAATGTTATGAATGTCTGCGTTTTGTGTTGGTCCGTCGGCTGCGGATAGAATGTCTAGAAAGTGCATTTCGTGAGTAAATCGATAGCGACCCGGGGAGTTTATTTGCCCAAAAACATATATTGAGGCATCTGAACTTTGGCGCACCCATTGCGATTTGTTATCAGAAGGGTCATCAGGAAGTTCATGTACGCGAACGATAGAACCCGCGAAAATAGTGGGAAGTCTTGATCTTGGAGAGCCATCAAGGATGTACTTATCTAAATTGAACTTAGTCATTTTCCCGTTGCTTGCCACTTCTATCTCAGTGGTGTCTGCACGGCGTGTTGGGCCTCCAACATGAGCGAGCAAATCGATGAGATCCATTTCATCAGACCATTCTATTCGTCCAGGACGAACCACTTCGCCCATGACCGCAACTGCTCGGTCGGGGGAGACTTTCAGCCAAGACTTTTCATTCATATCGGTTTTTTCAGGGACGAAGATAGCATCGCCAGCTTGAATAGCTGGAGGTGGTTGGTTGCTTAGACCTTCGGTATGAGCCGTTAAGTCAAACTTTAACACTTGGCCATTGGCTTTAATAACTCGGATCTGGCGAGATTCAGCATAGCGAGTTGGCCCTCCCGCATTAGCTAAGATGTCCATAAAGCTTGCACCTTTTTTACCTTCATAGGCGCCTGGCTTGTCAACTTCTCCCATTATGTACACCACATTTGCACCCGCTTTGATTTCCTCTTCTTGCTTAGGAACAAAAATAGTGGCGCCAGGTTCAATCGCTGGTAGTAACTTAGCATCACCTGAATCTAAATAGTTCTTCAGATTGAAGAGGATAGGTGTGTTATTTGTGATGATTCGTATTTGCTCGACGCTAGCGTAACGGGTGACACCGCCAGCGCGCATAATGATGTCTACCAATGAAGAGCCAGATTTATAAGTAAAAGAACCAGGCGCGTTGACTTCTCCAAATACTTTGATTGCTTTGGCGGAGTCTGCGCTGTCCCCCGAGTTTGCTAACTTGGCAGCATCAAACTCTTGTTCAATGTTGCCCACCAATGGAGAGGCTGGCACGAAAAGAACGTCAAGGGACTCCAATGTAGGTAACTGATTCTCGTCACCAGTATCTAAAAAACGTTTGTAATCAAATTCGATGTTTTTATTGCCCCGTTTGACAATCATTTTGTCGAGTTGAGCACCTGAACGTAGGTCGCCAGCTTCATACAAAAACATCTGTATATTCGAACCTGCAGGAAGCGTGTATTCCCCAGGTTTGCTTACATAGCCTTGCACAGAGATAAGAAGTTGCTGTTGCTTGATGAACACTCTCGCGTTGCTTACATCGCGGTATACGGTGTTTAAATTCTCAATGATGACGGCCTGAAGTTGTTGTTCTGTATAACCAGCAACAAAAACGGGACCTATTTCAGGAAGCTCTATTCGGCCGCGCTTATCAACCTGAAATCCTTTATTTAACGTAGCTTCACCTGGGAGGTTGATTTGAACCAAATCACCGACTTTAACGGTGTCTGAACTATTATCTGCCAGAGTATTTGATGGAACAGTGCTAAAGAATATTGAGAACATCATTAGGAGTATGCGCATGTGTTTCATAATGTGCCTCCGTGAGGTGTCTCTGCAATCACTTCAATGCTCACACGTCGGTTGGTTAGTCGAACTCCGGGAGTTTGGCCTTCATAGAGAGGTAGTTCTTCCCCCAAGGATTTGGTCTCAACTCTATCAGGAGTGATACCAAAGACCGTAAGGTAGCGCTTTACTTGATCTGCTCTATCTTTCGCTAATTGTTGGTTGTAATCAGTATCTCCAGACGCATCTGCATGACCCGTTACGACGAGGGTTAGAGCTTGATGGTCACGTAGCAGATAGGCTGCTTCTGCTAAGTGCCCCATGTATTTCGGGTTAATTTCTGCTGAGTCGATAGCAAATTGGTTATCGATATTGAGTAATTGATAGATGTTAGCAACGACATCGAGGTCTTGTCGAAGTGCGTCAATATCTTCTGGTGGGGTGCATGTTGTGTGAGTTAATACGTAGTCGAGTTGTTGTTCGAGTTGGTTGAGCCGACGTCTTTGGATAACAAGATCATTAGCAGCGTCTAACAGCAGTCCACCTTCTAGCTCGCGCGCAATTCGGTTTTGCTTTTCTAGGGCTTGAACGACGGCAGCTGGAAAACACCATCTAGCACCTTCCTGAATCAAAGCGTCAAGGTGTAACTTGCTAAGGTGCCAATCAAAACGTAATCCATGCTCGGGGCCAAGTGGTTCGTCTGGCATCACCGGTGAAAACTGATAGTTTTCAATGGATATATCTTGATAGCTTTCAGCCAGACCACCTGTGCCATTATCTGGGTATCCGAAAGATGAGCACCCGATAATGCCGACCAACAAACTGCAAACGACTCCTTGTTGTACAGTATTTAGCATGCCAACCTCCGTTTATCACGGTTATTTTCGTTTTAAAGTTTTGAATTAACAGGTATTGCATGATCAATACGAAGCAGACTCATGATCTCTAATGGTTGGCCTGCTACATTCTCGATTCGCATACTTCTGTTGCGCTCAACTAAACGCTTATACAAGTAAACAATGGCACCAATACCAGAAGAATCAAGAAATTGGACGTTTTCTAAGTTCACTTCAACCTCAGGATGATTGTCTGAGTGAATGATGTCATCAATTTGGCTTTGCGCCTCACGGCAGCCTTTTGCGTCTAGATCACCATAAATTTCCAAGGTTAGTTGAGAGTGGCTTGTTTCGATTTTTTTTAGTTCCATTGTGATTCCTCCTTTGTTTAATTGTTAACTGCACTTAATGTGCCAAATAATTTATCCAATAAATACAATGCGTTAGATTCTTTTGCGCAATTGAACATGAGCGAAAGTCATTGACTCTCAAATTGAGAATCAAAACGAAGACGGCAACGAAAGACTCATATTGGGAAATGTGTTACAAAAATGAGAATGATATAGAGGAGCTAGTAATGGCAACATGAAGTGCTTTGAAGAATCATGTAACTAAGGTGACGATGAGCATCAGTAATGTTGCACTCTCTCGGATATATTTTGCTTATCTATGTAGCTTTGTTTATTGATGAGTTCTAATGATATTCAGGAGAGGGTAACAAGGTCGTTGGTTATTATGAGAATGAATTTAATTGCTTTGGCAGTACTTGCTACGTCTAGTGCTCTTGCAGAGTCTTTTGATACCCCCTTTGTTCCCCTTGCAGAAACCTACCATCAAGATATCGATATAGCGGAATATTGGTACAGTGAGAAGCTGGATGGCATCAGGGCGTATTGGACGGGCAGGCAGTTTGTTACGCGAAACGGGAATACCATTCATGCACCTGAATGGTTTAAAAAAGATTTACCTCCGTTTCCCCTTGATGGGGAGCTTTGGGCTGGGCGAGGTAACTTCAATATTGTTCAACAAACGGTTTTGGATAAAACACCCAACGATGCATCGTGGAGAGGCATCGATTTTATGGTGTTTGATATTCCTGAAGCGGCTGGTGATTACCAAAAGCGATACTATAACCTGCAAAGTATTGTCTTACAGCTAGACGCTGACCACGTGAAGTACATTGAGCACAGGCCGATAAAAAGTGAGAAACAACTTTTTAAGCAGCTCGACAACATTGCACACTCAAAGGGGGAGGGTGTGATGTTACGAAAGGTATCTAGCCGTTATCAAGCGGGGCGCGGTAGTGATTTACTTAAGCTTAAGCACCACGAAGATGCAGAGGGTATCGTCATTGGTTACAAACCAGGTACTGGAAGACTGCTTGGGATGATGGGGGCAATGTTAATACAGACATCCGATGGAAAGCAGTTCTATATTGGCAGTGGTTTTACCGATGAAGTTAGAAAGTCACCACCAAAACTAGGTGCAACCATTACTTTTCGTTTTAATGGCTATACGCATAATGGTATTCCTAAATTTGCTCGTTA
The DNA here is from genome assembly GCF_052037695.1 of Vibrio sp. WZ-1. NCBI lineage: Bacteria > Pseudomonadati > Pseudomonadota > Gammaproteobacteria > Vibrionales > Vibrionaceae > Vibrio > Vibrio sp. WZ-1. Next base: position 37,315 of record NZ_JBQEQR010000075.1, on the reverse strand, counting down.
CCTACGCGAGCGTCTAAAAGAGTAGAGTTAGCGTGTGATGTTAACGCCACAACGTTCAAACAACGCTTTCCAAAAATGCACATGTTCTAATGTTTTTTGTCGAAACTGGCGATGTGCCCCTCTAATTCCGTAGATTGCTCCGTGTGCAGTCATCCTCTCTTCAACTAAGTTTATACCAACGTCCAGTTGTTGATAGGTTCTATCGACAAGTGCCATATATGGCTGAACTTCGGCAACATAGATGGATTGGAAGACGTTTCTTAAATAGCGAAATTGGGTCGTGTCTCGGTTGGCGCCGCAAAAGATTCGGTCTTGGTTTTCTTGGAGCATATGTGTGGTGTGCTCAAGCCATTTTGTTGCGTCAACGAGAGTGTAGTAAAGACGACCTACAAGACGCGTTTTTTCGAGTTCTTCTTGGTAGTTCACGATTGTGACGTCGGGTAAGCGAGAGAGCGTACGAAAAGGTGTTTGATACATTGCGTCCAATGCCTGAAAAGCAGCTCGGACATGAGCGACTTGATCTTTGCTATCCATTGGTAACCAATCTGAGCCTGTCAGTTGTTTACGCATAGCTTCGCTCGTAAGCAGCATGTTATCGAGGTGTACCATCAGGTGATGCCATTTCTGATCGTATAGTTCACTGAGCTTTGCCCTTTCTTCATCACTCAATGGGTAATCATTTAGGCAGCCATTGAGAGTGCGCAGTAGCTTGGTTTGATAATCGAAATCGTAAAAGGCGTCTTGGACTTTACCCATTTGTGAGTTCTTCTCAGCGAGCAAATTGAACAGGCCGCATTGGCGTAATTGGTAGCTTTCTAGCAAGCCAATTGACAGGCGAGGCAACTCTTGAAATAGATCTCGTTTGTCAGGAATGGTAACAGCGGGCGAGGCGTCTAGTTCAACTTTCGATGTGTCTAATACATTTGCCAGACGCTGATTGTACTTTTCGAACATCGCTTTTTCAGGGGCCAACCATTCGTTGCACCCGTTTAGCATAGTAGTTGACAGTAAAACTGCCGCAGCGACAAATGAAGTTCTCACAGCATTTCCTTTTTAATCACTTAGATAAGTATACCGCCCGATTATTCTTAGAGATCAAAAAAGCCAGCGGGTGCTGGCTTTTACATTATTATTTAGCGTCGAACTACAGCTGAGAAAAGTTCAACTGCACTTCTGGCTCTTGGCGATGCATCCAGCGTAGACGAATGCCCAATAGGAACGCTGCAGATGAAAGACCAATAATAAAGCCTAGCCAGAAACCTTGTGCGCCCATTGGCTCTACAATCCAATCTGTACGGCCAAGTACATAACCGATTGGCAAACCAAGTAACCAGTAAGCTATGAAGGTACGATTGAAGATAGCGCGCATGTCTTTATAGCCACGTAGTGCACCAGCAGCAATTACTTGAACTGCGTCAGTACACTGGTAGATTGCAGCGAACAGCAACAACACCATTGCAAGTTCGATTACTTCTGGGTTGTTGGTGTAAAGCAGGGCGATTTGCTCACGGAAGATAACGGTTAGGATTGCAGTCATCATCGCTAGGGCAAGGCCTACCATTATACCAACGCGAGAAGCCACACGAGCACCGTCTACGTTCTCTTCGCCTAAGCGATGGCCAACACGAATACTCACTGCTGCACCTACACTCATTGGTAACATGAAAACAAGTGAAGAGAAGTTAATCGCAACTTGGTGCGCCGCGACAATGATTGAGCCCAACGGAGAAACCAAAAGCGCCACCACTGCAAACAACGTCACTTCAAAGAACAACGCCGCAGCGACAGGGAAGCCAAGTTTGAACAAACGAACTTGCGCCTTAAGTTGAGGCTTGTGGAACTCACCAAACAGATTGATGCTCTTCAGGCGTGCTGACGTTGTCACGTAAAGCAGCAACAAGCCAAACATCACCCAGTACACGATAGCTGTAGCAACACCACAACCCACGCCACCCAAGGCTGGCGCGCCAAACTTCCCATAAACAAAAATCCAGTTGAGAGGGATGTTTAACATCAAACCGATGAAGCCAATCACCATGGCTGGTTTGGTCAAAGACATACCATCGGTAAAGCTGCGCAAGGTTTGAAATAGCAAAAATGCAGGTACAGCAAAAATTACGGCATGGATATACCCGATGGTCTTTTGTGTCATCGCTGCCTCAACATCCATAAGCTCAAGGATGAACTGGGTTTGGAAAAGCACACCGATGATCGGAATGCTAATAAGCAGGGCAAGCACGATACCTTGTTGGATCTCAAATGGGATCTTAACTCGGCGACCAGAACCGTTTAGTTGAGCAACAACGGGAACGAGGGCCATTAACAAGCCAACACCAAATAGGATAGACGGCAGCCAGATACTTGCAGCTACAGATACCGCTGCCATATCGGTAGCGCTGACGCCACCTGCCATCACGGTATCGACAAAGCCCATCCCCGTTTGCGCAACAGAAGCGATCAACACAGGGGTTGCTAGTTTTATAAGACTCGATGCTTCTTCTTTATAGCGATGCACGAAAATACTCCAGAGCGGAACAATAATTAGAAAAGATAGAGAGTGCTCGAGGACAAAAGATGTGATGAACTGATCTGATGGTTGATTTTAGTCACTATAAGGTGAAAAAATGCCTCGAAGGAACTCCGCGCAGATGATAAACAATTGTATGCTCAGATACCATACCCACAAGATGCGGATTTTTGGTTAATTGATAGACGATTGTAAAAACAGTTGGTGGTCGTTTATCTTGGCTATCGGCTACGAATAATAAGTAGGTAAAAAGAATGTTTACAGGAATAGTTCAAGGTACGGCAAAAGTCGTTCATATCGACAAAAAAGAGCGCTTCCAAACTCACGTTGTTGAACTGGAAGGTGCATTAAATGAAGGCCTAGAAGTTGGTGCATCTGTTGCGCACAATGGTTGTTGCCTCACCGTAACTAAAATCGAAGGGAACCGAATCAGCTTTGACCTAATGCAAGCGACACTAGCGTTGACCAACCTTGGTGAGTTGGCAGAGGGCGACAGCGTGAATATTGAACGCGCCGCTAAGTTTGGCGATGAGATTGGTGGCCATAGCATGTCAGGGCACATCAGTCTGATGGCAGAAATTACAGATATTATCGATACGCCAAATAACCGTACGATTTGGTTTACGCTGGCTCCAGAGTCAATGAAATACGTATTGGCGAAAGGTTATATTGGGCTTGATGGGTGTTCCTTGACGATCGGTGAAGTGAAAGAGAACAGTTTCTCTGTACACCTGATCCCTGAAACGCTAGAAAGAACGCTATTTGGTTGTCGCCAAGTTGGTGAAAAGATCAATGTAGAGTTCGACCCGCAAACGCAAGCGATTGTTGATACGGTAGAGCGCGTACTAGCAGCGAAACAGCTCTAAGACTTAATAAGAAAGCTTTAAATAACAAAGGAGCACATCAAGCTCCTTTTCTTATTTTTATTGATTAGAATGTTAGGTTCTACTCGTAATTATCGTCGATGAACAACTCGACTTTTTGCTGTAGTTCATCAACTTTCATGTTGAGGTGGATGGCATGGCAGCAAGCAGGGCAATCATCATAGAACTCTTGGTTACCGTTACTTGCATCGAGTGTGATGCCAATTGAGTGCCCACAGTGAGGGCATTTCACGTGTCTTTCTGTGTAATTTTGCATACAAAAACTCCTAATATTGCAGGGCTTTTAATACTTTGTTGTTTCGAAAATACAGCCCTTAACCCAAGTCATTTTCGTTGAACGCCGTATCTAGAGGCTTCTTGGGTATGATTACTCGCTCTTCTCTAAGGTTAAGAGATACAACGTAAGCCGAGTTACTAAGAATATTAGGTGTTCTTGTTGCTAATTGAGTCGAAATAAGTGGAAAAGTTGACCCCAAACTCACGGTTGAGCTTGGGGGGATTATGTGATGGTGATGTGCGTCGAAAATTTACAATATGAAATGATTTACATGCTAAATATGCAACGCATATTCAATATGAGACGATCTTATTTATCAGCACTTGAGCTTGTTCTAAATAATGTCCGCCAAATAAGTTGCAATGGTTAAGTACATGATAAAGGTTGTAAATTTCCTTTCTCTCACAATATCCAATGGGTAATGGAATAATCGATTCATAGCCTTGATAGAACTCTGGCTGAAAACCACCAAATAGTTCGCTCATTGCTAAGTCGCACTCTCTATCTCCCCAGTAACTCGCGGGATCAAAACAAATTGGTCCAAATGGGGTTAAAGCGACATTGCCATTCCATAGGTCGCCATGTAATAGCGAAGGAGTAGGAGTATGGTTTGCTAGCAGGCGTTTAACTACATCAATAAAATCTTCAATATCTACTAGCTCTATGCCTTTTTCTTTCAGAAGCTGCAATTGCCACCCGATACGCTGCTCAGCAAAGAAAACACACCATTTTTTGTGCCACTGATTGGGTTGCAGTGTAGATCCAATATAATTGTCATTATCGAAACCAAATTCTTTTTGCTCTCCCCATTGATGGAGGAGTGCTAACTGCTGACCAAACTTAAAGCTGTTAGAAGCATCTTCAAGTGGTTTTGTCGGAAGGTAATTCAAAATGATGAAGGAGTGAGCTTTGGTTTTTCCGACCAAGACGACTTCTGGTACAAAAACAGTTGAGGTCTCACGAAGCAAATGGAGACTTTCTGCTTCCAATTCGAATTTATTGAAAAACTCACGATCGTTGATTTTTACGAAGTAACGCTGTTCGCCATCGCTAATCATGTAGCTTTCACTGATGTCCCCTCCTGACAGCCTCGTTTTTTCAGTAATTTGATACTCAAATAATAGGGTGTCAGACAGCTGCTGAGCTATTGCTTGCCACATAGAAAACTCCACCAATCGACTTAACCTCCAATAGTTTAGATGAAGTGACGATTGATTGGCGGGTAATAGAGCAAACTTCAGCAACAAAAAATGTTGTAAATGTTAATAAATTGCATAATTGTGAATCAAGTCTCTTATAAGTGACTGATTTAAGTGCATACCATATGGCGATGCATCTGCACAACGAGTATTATTCTTTTTTTGACTTTAGTTCCATAGGCGATATGAAAATACTCATATGTGATGATTCTGCGGTAGCTCGAAAGTTGGTTATTCGTTCTATTTTGCAAGAGCCAGCACTTCAGCTAATCGAAGCTCAAGATGGCTACGAGGCGCTTCAAATAATGATGGAGCAAAACATAGATGTTATGTTTCTCGATCTGACGATGCCAGTAATGGATGGCTTTGAGTTACTAGAATCATTACCAGTAAGTTCCTATGAAACAAAAGTGGTTGTGATTTCCGGAGATGTACAGCAGTCCGCGAAAAATCGATGTTTAGAGTTAGGTGCAATTGATTTTGTAGAAAAACCCTTCTCTGAGCATCAAATAGTGCCTTTGTTTGCTCGTTTAGGGTTGCACTACGCATTAAAAAGCCCAGAAAATACAAGCGAGCAAACAAAGGTAGAATTGTCTCCAATTGCAAAGTTTCGTGAAGTCACCAATATCGCCTTAGGTAAAGGTGCAGCAATCATGGCTGATCACCTGAGCGAGTTTATACAACTGCCGGTTCCTCACGTCGGTCCATTGTCATACGGCGAGCTGCACATGACATTGGTGGATGTATTAGGAAGAGAGCGTTCTGTCGCTGTATCACAGCGTTTCGTGGGTGGCGGTGTTCATGGTGAGGCGCTTGTTTGTTTACGCGGTAAGGACATCAATCTCATTGGTGAAAAGTTGGGGTATTTGCTTGAGTTTACGCCATCAAATGAAATTATTTTAAATATCGCAAACCTTTTAGTGTCTTCTTTCCTTACCTCTTTGGGAAACCAACTCGACAAACAATTCTCATTACGTCAGCCTGCCATTATTGACTCAGTTTCTCCTTTCAAAGAAGAAAGTGAAGAGGGGGGCGAGCTCTTTACCATTGAGTACACTTACATGGCGGAGTCCCTTGATTTTGAGTGTGAGGTCCTTTTCCTAATCGACAAGTTGTCTGTGGAAATCATTTATGAAATCATGGAGCTAGTTTGATGTCTGAGATTACGTTAGATATTGCTGACTTTCATTGGGTTACTCAAATTCTTGATACGATGGATTCAGGATTGGTAGTAATTGACCGAGAGTATAAGGTTTGTGTCTGGAATGGCTTTATGCAGTCATACAGCGGGGTATTGTCACAGAACATTTTGGGGCGTTGTCTCTTTGACCATTTTGAAGACCTACCGAGAACGTGGTTAGAAACAAAAATCAAAACCGCGGCAGATCTAGAAACTCGTTCCTTTTCTAGTTGGGAGAATCGACCTTATCTATTTAAATTTCAGAATTTCTCCCCCGTTTCTAACGGCAGTAATTACATGTATCAAGATATCGTAATAACACCGTTGCATTCGCTTTCCGGCGAGATAAATCATATCGCTATACAAGTTAACGATGTTTCTGAAACGGCACGTAACCGAATCCATTTAAAAGAGACGAACTTGCATCTTTCTGAAATCAGTAGAAAAGATGGGCTTACAGGGTTATTTAATCGAGCATTTTGGGAACAAGCTTTTAAAGAGGAGTTCGCTAGACTTAAATGCATGGAAACCCCATGTTCTTTGGTTATTTTTGATATCGACCATTTTAAGAAAGTGAATGACACATACGGACACCATACGGGGGACGAGGTGATCCGTCGAACCGCTAACTTGCTGAAACGCACTGCGAGAGGGAGTGACATTTGTGGTCGCTTTGGTGGTGAGGAGTTTACAGTACTATTACCCAACACAAGTGAGGAGCAAGCAAAGTACTTTGCAGAGCGTTTGAGAAAGCGAATTGAGCAAGAAATCGTAAAAGTTGAAGAGTTTTTGATTAACTACACGATAAGTCTTGGCGTTTGCGAGTATAAATCTCAGTTTGATAGTCATACTCAATGGCTGAAGTCTGCCGATTCAGCACTATATCGTGCAAAAGAAGGCGGGCGAAACCAAACATGCAGTCAACAAGAAATGCATAAAATTGGTTGATATTCGTCCAGTTAATTGACTAATTTTGATATATATGAAATTAGTTAATGAAATTTTTTTGGCATGTCTTAGTATTGAAACTATTCGCTTTCCACAGTGAAAGCCAGCACCAAACGGAGAATAGAAGTGGTTGTAGAAACCGATGGATATCTGGCTCTAATTGAGCACTTGTCGCTAAACCTCGATATTTTTACTTCAGGAACCGGCGATACAGGTTCAGAAAGCATTGAAGATGTAGTAACCGACATGGTTGCCTCCAACATCATGGCGATCTTTGAACAGAACCCTGAGCTTCACTCAAGTGTTCGCTTTAAGCTTCTAAAAGAGGCTGACGCTGTAGTCGAAGATCTAAGCGAAGTGCTTGCGGGCGTTTGGCATAGAAAAGCGACAAACGAACAGATTACCTTCCTTGACGAATACATTGCCTTAGTTAAGAACCTATTTGATACCGCTGTCGCGACATACGATTAGTTTGGGTCGCTCTGAGTCCTTTTAATAGAAGAAGAGTTACAGGGTGACTCTTCTTACTTGCCAAAATTTAGATGACCAGTAGGGGTTATCTAACCTTGATATAATCACACCTTTTGATGTAGATGCGTGCATGAACTGCATATCTCCGAGGTAGATGCCTACGTGGTACGTTGTCCTCTTCGTCTTAAAGAAGACGAGATCGCCTTTTCTCGCATCTTGCCAATCCAGTTTTATACCTTGTTTTGATTGTTCCTTAGTTGTTCGAGGTAGTGTTAATTGGTATGCCTCAACAAAAGCTTTTTGCACAAAGGCGGAGCAATCAATACCATTTTTCTGATTTCCGCCATAGCGATATGGTGTGCCTTGCCATTCGACATAGAAGTCATTTAATGCCGGAGTATCGGAGAGCAATTGTGCCGAACTTAAGCGCTGGTCAGTTGTAGGGCTATTGCCTGGGCTAGACGAGCAGCCTACTAGTAATAGGCTGAATAATAACGAAAATTTTATATATCGCATCCTGTTTGCATTTAATCCTATTGTCTTATTAATGAAATCTTACCGTCATAAGCGCTCAATAAGATGGGCTAAAAATCACACTTAAGTCTCATTTTCGTGACAATCCAAGAGTGATGACTGAGCCCTAACTAGAGTAAAGCGTGGACATTATGACAAGCCGCAAACGTTCAAGTATTTCATTGTCACTGATACAAACCATCACTATTACATTCGTCACTATACTTGCTCTTGTTATAGCTTTATCTGCGTCAAGTTTCAAAGGTATGGAGCGAGTTGGTGTCGAGTTTGATGATCTTTCCACAAAAGCGCTGCCCATGGCGATGGCTAATGCTGCGCTAACAAAAAATGTCTTGGAACAAATCAAGTTACTCAACGTCGGTATGCAAGTAACGGAGCTCAATCAGCTTAGCTTGATAAGAGCTCAACTGATTGAACTGGCCTCTCAGACCAACGAATTGGTCAATCAAACTTCAGGAGTTGATTTCCATCTCTCTCAGATGCTTGCTGAGAATTTAGATGACTTACACAGCATAACGACAGTCGTTCTTTCCACACAAGCATCTGTAATCCAGATTCAAGCTGAGATTAACAGTGAACTGAGTGAGTTTCGATATGGTTTAAGCTCAATTGGTCCAGAAATGAATCGAATTAGTTCATTTCTTAGTATTGATAATCCAGAATCAGCCGATGCTGCAAATCGTTTTATTGCTTCCGCAAGTTCGATGGAAAGCACATTCCTGTTAATGATGATGCAAACAGAGTTGGAAGAAGCTGAGAGAGAGTATCGAGAGCTGAAGAATCGAATTGCGGGTATTCACCTCGCGTATGATGACTTTAAGGCTTGGCACCCTGAAATCTCTGAGTTTACGAGCTTAAGCGCACCCTATGAGATGGTACAAGCTGGTTTTGAAGAGGGTGGGCTCCTCCATAGGATTCTTGCTAAGTTACAACAAACAGAACAACAAAAAGTTGACTTGGAAAGAGCCTCACAGCTTTCTAATCAAACCATTGCGTTATTGAGTCAAGTCTCTGAAGCCGCACGTAACTTAATTGACGACAGAGAGAGGATAGTACAGCTAACGATTAAGGAAGCGAGCTTCATAGTTGTAATGAGTTGCAGCTTATTGGCTTGTCTCATTGTGATTTCTTGGTTTGGTATAAGAACGTGGGTTAATAGAGGGCTGAACAACATTACACGTGAGTTGTCTTTATTAACCGAGCACGACCTACGTTCAATCGCCGTCGCAATAGGGCCTAGAGAAATGAAGGATATTGCAAGAAAGCTCAACCAGGTTATAGATTCAACTCATGAATCCATAGCATTGGTTACGCGCAATTGTGAAACGCTCTATCAAACAGCAGAAATTAGTTACGAAGCGGCAGAGCAATCTAATCAGAGTCTGGGTTCGCAAAATGAAGCTTTAACATGCATGGTTACTACCGTTAAGCAGTTAGAGGCATCAATAAAGGAGATTGCTGTAATCACCGCTGCCTCATTTGAGGACTCGCAAGCCGCAACAAATAGTACGATGAAGGGTGTTGAGGTGGTCGACCAAAACCGAGAACGCCTTGCTTCTTTGGCCCAAGCACTGACTGCTAATGAAGACTCGATGCTTGAGTTAGATCAGCGAGTAAAGAAAATTTATGAGATGGTCGAGGTTATCAGTAGTATTGCCGAGAACACTAACTTGTTGGCTCTTAATGCAGCTATTGAGGCGGCTCGTGCAGGTGAACAAGGTCGTGGGTTTGCTGTTGTTGCGGATGAAGTTCGTAAATTGGCCAGTGGGACATCTCAACAAACCACCAACATTCGTGAAATGATGAAAGAGCTAGTGGCCGCAGCAGAAGGCTCGCGTAGAGCAGTCATAGACTCTCGAGAAGAGATGACACGAGCACTGCAATCGAGTGACGACGTTAAAATTGTTTTCTCGAACATTAATGTAGCCGTGAAACATATTCAGCAGAGAATTGAGCAGATATCCGTAGCAACAGAAGAACAAGACCGTGCTACGGCTGATGTTTCTCGTTCAATAACCCGTATTTCAGAACAAGGTGAGTTAACAAAACTCCGCTTGGATTCTATGGTTGAAAACTCAGAGCAAGTTGCAGAAATAGCAGGACATCAGCAAGCAATGTTACACAAGTATCAGCTACATCAAACGATTTAATATTTATTCAACTTCCAAAGATTAAAGGTGGGCAAATGCTCTGCCTTTAATCTTTCCATGTATTAAGGTGGGCTACAGTTAATAGCCACTGACTCGTGTTGCGATAAAAATGCAACCTTGCGCAAACTCCTTGATATACAAAATGTAATTACACGTATTTATAAATGCCTGAGTTGATATATAAAGCAACTCGTTGAATAATGGTTTTGTATTAGGACATCACAAAATACATACACAAGATGTCCTAGTTTCGACATAGACCTCACATTCCATCGATGCCAACGGAGGGCACTATAGAATGAAGTCTGAACCATTACATTCGCGTAAGTTTTCAATTCGTTTTACCGTTGGTAGTCTGTTTTTGTTTGCAACGGCAGTCACTGCGTTTATTGCGATCTCTTTACAGTACTATTTTGGCAAGCAGATGTCTCAAGAGCATGTGCTATCCAAACTCGTTATGGCAACGACTGAGGTGAGTGAGTATATACAGCAAGTGGATGCGAATGCGGCAAGCAGTGCGAGCATACTTAGAAGTGTGTCGATTGCTACACAGCATCAGTTTAGCGAAAATGAAATTAGGCAAATATTCACACAAGTATTGAAAGATAACCCTCTTTTTTACAGTCTGTACTTTGGGACTGAAACAGATGATTTCTATCAAATCATTAACTTAGCATCGTCTCCGATTGTCAGGGAAAAGATTGATGCTGACCCAGAAGATCGTTGGGTCATCATTAAGATAAATGGAGAAGGTGATTTAAGGCTGAGACAAACACAGTATTTCACCGAAAAGTTCGAATTAACAAAGAGTAGTACTGAAACAAGTAACTACTTTCCAACTCAACGACCATGGTTCGATGCCGCAACTCAGGATGGTATCTACAAAACTGATCCTTACTTGTTCCAACACTTAAAGATCACCGGACAAACCTATTCAGTCAGAAGTAAACAAGCTGTCATTGGTGTCGATATTGTTCTGTCAGCGATAAACGAAAAAATAAAGCCTTCAGAACTAGGGATGAGTGAAGATAGCGGTGCAGAGTCTTTTGTTTTCAATAATAAAGGGGAGGTTATCGCATCAAACATTTCCTTGTTTGCTCCCGTGGAAATTCCCAATTCTAAACCATTGAAACTGAGTCCCGAACAGCAGCAAATTATAATGAATACCCGTTCGCTAATGGTTTCAAACCAAAATGATTGGGGGCCTTATGATTACGCTCAGGCGGGTCAACCAAATGGTTATTCTGTCGATATGCTTCGCCTTGTCGCTGAGCAAACAGGGCTCCAGATAGAGTTTATAAATGGTTTTGACTCAAAAACATTGGTAGACAAGTACATTCAAAATGATATCGACATTTTGCACTCGGTGGCCAAAGGCGCCAAAGGCTTGGGATATCAAAGTGTGTCAATGTTTGAGGGTGAGTTAGCCATCGCAAGTCGAGGAATTAAAAATGTGGCAAAGGGACTTGATGGCTTCCAGCAACAGAAGGTTGGTGTTGTAAGCAGTTTTGGTCTAAAGGGATGGCTATTAGACCGTTATTCAACGCTAAACATCTTAGAGCTCCCTAGCTTAGACATAGCAAAACAAGCTCTGCTACAAGGCCAAATCGATTATCTGATTGATAACTATCACACCTTAGAAGAACTTAAGAGTTTAGATACTCGTGATTCAATTGAATTAACCACGCTAAAAACCAGTGAAAATCCGAGTTACCATCTTTTCATGAAAGAGTCAGATGGCTCAGTATTAGCGATAGTCAACCAAGCGCTATCAGCGATTACTGTTGAGCAAAAAGCTGCACTCAATGAAAAATGGTTAAATTCAAGCCAATGGCGTGGCAGCTTTGTACCTTACCCAGACATATACGAAATCACCAAAGACAGTGAAAAACACGACAGCATGATACCCGTTAGGATAAATGGTGAAATGAAGTATGTGTATCTGACACCGTTGGTCACCAATGGCAGAAGTGTTGAATACTTTGCAGTGGTTATCCCTCAGTCTGTGGTAACCGAACAAGTATTTTCTAAGCTGGTTACTTCAACGTTAGCCACCGGCTTGGTCATGATGGGGTTAATACCGCTAGCATGGAAGTTTGGCTCTCCAATTGTTCGGCCAATAACAGAGCTTAGAGAGGTCACAGAACAGATAAAAGCAAGGAAGTTTGATAGCTCGATGGCGGTAAATACTCGAATTAAAGAAGTATCTGAGCTATCAGACTCGGTCGTTGAGATGGCTGAGGAAATTCAACGTCATGAGAAACAACAGGATGAGTTTGTTGAAGCCTTTATCCGCCTTATTGCTCAGGCTATCGATGACAAATCACCTTATACAGCTGGGCACTGTAATCGCGTTCCAGAAATTGGTTTGATGCTGGCTGAAGCGGCTGAAGCCAGTACTAGTGGTAAATTTAAAGACTTTAAGTTCAATAATGCAGATGAGCGACGGGAGTTTAGAATCGCTGCATGGCTTCATGACTGCGGTAAGATTACAACCCCAGAGCATATCGTAGATAAAGGCACCAAGTTAGAAGCAAACTATAACCGAATTAATGAAATACGCACGCGATTTGAAGTATTGTGGCGTGATGCAGAAATCCAGTATTTAAAAACGATACTCTCTGGTGAGCTAACAAAAGAAGAAGCGACAGACATCTTTTATGAACAGAAACGTAAATTAACCGATGACTTCGAGTTTATCGCTCAGGCAAACATTGGTGGCGAGTTTATGAGTGATGAGAAGGTAGAGCGAATCAAACAGATCGCTCAACAAACTTGGTTAAGACACTTCGATGACCGTCTGGGTTTATCTCCGTTTGAAGAGCTGAATAAAAAAGAAAACAGCGCAAACTTGCCTGTTGTTGAGAAGCTATTAGCTGACAAGCCGGAACATATTATTCATCGTATACGCCCTGTGGAGTTTGATCCTAAGCATGGGATCAAAATGCAGGTTCCAGAGCACCAATACAACATGGGTGAGGTTTATAACTTATCTATTTCTCGCGGTACATTGACTGCTGAAGATCGCTATAAAATTAATGAACATATGATAAGCGGTATAAAGATGCTTGAGGCGCTGCCGTTTCCTCCTGAGCTACGAAATGTGGCCCGATATGCATCAACGCACCATGAGACGCTAAAAGGTTCTGGCTATCCTCGAAAGCTGAGTGCCGAAGATCTTTCTGTTCCTGAGAGAATTCTAGTTATCGCAGATATATTCGAAGCGTTAACCGCGGCGGATAGGCCATATAAAAAGGCTAAGCCTGTCAGTGTAGCAGTCGACATTATGTACAAGATGGCGTTGGATGAACACTTGGATATGGAGCTATTCCAACTGTTTTTGGAAAGCGGCGTTTATCTTGAGTATGCCAATACGTTTTTACCTTCTGCACAGGTTGATCATGTTGATGTGAGTAAATATATATACCCAAGTGACTTCAAGGTGCAGGATTCAGAGCGTTGTCATTGATTCGAGGGCAAGGAAAACAACGCAGTGTAATAGCCTGTTCTTTCCAAGTTGTTTGACGTAGCCATTGGTTTAATAAAAAACCGAGTCAATGACACGCTCCCAAAGGGCACTCTTTACAAATAGTAAGGGCCTTGGCTTGTATACTTTGTTGTCGATTCTTGATTTAGACCCACTAGACCTTTAAATCGCCGCGCGTCTACAAACCAAGTCATTCTCGCTGAACCTAGCATCTCGAGGTTACTTGGGTATAGATTCCAAGGATCAGAGTTTAGAAGGATTTCATTGAGGGGGCATCAGAAAATACAAGAGCTCATCAACTAGTGTACACACGTGCGCATCCAGTACTGTTCAATTAATTTACTACTTTGTTTTAACTCTTGAATGTACTTGGCTTTAATTGTCGACAATCTTCAGTGATCTTTTTGTTTAATGGTCGATTTCAACCTTAATTACCCTTCTTGGTACTATACCTTAGTCTAAATTGTCGACAATTTACTTGATTGTCGACAATCTGATCGTCTATTTTATATTCAGGTTAACAAATTGTTGACACTTTGATTTCTAAATACGAGTGCCTTGAATATGAATACAGAATTGAAAACTCGTCATAAAGTGATTGTCTCTGAGAAGGAGCACACTAAATCTGAATCGCTGACCGAATCGTTAGTGGAAGCGATTGTGAGTGGTGAAATTGAACCGGGCAGTAAAATCTCAGAGCCTGAATTAGCCAAGAAATATCAAGTGAGTAGAGGCCCTTTACGTGAAGCCATGATGCGCCTAGAAGGGCTTGGATTGATTGAGCGCATTCCGCATGTTGGCGCTCGTGTTATTACTTTCTCTCCAGAAAAACTCATCGAATTGTATTCAGTCCGCGAAGCATTAGAGGGTATGGCGGCAAGGCTAGCGGCTCGCTATATCACTCAAGAAGAGTTACTTAGTTTGGAAATGCTATTGTCGACACATTCCAAACATATCGACGAAGTCGAAGGATCGTCTTACTTCCACCAGCATGGTGACTTCGACTTCCATTATCGAATTATTCAAGCGAGCCGAAATAGCAAGCTTATCTCTTTGCTTTGCGACGAGCTGTATCACTTGTTGCGCATGTATCGTTACCAATCACCGCGTGCGCAATCTCGTCCTAATGAAGCACTCAACGAACACAAATTCATTCTGCAAGCAATTCGCAACCGTGATGAAGAGCTGGCGGAAATGCTGATGAGAAGGCACATCTCAGGCAGCCGAAAACTTATCGAATTACAGATTTCAGATTCCAAAACTTTACCCAAAATAATTGGAGTTGCGGCGCGGCAACAAGACAATTCAGCCCTATGAGCATAGGTGCGCTATGTAATTAGGGTGAATTGGCGCAGTTAACAAAGCTGCAGCTTCAAGTATGAAGGGTAAAACAAGACTAGAAGGAAATTGTCATGAGCTTATCTCCGGGGGCGAAGTTCAGACTCGCCATTGAGCAAAACAACCCGCTGCAGATCGTCGGCACCATTAACCCATACTGCGCCATGATGGCGAAAAACTTGGGTCACCAAGCTATCTATTTGTCGGGTGGTGGCATCGCTAACGCGTCTTACGGTTTGCCAGATCTTGGCATTACGACACTGAACGATGTTTTAGTCGATGTAGACCGTATAACCAACGCGTGTGATTTGCCGTTATTGGTTGATATCGATACCGGTTTCGGCGGTGCGTTTAATATTACTCGAACCATTAAAGCGATGGAAAAAGCGGGTGCGGCGGCAGTGCATATGGAAGACCAAGTGGCACAGAAGCGCTGTGGTCATCGTCCAAACAAAGCGATTGTTAGCCAACAAGAAATGGTCGACCGAGTGAAAGCGGCAGTGGATGCGCGTAATGACGAGAGCTTTGTCATTATGGCTCGTACTGATGCGTTAGCGGTGGAAGGCATGGATAGCGCGATTGAACGAGCGATTGCATGTGTGGAAGCGGGCGCAGATATGATCTTCCCAGAAGCCATGAATCAGCTAGACCAATATCAACAGTTTTCGACAGCGCTTGAAGACGCGACAGGGAAGCACGTGCCGATTCTTGCCAACATTACTGAGTTTGGACAAACGCCACTTTACGGTTGCGAAGAGTTAGCGCAATCCAAAGTGGACATGGTTTTGTACCCATTGAGCGCATTCCGTGCGATGAACAAAGCTGCCGAGATGGTTTACAAACACTTGCTTGAAGTTGGCAACCAAGAAGCGATGCTTGGTTCAATGCAGACACGAAAAGAGCTGTATGAGCACCTTAATTACCACGACTACGAGAATAAGTTAGACAAGCTGTTTTCGGAGGGTAAATAAGGTCAACAAAGAAACAAACGGAAGCCCAAGAAAAGAATCTCTAATCCAATAACGTGAAAATTGTCTGATTCAAAAGAGCCCATTAAGAGAGCCAAATCAGACAGAAAAGGAGTTCAACAATGCCTCATTCTGTAGAAAAGAAAGCTGAGATAGGTGGCGCGGGTCTACGCGGTCAAAGCGCTGGAAGCACAGCTTTATGCACTGTCGGTAAAACGGGGACGGGTCTAACGTATCGTGGTTACGATATTACGGACTTGGCAAATCATGCTCAATTTGAAGAAGTGGCGCATTTACTGTTACGCGGTCACTTACCTAATCAACAAGAGCTAGACGCCTACAAGACACATCTATTGAGCTTGCGTGGCTTACCAGCGGAGCTTAAGCAAGCGTTAGAGCTGATTCCTGCAGATGCTCACCCGATGGATGTTATGCGCACAGGTTGTTCTATGCTGGGTAACTTAGAACAGGAAATGGACTTTGAGCAACAGCGACATGCTACTGAGCGCATGCTGGCGCTTTTCCCTGCCATTATCTGTTACTGGTATCGCTTCAGCCACGATGGCGTGCGAATCAAAACGCACGATAACAGTGAAGACTGTATTGGCGGCTACTTCCTAAAACTGCTTACCGATAAAGCACCAAGCGAAACACACAAAAAGGTGATGCACTGTTCTTTGATTCTTTATGCAGAGCATGAGTTTAATGCCTCAACATTTGCGGCGCGCGTGTGTGCTTCTACGCTTTCTGATCTTCATTCTTGTATCACAGCTGCTATCGGCACGCTACGTGGTCCACTTCATGGCGGTGCAAACGAAGCGGCGATGGAGATGATCCAAGATTGGCAAACGCCAGATGAGGCAGAAGCCAATATTCTGCAAATGCTAGAGAACAAAGACAAAATCATGGGCTTTGGGCATGCGATTTATCGTGAAAGTGACCCTCGTAATGCACTGATCAAGCGTTGGTCAGAAGCGTTATCGAAAGAGGTGGGTGACACACATCTTTACGCGGTCTCTGAGCGTGTGGAATCCGTTATGAAGCGCGAGAAAGGTCTGTTCTGTAATGCCGATTTCTTCCATGCTTCGGCTTACCACTTCATGGATATTCCAACCAAACTGTTTACACCAATCTTTGTGATGAGCCGACTGACAGGTTGGGCGGCGCACGTGTATGAACAACGTGCGAACAATCGAATCATTCGCCCAAGTGCGGATTATACCGGACCGGATCATCAAGACTGGGTGCCAATCGAACAACGCTAGCGCGTGACGCCTCTTTGTGAGTTTTGTCTTGATGGCATTCACAAGGGGCGTCTCTTTCACCGCGAATCCATTTCAAAAACAGTATCGCGGTGCGTTCAGGCACAAGATGTACACTAAAGCGGAAGCAAGCCCATGAGCATCACCACAAATATAAATACTCAATATCGTAAGCCGCTCCCGGGAACCCAACTCGATTATTTTGATACCCGAGAAGCAGTTAACGATATTTCTCCTGGAGCCTATGAAAAGCTCCCATACACCTCACGCGTTTTAGCCGAGCAGTTGGTTCGTCGTTGTGACCCAAATACGCTCACTGATAGCCTAAAACAGTTGATTGAACGCAAACGTGACCTCGATTTTCCTTGGTATCCGGCACGAGTGGTTTGTCATGACATCCTTGGACAAACTGCATTAGTCGACCTCGCTGGTCTGCGTGATGCGATTGCCGAACAAGGCGGTGACCCAGCGAAAGTAAATCCGGTGGTTGAAACACAATTGATTGTCGACCATTCACTGGCGGTCGAACACGCAGGCTTTGACCCAGACGCGTTTGAGAAAAACCGTGCGATAGAAGAGCGCAGAAACGAAGACCGATTCCATTTTATTGAATGGTGTAAAACGGCGTTTGAGAACGTCAGTGTTATTCCTGCGGGTAACGGCATCATGCACCAAATCAATTTGGAGAAGATGTCTCCGGTGGTGCAAGCTAAACAAGGCATTGCTTATCCAGATACCTGTGTCGGCACTGACAGTCACACGCCTCACGTTGATTCTCTTGGCGTTATTGCGATTGGTGTCGGCGGTTTAGAGGCGGAGACGGTTATGCTGGGTCGCCCGTCGATGATGCGCCTGCCAGACATAGTTGGCGTAAAGCTTACTGGTAAGCGTCAACCGGGTATTACCGCCACCGATATCGTGCTGGCGATTACCGAGTTTCTGCGAAATGAACGCGTGGTTTCATCTTATCTCGAATTCTTTGGTGAAGGGGCGCGAGACCTAACCATTGGTGACCGCGCGACCATCTCAAACATGACACCAGAATACGGTGCGACCGCTGGGATGTTCTACATTGATGAGCAGACCATTAATTACCTCAAACTGACGGGGCGTGACGAACAACAGGTCGACTTGGTCGAGAAGTACGCCAAGCAAACCGGCCTATGGGCAGATGATTTAGACACTGCCGTTTACGAACGCGTGCTTGAGTTTGATTTGTCTCAAGTCGGGCGCAACCTGGCTGGTCCATCTAATCCGCATCGTCGTTTGCCTACCTCAGAGCTTGCTGAGCGGGGCGTTTCTGGCGAGTGGCAAGAGAAAGAAGGCGAACTTCCAGATGGCGCGGTGATCATCGCGGCGATTACTTCTTGTACCAACACCAGTAACCCAAGAAACGTTGTGGCAGCAGGTCTTGTTGCTAAGAAAGCGAATGAGCTTGGCTTGGTGCGCAAACCTTGGGTGAAGTCTTCATTTGCTCCGGGTTCTAAAGTTGCTCGACTTTACTTGGAAGAGTCTGGTTTACTCCCTGAACTAGAGAAGCTTGGTTTTGGTATCGTGGCTTATGCGTGTACAACCTGTAACGGCATGAGCGGCGCACTTGACCCGAAAATCCAACAAGAAATCATCGACCGCGACCTGTATTCAACGGCGGTACTTTCTGGGAATCGCAACTTTGATGGTCGAATTCATCCTTACGCAAAACAAGCATTCTTAGCATCGCCACCTTTGGTCGTTGCATACGCGTTAGCCGGTACGATTCGTTTTGATATCGAACGTGATTCTTTAGGCACAGACAAAGACGGCAAGCCGGTTTATCTCAATGACTTGTGGCCAACAGATGAAGAAATTGACGCTGTGGTGGGTGAGTACGTTAAGCCAGAGCAGTTTAATCAAGTCTACATTCAAATGTTCAAACTGAATGATGAGGCTCGTAACCCGAATCCGCTCTACGATTGGCGCCCGATGAGTACGTATATCCGAAGACCTCCTTACTGGCAAAAAGAGGGGGAGGGAGCATTGGCTGGTGAGCGAACTCTGTCTTCAATGCGTCCTCTTGCAGTTTTAGGCGATAACATTACGACCGACCATTTGTCGCCATCGAACGCGATTTTGGCAAGCAGCGCAGCAGGTGAGTATCTCGCAAAGATGGGCGTGCCAGAAGAAGACTTTAACTCATACGCGACGCACCGAGGGGATCACTTAACCGCGCAGCGCGCCACTTTCGCTAACCCGAAACTGTTCAACGAAATGGTCACGGAAAATGGCGAAGTCGTGCAAGGATCGCTGGCGAGAGTCGAACCTGAAGGCAAAGTGACGCGCATGTGGGAAGCGATTGAGACTTACATGAATCGTAAGCAGCCACTTATCGTGGTCGCAGGTGCGGATTATGGTCAAGGATCGTCGCGAGATTGGGCGGCGAAAGGCGTTCGCTTGGCGGGTGTAGAAGCGATTGTCGCGGAAGGTTTTGAGCGTATTCACCGTACCAATTTAGTTGGCATGGGTGTACTGCCTCTGCAATTTAAAGATGGCGTGAACCGAAATACGCTCGAATTAGATGGCACTGAGCTTTATGACGTTATTGGCGATATCACTCCTGGTGCTGATTTGGCGTTGGTGATTACCCGTGCTAATGGCGACAAGGTTGATGTACCAGTGACTTGTCGACTCGATACCGAAGATGAAGTTCACGTGTACAAAGCGGGCGGTGTGTTACAGCGCTTTGCTCAAGATTTCCTCTCGCAATAGATAGCGCAATAACGGAGCAAGATATGGATAGCAAGATGCAAAGCCAAATCAAAGTCCCGGCGACTTACATGCGCGGCGGTACGAGCAAAGGTGTGTTCTTCAACCTTGAAGATTTGCCACAGCCAGCTCAAGTTGTAGGCGAGGCAAGAGACAAACTGCTACTTCGTGTGATTGGTAGCCCAGACCCGTATGCCAAACAAATTGATGGCATGGGCGGCGCGACTTCCAGCACCAGTAAAACTGTGATTGTGTCGCGCAGTCAGCGAGTCGATCACGACGTTGATTACCTGTTCGGACAAGTATCGATAGATAAGCCATTTGTCGATTGGAGTGGTAACTGTGGCAACCTTTCTGCTGCAGTCGGACCTTTCGCCATTCATGCAGGGTTGATCGACGAAGATCGTATTCCTCAAAACGGCATCGTTACCGTTCGTGTATGGCAGGTAAATATTGGCAAAACCATATTGATTCATGTGCCAATCGTAAATGGTTTCGTTCAAGAAACAGGGGAGTTTGAGCTTGATGGTGTGACGTTCCCTGCGGCAGAAATCCAAGTTGATTTTGTCGACCCTGCTGACGGCGAAGGCAGCATGTTTCCAACTGGCAATCTAGTAGACGATTTGGTCGTAACGGATGTTGGGACTTTTAATGCCACCTTCATCAACGCTGGTATACCGACGATCTTCATTGATGCAGAAGCGCTTGGCTACCAAGGTACTGAGCTTCAAGATTACATCAATAACGATGAATCTGCTCTTGCAAGGTTTGAGTCTATTCGTGCTTATGGCGCGCTAAAAATGGGGCTTATTGATTCGCTCGAAGAGGCTCAAACATGTCAACACACGCCTAAGATTGCGTTTGTTTCACAGCCTAAATCCTATTTATCGTCGAGTGGTAAAACCGTAGAAGCAGGTGAGGTCGATATTCTCGTCCGGGCTTTATCTATGGGTAAACTTCACCACGCTATGATGGGAACCGCAGCGGTCGCCATTGCCTCGGCGGCATGCGTACCAGGTACTTTGGTCAATTTAGCGGCTGGTGGCGGAGAGAAAGAATCTGTGACGTTTGGGCATCCATCAGGAACGCTTAAGGTGGGGGCAAAAGCCAAACAAACAGAACAAGGTTGGGTGGTTGAGAAAGCCACCATGAGCCGCAGCGCGAGAATACTGATGGAGGGTTTTGTGCGTGTTCCCTCCAATGTCTTTGAATAGCACAATTGCATGGTAGTGATACTTATACCAACCACATCAATTATTTGATCATTCTTGCTTGTTAAAACCGCTGATAACTTCGTTAAACCTATTTCTTAGTTAAAGAAGGTGTAGGTAGAACAACTAGCTAGCTGCAATCTTTGCCTTGTTCTAAGCGGTTTTACCTACGCAATCTTCTGAACATCTAATTAATGCGATTGGTATTAAAAAGCAATGTCATGACATACTGGAGGAAGCAATATGTCTGCATATCAAAAAGAATACCTTTGGGCACAAAATGAACCGGAAAACTTTTGGCGTGCTCAAGCTGAAAACATCGATTGGTTTGAAGCGCCAAACACCATCTTACAAGCTGACGAACATGGGATTGAACGTTGGTTTCCTGATGGCGTATTGAACACGTCATGGCTCGCGTTGGATTATCATTGCGAACAAGGGAGAGGCGACAAAACCGCCCTGATTTATGATTCGCCAGTGACGGGTCAAAAACAAACATACAGCTATCAAGCTTTGCGTGACCAAGTGGCAAAAATCGCGGGTATGCTTTCCAACCAAGGCGTCACCAAAGGCGATCGTGTGGTCATCTACATGCCGATGATCCCAGAAGCGGCAATGGCGATGCTAGCTTGTGCTCGATTGGGTGCGATTCATTCGGTGGTGTTTGGCGGTTTTGCTCCGAATGAGCTCGCAGTTCGAATTGAAGACGCAGAACCCAAAGTCATCATGACGGCGTCTTGTGGCATCGAAATCAATAAGGTAATTCCATACAAACCAATGGTTGATAAAGCCATTATGGACAGCCGTTGGAAGCCAGAGAAAGTCTTTGTTCTTCAGCGCCCACAGTGCGAAGCGGAGCTTAATCTTGAGCGTGATTTAGATTGGCAGCAAGAATACGCGCAAGCTTTGCCTCATGCGTGTGTCCCCGTGCTTGCGACAGATCCTCTTTATATTCTCTATACCTCTGGTACAACAGGGAAACCAAAAGGCGTGGTGCGTGATAATGGTGGTCATGCGGTAGCGATGAAATATTCGATGACGTCGATTTATAACATTCCCCAAGATGGTGTGTTCTGGGCAGCATCGGATGTAGGGTGGGTCGTTGGTCATTCTTACATTGTGTACGCGCCGCTGATTCATGGCTGTACAACAGTTCTATTCGAAGGCAAACCGGTTAGAACACCAGATCCGGGTGCATTCTGGCGTGTTTGTGATGAATACAAAGTGGATGTGCTTTTCTCCGCGCCAACCGCTTTCCGTGCAATTAAAAAAGAAGACCCAGAAGGCGAGTTCATTAAGCAATACGACTTGTCCAACCTCGACTCAATCTTTATGGCAGGCGAACGCCTTGACCCACCAACACTAGAATGGGTAGAAAGCAAAGCAGATAAGCCAGTCATTGACCACTGGTGGCAAACAGAGACTGGATGGGCAATTGCGGGTAATCCGACTGGTATCGAGTTAATGCCAGTAAAAGCGGGCTCTGCTACCAAGCCGATTCCTGGCTATCAGGTCGAGATTCTGAACGAAATGGGCATGCCAGTAGGCGCAAATCAACAAGGTTTTGTGGCTCTGAAGCGCCCATTACCACCAAGCTGTTTGCCGACTGTCTGGCGCAACCATGACCGCTTTGAAACAGGTTATCTAAGTCAATTTCCGGGTTACTACGTATCGGGAGATGGTGGTTACCTAGATGAAGAGGGTTACCTGTTTATCATGGGACGTATTGATGACGTAATTAACGTCGCAGGTCACCGTCTGTCTACTGGCGAGATGGAAGAAATCGTTGGTGGTCACCCAGCGATTGCGGAATGTGCGGTCGTTGGTATCCACGATGAGTTAAAAGGTCAGCTACCGCTTGGTTTCGTGGTTCTTAAAGATGGTGTGAAGATTGATGACCTAACGCTAGAAGGTGAGTTGGTGGGTAAAGTACGCAACGAGATTGGCGCTGTGGCTTGCTTTAAACATGCGCTGGTTGTTGACCGTTTGCCAAAGACCCGCTCAGGTAAAATTTTGCGAAGAACCATTCGTCAAATAGCTGATGGTGAACAATACGTGGTGCCATCAACCATTGATGACCCATCCAGTCTAGGCGAAATCGAACGCGTGCTTAAACGTAGTTAGTTAAGTGCAATCTTAATTAAGCACGATCTTAGATTAGCTACGAGCAATCATAAACATCCAAGCCTCTTGCTTTGTCAGCAAGAGGCTTTTGCATTCCTGCTTGCCTAAATGCATGTTTAAACACACACTATATGGATTCCCGTTTTTGGCTTCTTTTCTTATGTCTACTTTTTTAATCAAACCAGCGCTTTTTGACGATCTTGAACAACTCAATGATTTGATGTTCGAGTTACATGATGAGCACCACATTCAGTCTCCGGAGTTTTTTAAAACCGCAGAAGAAATCGAACAAGAGAAGAGCATCGCTCGTTATCTCGATAACCCGGAGTGCTTGGTTTATGTCGCTAGAGTAGGCGATGAGATCATCGGCTTTGTATCAGGACATTTCTGTGAACTTATTTCTACGGTTAGTAAGCCAGTAATGATGGGAAGTGTTGATGAGCTCTACGTCTTACCAGAGTATCGTAAACAGGGCACTGCAAAAGCTCTGATTGAGAAGATAGAGGCGACATTCGTTGATTATGGAGTGAAACAGATGTTTGTTGAGGTTTGGGACTTTAACCAGACAGCGATTTCTCTCTATGAGAACCAAGGTTTTGGGCATCATATTCATTGGTTAAGAAAGTCGTTAGCGTAATGTTTGGAAGTACGATGTTTCGGATAGCTGTCTACAAATACATTCCACACGCACCTGATAGAATTACGCATTTTGGTATGAGAGCCATTTCGATTGAATAACGCTTTCAATGGGTTAGGGTTAATAACAGGGCGTTACTCGTTTTTGCTCGTGAAGCCTAAGTATTTTAGTAGAATCACTTCTAGCCCAAAAATCACACCAAGAGCCACGCAAAACCATGTAAATGCCATTGTGGAATCAACACCAGGTATGCCGCCGATGTTGATGCCAAGTAAGCCAGTTAAAAAACTGGTGGGTAGAAATATGGTGGCAACCAAGGTAAAGAGATAGCTATTCTTGTTCGTTTTCTGCTCTCGTCTATGTCTGATTTCTTCTTGAAACAACTCAACTTCGCCAAGAAAGAAGTCGATTGTTTCGTTGATTCGAATGATGTTGTTATGGGCGAATCGATATTGGTGTGGCCTTGTTATTACCAACGGTGCTTCAGACTCAATTAGATCTCTAATCGCGTATTGTTGTGGGCGTATGAATCGCTTTATAGACATCAGCGCTTTTTGTGCGGAGATATGCTTGTAGGTTGATTCATCGCTTACATCGAACTCATTTAACGTATTTTCAATAACGTCTAAATAGGTATCAATTTTCCCATTCAGACCGTCGATAATGTGGTTTAACAAACTAGCTAAACTCTGTGGACCTTTTTGCTCTGCTAGGGCCTCTCTAATATCCATGATTGCTCTGGATGGTGTTTTACGTGTTGAGATTAACGCGCCGTTGTAATAGAGGATTCGGATACTGAGCATGTCCTCTGGAGAAGCGTTAGCGTTCATATTGATTCCGCGCAAAATGAGCAAAAAGTTCTCCCGATCTAATTGATGAAAAGAGGGGCGACTTTCGTCTGCGAGTAAATTGTCTATCGTTGATCGCGGTATTGTGTTGAACTCTAACCAGTCGCGGGTCGCGACGTGACCTCTCTCGCAGTGGTACCAATGATGTGGTTCTATTTTTTCACTTGAGTTTTCTTGTTTGGTAGGATTTTCGCTTAAGAAATCCCAATGTTCGATCATGAAACCCATCTTTGCGTCCTTGTAATAGAGGGAGAGTTATCTGATTATTTTCTATTGCTCAGCGATGAGTAGCATATCACAAGGAGGGGCTTTTAGTAGGCAGTCCACCGTACTTCCCATCCAGTAACGAGATGCGCTACTTCTTCGACAGGCGCCTAGTATCAAAATGGATCCTTTGTGTATTTTCACCGCTTCAGCGAGCGCGAAATCTGGATTTCCTTTGATGAAGGTAAGGGGTACCGAGTTAAGGTTTTTCTTTTTAAGGAATTCTAGTACGCCTTCTTTCTGGCTTTGCAAAATTTCTCGACGGAACTCTGTCAAATATTCTGCGACATATTGGCAATAAACAAGCTTGAAGCTTTGTGCCAGTGTATCAGAAAGACGTAACCCCGCTTTGATGATGGCACGATCTATGGTGCCGCTCTCGTCGTCCCTGTGTAATGGATCGATCGCTCCGAGCACTAAGGTTGATGTTGACCACGACTTGTCAGTGAGTAAGAACAAGTTTTTGTTCTCAGTTATTAAAACTGACATTAGTTCATGTGTTACATTAATGCTCTTAGCATCAACAAAAAGTGTGTTGTTATTACTGGATTCTCTAATAAGTTGCGAGATCCATTTCCGTCCGTCTAAATGTACAAAATCTAGCTCGAACTTTAAGTCTTCTTCTTTTGCTATAAGAGTGACTTTTTCAAGCACTTGAATGGTCCAATTTAAGTACCGATCGGTTGTACGTTTGGTTTTTCGTTCGCTATCACTGATGAAATCAAAAAAAGTTTTATCTTCGCTCCTTCGATAATCTTCTCCATAAATTTTGATCGGTGAGTTTTTTTTAGAGGCGTAGATAAGAGTTTTCATTAGCACCTTTCTGGACGGAATACTTGAAGTTTTCAGAAGTAAATCTACGGTTGGCATGTTTATCTCCTATCTATATCAGTGATTGTTGAGAATACTGCTATACACATTAATCAAAAATCTAAGACTTCTACTACCTAACTTACTCAAGTCTAGGAGAAAAAATACAAGAAGGGGGGAGGGAATTCATGCATTGTAAAGTCAATATATTAGCTGTGTACTGTGTCGACAAGCGTATGTTCCAATATTGGAATAATCATGGTTGCTAGGTTACAAATTCCGACGCAAAATATTCTGACCGTTGACTAAGGGATCAAGTTTGAATCCAAATATGTCGACGATCGTGAAATGTCGTGTTTTTCCCAATGATCTGTCGTTTGCTGTGAATTGAAGGTGACAGTGTGTTGTCTTGGTATATCAGCGAAAAAATACTTGTTTTACTGTTATTCTAATGTTGGCACCAACGTGGCACATGGTATGAGCAATATTTCACCATCTATGTGGATGGTGGCATCAAAGTTCGCGGTTATTGTTATGATTTTATTCATCCGAGATATGAAAATAGCGGCTATGCTATTTCCCGCTACTTGTTTATCGCTGGCTTAGAGTTCGAATATAAGGTCTGGAGCTAAAATCAGTCGTCTTCTTCCGTTAATATAGGACTAATATGCGAGCCATTGTGTTTGTGCTTGCTCATATTTGTATTATGAATCTTGTTTGCCATGGTAGTGTTCCACTATTGAGAAATGATATTTTCCATGTCAAAATTTCTGACATAATCCTGATATTGCTGGCAGAATCTCGCGCTCAACTAGATTAGTGTCTGAGCTAAGTCAATTGAAATTCAGTTTCTATCGTTGTTATAGCGAACATGCGTTAGGTAGCAAATCTACAATTCGTTACTTAATTTTTGTCGAAAAATATTTGTAGCTTGGACATTATAGGGCTGCGTAGCTTTGTATTATTATAGGTTTTGTTGTGCTGAGATCTTTGTTTATTCTCATCTTTTTGTTGCTGTCATCCCTTGTTTCAGGAAACGTATTGGCTGCTATTGATTCTCCTTCTGTAAAAGGTGCGCTTTGCGTTGTTAGAGCCGACAACAAGGTTGTTTTAGTTCATGAAATTCTGACAGACCGAATTTCCCTACCTGGTGGAACTATCATTGCCGGGGAGTCTGCGAAGGTTGCTGCCCAGCGAGAAACATGGGAAGAAGCTGGTTTGTCAGTGACCGTTGGAGAGGAGCTTGGAAGAACTGAGACAGCAGTCATTTATGATTGTATATCTGACTCTGAAATTATTGCTTTTTCTCAAAACAACATGCTTGATGCTAACGAAATGCCGAGTTGGTTCGCTCCTCATTATGGAGTAGAAGTTGCTTCTACGATGTTAATGCAAGCAGAATTATTGCCTTCGAGCCTTTATCGATATCAGAGCCAGTGGCAACAGGTAAAATCCTTTATCCAAGAAGCGACCAACCAAGACGTAGTGTATGTTAGCCAGTTGGTTGAGTCTGCACCTAGCTTTCGCCAGTTAGAGCTTAACTGGATGACTAACCTACAAAGCTACATTGGGTCTTTTTCAGCAACCAGTGAAAATACTGCGTGTAACTTTGCGAAGGCGGTGACTTTTCTGACTTCTCCAGTCATGTTATTACTGCTATTCCCATATGTAATGATGCGTTTCGATGGTCGGTTTGTGTACCGTCTTTTCTTTGCAGTCTCAATTACTTCGATAATGTCCTTAGTCGCCCAACAAGGCTTTTCTCTACCTAGGCCACATGTATATTTACCGATGGCAGAGTTAACTAAGAGCTATGGATTTAGTTTCCCAAGCCTTCCAATTGCGGTTTGGTTCTGTGTTGGCATGTTTATATTCCAACGAACTGAATCATTCGGGATTAATCGTACAACGATGGGCGCAGTTACGTTAACCGTTTTGGTGATGTTCTGTAAGTTCTATCTAGGTACTGCATTTATATTGGACATGTTGATAGGTGCTGTATTTGGCTCACTGGTTGCTTGGCATATTTTAAGGTTGGAAAGTAACCCCGAAGTTGATGTTGATAAGCTTCTATGTGCGAAAGGGATTTGGTTTACGGTTACTGTTATTACAGCAGTTATTTCAGTAGTTTGGCCGCTTCCTGTGTTTGTAGTTTGGTTAGCAATACTGATGACTGCTTCTGCACTGGTGATGACATTTAAAGATACAGAGGTCAAACTGACTTTCCAACAAATGCTGTATTTGATGTTAATCCTGTTATTGGCTAATCAGGTGGTGGATTACCTAAGCCAGTTAGTCGCTTATAGTGGCTTATGGTCTTTAATTGCAACTACATTGAAATACCCATTATTGATGCTCATTTTTGTCGCTATCGCACGAAAGCTGACTCTGAAAAAAATGGTCTTGTCCTAAAAGAAAGCCTCGCATTAACGCGAGGCTCTTTGCTATCTAGCCTTTCAGAAGAAGAGGGCGTGGGTCATTAAGCGTTGAGAACAAACTTCTCGATTGATTTAGCCACACCGTGGTTATCATTACTCTCGGCAATATAGTTTGCGATGCGTTTGGTCTCTTCCATCGCATTTGCCATGGCAATACCGAGGCCCGCGTACTCAAGCATATGGTGATCGTTTTCTGCATCGCCCATACAAATCACTTCTTCAGCTTTGATACCCAAGTATTCAGCGATCGCCGAAACACCGATGCCTTTGTTACTTGATGGGTTTAAGAACTCCAAGAAGAAAGGCGCGCTTTGCACTACCGTAAACTCTTCTTTTAACTCCGCAGGTAAAGCCGCAATCACTTCAGTTAGTTTGCTTGGCTCTGCAACCATCATCGCTTTAATGATCGCGTGATTATCTTCTAGAGCGTCGAAGTTCATTTCGGTAACTTCAAGGCCGTTGATCTTCGCTTCGATATCTGTGTAAGGATTGTTCTCTTCAGTGATTAGACCGTGCTCTTGGCTGAATGCGTGAACATGGGCGCCAAGCTCTCGTGCTTTACGTGCGATCTTCTTCGCTGCTTTGCCATCGATGATTTGCTGGTGGATGATTTCGTTAGTACCAATGTTCTTTACCATTGAGCCGTTGTAGTACAGAACGAAGTCTTTGTCTGAATCGATGTTCAATTCGTCTAGTTTGTCTTGCATTCCTTCAAGAGGGCGGCCTGAGGCAAGGACTACAGTGACACCTGCTTCACGAGCTTTAGCAATCGCTTGTTTGTTCTCTTCAGAAATTACTTTTTCACTGTTTAACAGCGTACCGTCCATGTCTAGGGCGATCAGTTTGTACATCATTACTTACCTTAAAAATTGGGAACCTGAGTATGAAACTACAAAACAACCTATTTTAACAATTTATTTTTGGTTTAAATTGACCTGAGTGCGCCTCTCCATTAAGGTCTTCGCCTCGAAGTATAATGAGTTGAGTGAGTTCTACGTTGTATAAGCTAAATGAGATGTTTGAAACCATCCAAGGGGAAGGGGTTTTCACTGGTGTACCAGCGGTTTTTGTGCGTTTGCAGGAATGTCCGGTTGGGTGCTCTTGGTGCGATACTAAACAGACTTGGTACGCAGAAGAGGAAGACCAGCGCCAGATCGGTGATATTTTGGTGAAAACAGAGGATTCTCCAACGTGGTGCTTCGCCTCGGCAGAAGACATCGTAGCTGAATACAAAAAGCAGGGCTTCAATGCGAAGCATATTGTGATCACTGGTGGTGAACCATGTATTTATGATTTACGTGCTTTGACGGCTGCATTTGAAGAAATGGGTTGTCAATGCCAAATCGAAACCAGTGGTACTTCAGAGGTAGTGACTTCAGAAAGTACATGGGTGACGGTGTCACCTAAAGTCGCAATGAAAGGGAAGCTACCAGTACTCAAAAGTGCATTAGAACGCGCAAATGAAATCAAGCACCCAGTTGGCACCCAAAAAGACATCGATCAACTGGATGTGTTATTGGCGTCTGCAGAGATCGGTGAGAAGGCAGTGATCGCACTTCAGCCTATCAGTCAAAAGCCTCGTGCGACTCAACTGTGTATTGATACCTGTGTTGCTCGCAACTGGCGTCTGTCGGTTCAAACTCATAAATACCTAAGTATTGCTTAAGCTCGGAGAGAAAGATGAAAAAAGCAGTGGTTGTTTTCAGTGGTGGACAGGACTCTACAACATGTCTGGTTCAAGCGTTAAAAGAGTTTGACGAAGTACATGCCATTACATTTGACTACGGCCAGCGTCATAAGCTGGAGATTGAAGTGGCAGAGAAAGTCGCAAAAAATCTTGGTGTCGCTGCACATAAAGTGATGGATGTTGGTCTACTGAATGAACTTGCTATCAGCTCTCTGACACGTGATGACATTCCAGTTTCACATGAGCTACAAGAAAATGGTTTACCGAACTCTTTCGTTCCTGGCCGCAACATCTTGTTCCTGACTCTTGCTGGTATCTACGCGTACCAAATTGGCGCAGAAACGGTAATTACGGGTGTTTGTGAAACAGACTTTAGTGGTTACCCAGATTGCCGTGATGAC
The DNA here is from genome assembly GCF_052037695.1 of Vibrio sp. WZ-1. Taxonomy (NCBI): domain Bacteria; kingdom Pseudomonadati; phylum Pseudomonadota; class Gammaproteobacteria; order Vibrionales; family Vibrionaceae; genus Vibrio; species Vibrio sp. WZ-1. The sequence continues at coordinate 6,928 of NZ_JBQEQR010000075.1, read as the reverse complement.
TTTGTAAAAGCGATGAACAGTGCGTTGGTTAAAGGCATGGATCGTCAGTTTGAAATCAAAACGCCATTGATGTGGTTGAACAAAGCAGAAACATGGGCGTTGGCCGATCAATATGACGCGTTGCAACTTGTCCGCGAAAACACGTTAACTTGTTACAACGGCATCATCGGTGATGGTTGTGGTGATTGCCCGTCTTGCGACCTGCGCAAAGCGGGCTTAGACGACTACCTAAACAACAAAGCAGCTGTTATGCATTCTTTGGTTGAAAAGCAGAAGGTGGAAGGTCAATAGGCTCATTGTAGGCATCAATGACTGAGTTTCGTCCCGTTTTCTTTACTTGATACAGGGCTTGATCAAGTATTGAATAAAGCTCATCAAAGTCTTTCAACGGTTTTGAGGTCGATAAATAGGACATGCTTGCGGTAACTTTGAGCGCTTGGTTACTTTCAGAATAGATGTGCTTTTCAGAAATCGTTTTATGCAAACTATTAATTCTGAAAGGCACATCAACCTCATCGACGTTCGTAAGTAAAAGTATAAATTCTTCTCCCCCTAATCGGCCAATCAACTCACCTTTGTGTAACTTTGCAGTCAAGCTATCGCAGATATAGCGTAATACCTTATCACCAGTAGGGTGGCCATATATATCATTAATATCTTTGAACTTGTCGAGATCTAACAACGCGAGTACGTGTTTATTCTCACTTCCACTGATTGATGCTTTAGTTTTGATTTTCTTTATTACTGAAGCTCGATTTAAGACACCAGTCAGGTCGTCAATTTGCGCTCTTGTTTTTGCCTTCTTATGTATGAACCAAAGGGCACCCATGGCTATAATAAGACAAGCAATTACAAAGTTATATGCACGTTGTTGATACTTAAGCTCTTGGAACTCGTGCTGCTTTAAATCTCTAAGGTTTCTAATCTCAGTTAACTTCAACTCGTGCTCAAGTTCTTTTTTGGTTAAGTCTAGAGCTTTTATAGCCTTGATGTTGCTCGCATCCCTTGTTGCAAGCTCAAGATTTGCGTATTCCTCGTAGTAAGAAAGAGCAGACTTAAAGTTCTTTCGCTGTTGTTCGATTTTTGAACTGATAAGCAAAGTCTGTGCTTGTAGTGAAGGCGCCGAACTATTACTTCCAAGTGAGAGTGCACTTCTAGCGTTGGTCTCTGCCTGTGACAGGGCGTTTGCTGATAAGTACGCATCAGCGAGTGCAATGTGGCTTTCGAGTTGTAGGCGATGGTTTTGAGTTTGCTTTCCTAGGTGGAGTGCCTCCTCTAGATATGGTAAAGCACGCTCAAGATCACCGGATTCCAATATCGTGGAGCCTAAACCTAAGTATGTTAGACCCAACCCATAGTAAAAACGCTCTTCTTTCAATATAAGCAACGCATTTTGGTAATGTTGAGTAGCTAACTGATATTCATGAGTCTTTCTAAATAGGGTTGCTAAACTATGCTCTACTTGAGCAACTTCTAACGGAGACCCCTTGGCTTTCCTTATAGATAGCGCTTGGAGTAAATAATCTTTTGCTTGGTCATATTGGCCTACTTCTATCATTAGTAAAGCAGCATCATTGTAGATGCCAGTAGGGTCGCTGCTCTCAGGTAGTAGGTTAAGTAATATTGCGTACTTTGATAGTGCCTCTTGATAGTTGCCTCTATGATCGTAGTTGTTTGCAATTACCCTGTAAGCAAGATCTAAAGGAAGGAAGGATAAACTTCCCGTTGCTAATGCTGCTTCTAGCGACGAACAGTAAAAATTTGCCTGATGATATCTGCCTTGTTCGTTGAGCGTGTAACACAACTGGTAATTGAAGAGGGCTTTCATCGGTAAGTCAGAATCAGCCTTCGCTATATTAAGAAGCTCAGTAAATTTTTTTACCGATAAGTCATATTTACCTTTTTTTCGGTTTGCAATCGCATTCAAATAATTGGATTCCACACGCGCAGCTTTCCCATCTTCGGCTTGGTTGTTGCCAAAGTAAGGCTGATTAAGCATAAACATGTAGTCAAGAATTAACCCGCTAATGTAGAGCTTTTCCGCGGTTGAGCTGACAGCATGATATCTGTCTTGAAGCATGTTGAGAGCCAGCTCTTTGTTTGTCTTTACCGTGCGCTGATAGACTGAGTGCCAATTTGTCATACTTTGGGCGTTTTCAGCGGATAGAGGAGCGCTTATGGCGAGCAGAGTAAAAAAAAGAAAAAGCTTGCGCATAGTGCATATAACCTTAATTTTTCTAAATTATTATTGGCGGAATGATATACCATTTGCATAAGGGGCTTTGTGACGTAGAGCTGATGATTGGGATTATTTTCTTGCGGAAAATATGTCACTGAAAAAGAGATAATAAAAAGCCCCGCATATGCGCGAGGCTTAACAATCAAATGGGGTTTTATGCGATGTATAGTTTCGCAAGGTCTTGAGGTTCCATTTCTTTACCCTCAAGTTGGGCATTCCAGTTTGTACCAACTAAAACACCATCTTCAGCAAGAGTTAGAAGCCAATCTTCAACAAAGATATCAAGAGGGATTTCTAAGACTTCAAAATCTGCCCACTCTTCAACATTATGCGCTTGTGCGTCTTCTTTCGACGACCAAAACGGCATAACTTCGCTGTTTTCGAATTCAGTTGAATCGCAAGATAGCCAACCTTCTTCGTTACGTAAACCCCAAACCAATTGGTTTTCTTTTGTTTCGGCAACAAAAAGATCCAAGTTTGCTTGGATATCTGATGTAAGTTTGCTCATTTCAAAACTCTCATTGTTAGAACATGTTAAGGGTAACACTAAACTCAACTTTCCCCCAATGATAAATAGTCTTTGAATCAAAGATGCCTACTTATTCAACACTTCAGTGCTAGCTTTTCGGTAAAGCTGTGAAGATTGTCCATTCTTTTTTTACGTTACCTTTGTAACCGACTACTGTCGCTGTCACTCTTCGATTCATGGCATGGCTAACTTCATCGCTTCCTTGGTAGGCTAATTTAGTATCGCCAAAGCCGACAATTCGCAAGCGTTCTGGAGTAATGCCAAAGTTTATAAGAAGATTTCTGACGTTTTCTGCTCTCCTTTGCGACAATTCAAAGTTGTGCTGACTAGTCCCGGTTTTACTTGCGTAGCCTTGAAGTTCAATTGACGTTGATGGGTATTCTTTTAGGAAACTAGCCATGTCACTGATCTGTTTTCTAAAGACAGGGTTAATTTCATCTGAATCATTAGCAAAAAGAACGCGTATTTGCATTTTTTCCGATGATTTAACGTACTGACCACATCCATCGTTGTCTAATTCAGATTCTAAGGGTGTTCCTGGGCACAAGTCCCTCTCGTTGATTACACCGTCAGAATCATCATCTTGTAGATCTGCCGATTGGAGCGCGACTGGCGCCGCTTGGTAAGCGTATTCATCTTGGGCATGGGTAGGTAGAGTAATAGCTAACGGCATCAGACTAAGTAAAAAAGTCAATTTTCGCATAATTAATATTCCACCTTCTGCTTCCACTCTTGGGGAGTGTCAATTCTCAATGCATTGAGTAACTGACCAGTAGCATTCATTACTCGATATTTTGCGTATTGCTCAGCATATTTAGCATCAAGATAACCTTTTCGTGCCTCAAACAGTTCATTCTCGGTATTGAGGACGTCAAGGAGAGTACGTTTTCCTATGCGATATTGTTTTTCATACGCAATAACAGTTTTAGCTGCAGAATCCACATGGTCTGACAGAAACTCTTTTTGTTGAAGTGTTAGATCTAGAGCGCTCCATGAAAGTCTTAAGCCTTCCTCTACATTCTTATAAGCTCTCTCTCTTAAGTCTTTTGCTTTGTTTAACTGGTATGCAAAGCTCTCTGCATTTGCACTATCACTGCCACCATTAAACAGGTTATAGCGCATGCGTAGCATAGCACTGGTCTCATTACTGTCACCTTCAATGCCTCCAGCATCATCTCGCCATGTCTGTGAAGCCTCTACAGACACTGTCGGGTAATAGTTACCTTTAGATTGCTTATACTGGAACTTGGCAGAGTCTACATCCACTTTTGCAATCTTGATGACTGGATGTTCTTCGAACGCCTTACCTATCGCTTCATCTATTGTGTACGGAATAAAGTTCTGATCTGCTCTTGGAAACACAAGGCCCTGAGGTGATTGGCCGACAATGCGCATAAACATGGTATGTGCATCAAATAAGTTATTCTGTGCCGCAGCAAGGTTACCGTGCGCTTTAGCTAAACGAGCCTCAACCTGTGTCAAATCTGCGGTAGAGCCGATCCCAGAGTTAACACGTTTCTTAATGTCTCGATAGATTTTCTTGTGTACTGCTAAGTTGTTTTCAGAGAGTGTTAAGATCTCGTACGCTTTTACAGAATCTAAATAGACCTTTGCAACTTGCAATGCCATGTCTTGGGCATCTGCCAACAGTTGATAGCGCAAGGATTCTGCATCTGCTGCCGTTCTATCCATATTATTTAGGGTGGCTGAACCATCCCAAATTAGCTGAGTGAAAGTAATGCTTGCTTCTTTACGTGTTAAGTCAGTTACATCACGGTCAGAGTCGGCGGAGTCTACACGCTCGTAACCTATGCCTGCGTCTAGATCAACACTCGGCAGGTAGGCTCCTGTGGCTGCTTCGTTTATATATTTTTTGCTAACGAATTCGTTAAACGCACCTTTGATATCTGGGTTGGTTTGAAGGCTATTGGCAACAGCCTGTTCTAAAGTTTGCGCACCTGTTGAAAAAGATGCCATCACGCTGAGGCTAATCAGCTTGGCTGGAGTCCACTTCACTTCGTTGCTCCTAAGTGATTTTTATTGGTGAATGCTCAGATCTGCGTGCTTAATGATGAGCGTCGTTCGTTGTGTCAATAATTTAACGTACATTGAGTTACATAATCAACAATACAATCGCTTGAATATTAATAAAATGTTACCAAGCGCTTTACCTTAAACAAGTTAATGATAGGTTTCACGTATTGTTTCTATATGTTTCTATAGTTTTCAGTATTTAAATTGCCATAAGTTCTGAACTAACATCACGATTTTGATGGGGCAGGTTCATTGGTAAATATGTGACCTATTGAATGAAAATAGTTATTAACGTGCTGTTAATAATACTGGCATTAAGGCAATATATAACTATTAAGCATTACTAGTCAAAAGTTTGACGCAAGCAAAAGGTCATATAGTATCATGGATCGTACATCTTTAGTTTCATATCAAGAGCAAGTGGTTGTAATAGGTTTAGATGGTCAGTTACGCATACTCTCCGAAGGCTCGCAGCCAAGTAACGGTGAGATTATCGTGGAGCGAGTTAGTCAAAGCGAATTGAAAGTGGGGCTCGTGAAAGATGAACAAAGTACTGATATCAGCGACGATATTGCTCAAATTATTGAAACTCTAGAATCGGGGCAAGATCCAACCCAACTCAGCGAAGAGTTTGCTACGGCAGCAGGTACTGCCAATGGTTCTAGCTATCAACTAACGGCGACACTTGAAAGAAGTGCATCTGAAATTTTAGCCGCGACAGATTTTCAAACCTCTGGCCTTCAAGATCTTGGTGTGTCACAAACTCAAACACTGTCATTGCTCGAAGCATATCTTAACTTCAACCAAGTTATAAGTTCCGCAAGCGGTAATCCAGATACACTGGCACCGAGCGTTCCAACGGTGGTGATAACTGAAGACAGTAACAACGATGGCTCGCTTGAAAACAATGAAATTGATGGTTTGGTTGATGTACTGGTTACCTTGCCAGCTAATGCAGAAGTGGGCGATACGCTCAGTGTGACTGGTCAGCCAGATCGAGTCATTACACAAAACGATTTAGATAATGGTGTCACACTGCAATACCCGGTTCCGGCAGAAGGTGAAACGCTGACCGTTGTCGCTACGATTACGGATCAGGCAGGTAATACTTCTGAGCCAGGCCAAGATGCGGTAACAGTTCCAGTCAACGAAGCGCCAACGGCGAGTATCGACCTCGATCCAATCGTGGTGGGTGACGACAACGTTATCAACCAAGCAGAAGCGACAGGCCAAGTCACTCTTACTGGTAGTGTAGGTGGTGAAGTTGTTGAAGGTGATACGGTTCAACTGAAATTGGGCGATAACCTGCTGGCTGAAGTGGAAGTTATCAAGCTAGCTGATGGCAATCTTGGCTTTAGCGCGGATGTTGACGCTAGCGCATTAGCGGGCTTCAACGACCAGTCTGTAACAGCGTCGGTAACCATTACTGATGGTGCAGGTAATGCTGTGACTGCAACTGATACTGAAACCTACCAAGTCGATGTGGATGCGCCAACGGCGAGTATCGACCTCGACCCAATCGTGGTGGGTGGCGACAACACTATTAACGAAGCAGAAAGCACAGGTAAAGTAACGCTGTCAGGTACGGTAGGCGGCGATGTGAAAATTGGTGATACCGTTACTTTAGCGCTTGGTGAAAACCTTCTGACCACGGTGACAGTGATTGACCTAGGCAATGACCAGCTTGGCTTCAGCGTAGACGTGGATGCCAGCGACTTGGTCGGCTTTGATGGCAAGTCAGTCACCGCCTCAGTGACCGTGACCGATGAAGCGGGCAACAGCGTTGAGAAGAGTGACACTGAAACTTACCTAGTCGATGTGGATGCGCCGACGGCGAGTATCGACCTCGATCCAATCGTGGTGGGTGACGACAACGTTATCAACCAAGCCGAAGCGACAGGCCAAGTCACTCTTACCGGTACTGTAGGTGGTGAAGTTGTTGAAGGTGATACGGTTCAACTGAAATTGGGCGATAACCTGCTGGCTGAAGTGGAAGTTATCAAGCTAGCTGATGGCAAGCTTGGCTTTAGCGCGGATGTGGATGCCAGCAAACTGGTTGGTGTCGATGGCCAAGCTATCACTGCGTCGGTGACCATTACCGATGGCGCAGGTAACGCCGTGACTGC
>NZ_JBQEQR010000015.1:0-4355 GCF_052037695.1 Vibrio sp. WZ-1 | reverse complement strand
GAGCGCTATCACTGGCTCCCTGTTTACCGAAAGTAAGCAAGGAAAAAACAAAGCGAAATAGCAGGCTCTTTCCAAATTGTTGCCTTGCCTTCAAACCAAGTCATTCTCGCTGAACCAAGCATCTCAAGGTTACTTAAGTATATTACAAGAGAAGAGCTCATACTTAAGTTTTCAGATGCTTTTCCGAATAGAGCCTGCCCGGATATAGAAAGTTTTTTTGCAGTTGGGGCTGATAATATTGTGCGGAAAATTATTAGTAAAGAAATTCCGGTGGGGACGTTAGATAGTGAAGTAACTAACTTACATTCATACTATGATGAGTACCTATGCGTTAGTCAATTAGGCATGAAATGGTTGTTGCCTGCATTGTGCAAGTATATTCTAATAAAAAAAAGGTGTCATGAAGAGATGGCATCTTCTATTTTATTCTATATCGAAGATGCGTCTAGTGAAGGTAGTTATAATTTAAATTATTTAGATACTAAACAAAAGGAGGCACTATATAATCTGCTAGAATATTGCTCTGAAACTTACGACCTATCCGTTATTGAAGCACAAGATTTCATAAAATCAATATAAATATCACAGCAGTCTGTTCGTTATTCCTTTGAATGATTATATGTGTTTATCAGTGAGTACGTTTACGAGATAATAGCCAGTTAAAAAGCTGGCTATTATAAAAATTTCAATAATATGTCATGTCGGCATTACTGTTATCTTTAAACTTAAAACAGCTTGACCCAATAGTGACCCCTTACCGTAAGTTTGAAATGAAAAAATAATTATAAATAAGATAAATCTCTTGATTCTAACTTTTGGGGTATATTTTCTCTTTTTTGGGTTATATCTTTGGGTGAAAAGTATTTGTTATTCAAACTGCTACTAAATGTGTGTTTTGGTTTGTATGTGTTTGTAATAGCAATTCTTTCTCGAGTCTATGGAATGTTTCCATCACCTAAGTTTATGTTACCCTTCTATTGTGATATTTATGATGGTAGGAAAGGGATGGTTCTTTCATATTTTCACATTTTGATTTCTATATTTAAAGGTTAATCCCGAATTCAACTGCGAAGTGCGACACTCTCCAATATCAAGCTGCCAACGCCATTTTCTCAAATACAATGGCAGGCTGCTTGAAGCCTAAGCACTTTCGTGGTCGATAATTTATCCGCAATAAAGCGAACTCTATATCGCTGTCCGTCACCGTCGTTAGGTCGGTTCCTTTCTCACATATTGCCTTAAAAGACCGTTCGCATTCTCATTAGCCCCACGCTCCCAAGGGCTGTAGGGATGAGCAAAGTACACATCAGCCTCTAATTCTTTTGCGATGGTTTCATGGCCAGCAAACTCTCGCCCGTTATCTGCCGTGATGGTATGGACATGTTTCTTGTAAGGCTTTAGTAGCTCAATTGTGGCTCTGGTAACATCATCCGCTGACTTAGATGGCACTTTTTTTACCACGTAAAATCGAGTTTTACGCTCTAAAATAGTCACCATTGCACCCGTACCATGCTTACCTAGTACAGTGTCGATTTCCCAGTCACCAAACCGTTCCTTACTGTCAACGATGCTTGGTCTTTCTTCAATCGAAACAGCATTCTTTATCGCTGGCGCTTTCTCTTTTTTACCGCGGCGATACCGCTTATGTCCTTGCCTCAAGTGGCGATATAACTTACCGCCCAAGCGTTTGTCCTGAGCGACAAATCGGTAAATCCACTCATGACTGACTGCTGCACCAACTTTCGTTAATACATTGGAAATCTGTTCTGGACTCCAATCCGCTTCTAAAAGAAGGCGAATAAAATCAACACGCTCCTGTGGTATGCGGTATTTACGTGCTGCTCTGCGCTTATTAAGCGACAATACCTGAGCCTCGTTTGGGCAATAAATACTGCCATTACAGCCTCGCTTAAGCTCCCGATATACCGTAGAGCGGTGGCACTGAACTGTTTTAGCTATTTCAGAAACTGAAATCCCCCGTTCCAAAAGAGCAGAAATCTGGTATCTTCTGCCTTCGGTCAACTGCTGATAATTCATGGTAGTACTGCTTGTTTCTTTGGCGAGAAGAACGTACCACTTTCAGCAGTTGGCTTCCTCTTCTACACCTTTCCATGAATGTCGCACTTATTATCTGAAATCGGGGTTAATATTCTGTGGCGTTATTCCGATTGCTAGATATAAATTTTACTTATGGATTTATGATTTAATCTTATTTAAAGTTGTTTTTGATATGACGTATGATGATGGTTGACTTTTATTAAGTTAAATTTATAACAATCGCTATCGTCGTTCACAAATTTGCTTGCTGGGATTACATTATGCTTATTAGAATACTATTTGTAACTTTAGTAATTAGTGTGCTTAACCCAGCGCATGCAGTCCAATTTAGTTATGATATTATGGGAAGGTTAACTAAAATTGATAATAAGCGAACGGAAAGCGATGCACGGGTTGTATCTTATAACTATGATGGCTTGACGAATATAATTTCAGTGTCTGAAATAGATGAATATTACAATCCTAAAAAAACTAAGTTGGACTTAACATTCGAACCTGTACAAAACTATAGTAGCGTTTCTATAGAGTTCGGAATAAAAAACAGTGATCTCGATTTTACTTATGACCTATATATATCAAAGGAACCATCACCTTTATTACATAGTAAATTTGAACATGCAGGTTCAATATCTTTAGATTTATCTTCACATATATCCCCACTTTTTGTTCAAGTCGTGGCTCGCAACAAGTACGGTCAAAAATTTATCTCAAATATAAAGAAACTCGTTCCACTAGATACTGATGAAGACCAGTTACCAGATCATGTTGAGTTATCGATATGTAGTGACCCTAACAATGCAGATTCTGACGAAGATGGTTTGTTAGATGGCATAGAGGTGGGAGCAGAGACTGGTCGTCACCTTAGTGATCCATGTAGCTCAGATACAGACAATGATGGCATTGACGATCATTGGGAATATGAGTTTGGAAGTGATCCACTCACCTCAGATGTGGGCAACCTACACAGCAACGGCACAAGTTATTGGCAAGCCTATATCGCGGCACAGTCAGAGGCGGCAGAAAAAGCCGGCACCACCATCGAATCTGGTGATCATGTACTTAATGTAGAAGGCGTTAAAGGGTTTGTACGAACGGGTATTTTACCAGAGGGTAGTCGCCCTATGACCCTGATGTTCTGGACTCGATTGAAAGGGCTAACGGAAGATAACCAACTGCTTGGTATACATGACGCGACACATGACAAGCGTTTTTATGTAGGGATTGATAAAGAGAACGACGCCATGTTCGGCGTGGGTAATAACTACACAGACGAATATAAATCAGGTCTTGAGTTTGGTGAATGGACGCACATTGCTTTGGTGTACGATCCTGCTAATGATAAAACACGAATGTACCGTAATGGTGAGCAGGTCGTTTGGCATGATTCTCTTCAATTAAAAGGGCGCACCTCTCAAAGCTTATTATTGGGGGCTCGGATCAATGGTCAGGAAATAGACAGTTATATGGACGGTCAGTTGGATGATGTTCAAGTATGGACACGTGCGCTGACAGAGCAAGAAGTTCAAACCTACATGCTGTCTGCACCGCAACGGGGAGAGACAAACTTAATTGCCCTTTATAACTTCAGTCGTGTTCGAGGTGATTGGGTGGAAAACGCAGCAACAGGCGTGTTCGATGCCCAGTTGAGTTCAGCTCAATTACTTCAAGTAGCGGAGAGACAAGTCGATACCGATGGCGATGGCTTGACTGATCGCCAAGAGCTGGCGTTATGTACAGATATCAATAACGCAGACAGTGATGGTGATGGTTTGTTAGATGGCATAGAGGTGGGAGCAGAGACTGGTCGTCACCTTAGTGATCCATGTAGCTCAGATACAGACAATGATGGTATTGATGATGGGTTTGAATATGCGCGAGGCTGGAACTTACAACGCTTTGATGTGGCTGAGGTTAATAAGCAGGGAATAAATCATTGGGAAGAGTACACCAAGGCTCAGTCGAGATCAGCAGAATCAAGAGGTGAAGAGATAAACTCCGGCGACCATGTACTTGATGTGACTGATAAAGAAGCGTTTGCTTTTACGGGATTAGTGCCCACAGGTAAGCATTCTATGACTCTGATGTATTGGGTGAAGTTCAAGACGATGGGCAACCACTATCAGTTTTCCGGTGTGCATGATGGGCAGGATCATCGCCTATATGTAGGGCTAGATGGTAGCCAGCCGATTGCTGGACTTGGCGACAACCTAATAAAGGGTAAAAATGATATCAAGGTCGATAAATGGGTGCATTTGGCTGCGGTATTTGACAAAGAGGCATCTCAGCGTGTGTTGTTT
>NZ_JBQEQR010000019.1:0-4950 GCF_052037695.1 Vibrio sp. WZ-1 | reverse complement strand
AATGTCTAACCAGTGCGGAGCGGTAGTTCAGTTGGTTAGAATACCGGCCTGTCACGCCGGGGGTCGCGGGTTCGAGTCCCGTCCGCTCCGCCACTTATTCAGACAAAGCCCTAGCAGTAATGCTAGGGCTTTTTCGTATTTGCTATATTATTTTGGTCTACGACCAACGAGTCCAATTGAGTGCAAGCCCAGCCACTTCGCCACTTATTCAGACAATGCCATAAATAATACTATTTTTTCACCTCTAATCTTTTGTAGTCCCAAATCGTGAATAGAGCACCAAAGGTTTAATCGTGCTTGTAAACTAGGTCACGCTGTTAATCACTTCGAAACCTAACTTTTGGACTAGTTTTAGTTTTATTTACACTGAAGAAAACTTTGTTTGCTTTACTCTTATTCATCTGAGGGATTACCCTTACGCGGGTTATTTTAGGAGTGCGACTCAATGATGCAGCATATAAAGAGTGAAATATTCAAAGTTTTATTCAAAAACTTGTCTTCTGAGGGGGGTGTAGTGGTGATCAACCCTGCAACTGAGCGGGAATTGATTCGCTTGAAGACTAACTCTCTCGACGAGCTAGATGCTCAGATAGAAGCGTGTAAATTGGCTCAAATTGAATGGGCGAAATTTAGTGCTAAAGCACGTTCACTATGCTTGAAAAAGTGGTTCCAATTACTGGTAGAGCATACGGAAGACATTGCTAACATTATTACCTTAGAGCAAGGAAAACCACTCACAGAAAGCCGTGGAGAAGTAGCATACGGAGCATCTTTTGTAGAATGGTTTGCAGAAGAGGCTAAGCGAGCTTATGGTGAGGTGATTCCTGCTCCGGCAGTAGATAGACGACTCTCAACTATTAAACAGCCTGTAGGTGTGTGTGCGGCGATTACACCATGGAACTTCCCTATCGCAATGATCACTCGAAAAGCTGCGCCGGCTTTGGCTGCGGGGTGTGGGATGATCATTAAACCTTCTGAATTAACACCTTTGACTGCTCTGGCTGTGGTGGAGCTTGCTCATCAGGCTGGTATCCCTAAAGCTCTATTGTCTACCGTTGTTTCTGAACAAGCCGCGGAGTTTGGCATAGTTTTGAGTACCGATCCTCGTATTAAGAAGATATCTTTCACTGGTTCTACGCGTGTCGGTAAGATCTTAATGAAGCAAGCAAGTGATACGGTTAAAGCGGCTTCCATGGAATTAGGTGGTAATGCTCCTTTTATTGTTTTTGATGATGCTGATTTAGAAGCAGCAGCGAATGGTTTGATTGCGTCTAAATTTCGTAATGCGGGGCAAACCTGCGTCTGTACTAACCGTTTGTACGTGCACAAGAACGTAAAAGATGCATTTTTAGCTAAGCTTTTAGATAAAGTTTCAGGCCTGATAGTAGGCAATGGCCTTGAAAGTCACACGACTCTTGGTCCTGTTATCACTATGGCTTCTAAGCATCGTCTAGAGGCGGTGATCGATCAGGCAGTACAAGAAGGGGCAACGATACTTAACCAGCCTCAAAATCGTTCTGGGCGCTTTATGGAGCCTGTTATCTTAGATAATGTTGATCAAGATATGGCGATCGTACAGCAAGAGCTGTTTGGACCGGTTCTGCCGGCCATTAGTTTTGATGATGATGAACAAGTGCTCTCGATGGCGAATGACACTGAATATGGTTTGGCTTGCTACTTCTATACTGATAGTTTGAAACGTATCATCCGATTTAGCGAAGGCTTGGAGTATGGCATGGTAGGGGTAAATGAAGGAATTATTTCTACGGAAGTTGCGCCGTTTGGCGGGATCAAAGAATCTGGCATTGGTCGTGAAGGTGCTAAGCAAGGCATGGATGAGTATCAAGAGACTAAGTACATCTGTCTTGGAGGTTTGAGCTAGTCTTCTGTTTAGCTGCTCACTGATACGAAACAAAAAAGAGAAAGCTGGGTACATCATCTGGCTTTTTGTTTATTCAGAGAAAGGTGGATGGGGGGGGGCAGTGGATTTTCTTCAGATGCAAAAAAGCCGCATCAAGTGATGCGGCTTTTTCTAATATGGCTCCTCCTACTGGACTTGAACCAGTGACCTGCGGATTAACAGTCCGTCGCTCTACCAACTGAGCTAAGGAGGAACAGATTTTAATAAGTGGTGCCGACTACCGGAATCGAACTGGTGACCTACTGATTACAAGTCAGTTGCTCTACCTACTGAGCTAAGTCGGCACATTTTCGTTAATAAGCAATCGGCTTACTAACTGAAAGATGGCTCCTCCTACTGGACTTGAACCAGTGACCTGCGGATTAACAGTCCGTCGCTCTACCAACTGAGCTAAGGAGGAATTACCTTGTTTAAGAATAAATGGTGCCGACTACCGGAATCGAACTGGTGACCTACTGATTACAAGTCAGTTGCTCTACCTACTGAGCTAAGTCGGCGTACCGTTATTCTTTCTATTGTTCGTGTTAGACACCAACAATTTAAATTGTGGTGCCCGGAGGCGGAATCGAACCACCGACACGAGGATTTTCAATCCTCTGCTCTACCGACTGAGCTATCCGGGCGACGAGGTGTATTAAAAGGCTTTTCGGCTTTTAGGTCAACAAGAAAATGCAAAAAAAATATCGTTTGCTGTTTTTGTGTGCGTAATGGGGTGTTTTTACGCATTTTTGACACAATATCACCACCTGGTAGGCAATGTCGGCTGTCTGTTTTAGCAGATGATGGCCGTTTTTTGTCAGTGAAAACAAAAAAAGCACATCCGAAAACGTGCTTTTTATTGAACAAATGAACTTAAACTAGTGCTTTACAGAGAACTTGTTGACCCAGCCTTCAAGCTCATCAGCTAAAGATGACAATGTTTGAGTGCTTGATTGACTCTCGGTTACTACCGTATTTAGTTGGCTACCACTCTCTTCAATGAGATTAATGCGGTGTGCTATATCATCACTCACTTGAGTTTGCTCAGCTGCGGCTGTGGCAATTTGCTGACTCATACCAGTGATAGATTCCAATGCAGTAACGATTTGTTGTAGTGCTTCCGACGCATTCATTGATTCTGTCACGGTGCTTTCGCTAGTTTCAGCACAAATTTCCATAGTGTGGATCGCGTTACGTGAGCCTTCTTGTAGGTTAGAGATCATTTGCTGAATCTCTTTAGTACTGTCTTGCGTACGACCCGCTAAGTTACGAACCTCATCGGCCACGACAGCAAAACCTCGGCCCTGTTCACCCGCACGGGCAGCTTCAATCGCAGCGTTAAGCGCAAGTAGGTTTGTTTGCTCAGCGATATCACCAATAACGTCTAGAACCTTCACGATGCTGTTTACATCTTGATCAAGGTCTGCCACCGCTTTGCTTGCGGTATTTAATTGAGTCGCCAAGCCCTGAACATTATCTACCGTGCTGTGGATCAGTGATTGTGTATGCTGGCTCTGTTTGTCCGCTTCATCAGTATTATGTGCTGTTTCACTTGCTGAACTTGCCACGTGGTTTGCTGAAGATGCCATTTCTGTCATTGCGGTTGCGATCATTGCGGTTGATTGTTGTTGAGACATAGTCAAATCAGCAATTGAATTAGAGCGAGACTCTACTGCTGATAGCTCTGAACGCAATGCGTGCATTGATTCGTCCAGGTTAGTCACCATCTTAGCTAACGATTGACTCATCTCCTGTACGGCACCATAGATGCTGTCTTTAGGTGCTGCGTGCTCAAAGCTGGTTTGGATATCACCCTGGGCAACGGCTTGAACTGCTTTACGTACATCATTTGGCTCCCCGCCGAGTAGGTTAAGCATCTTACGAATAGAGATAATTAAGCCACCTAGAATCGCACCAGCTATCGCTAGACATAGCGCTAGCTGCCATTGTGCTGTAGACCAGAAACGTGCGTTTACTTCATTGAAACCGATGCCAGTACCAACCACCCAATTCCAGTGCGGTGTTTTCTCTGCTATAGAGTGTTTTTCTTCAATGGTTCCGTCAGGCAGTTTTTGTGTCCAAGTATATTCAACGATTTGACCTGTCTTACGACCTAGCACATCTAGAATTAACTGACCGACACTGTTTCCATTGCCATCTCGGAAGTCGTGGAAACTTGTGCCATGCAACTGGGGATCAAGTGGGGCAGCGACAAACATCATGTTCTCGTCAGCCACATAAACGTATTCGTTGTTTTTGTAGATATTGTTTCGCAGAAGGCGAGTCGCGAGAGCTTTGGCTTCATCTTCGGGCATTTGACCTTCAACTGCCATCTTTTCTACTTCAGTCAGAATGCTGTAGGCACTCTTAAATAGCTCAGTGACTCGAGCTTTGTTATCAAGGTTACTTGCAACGCGAAGAGTCCAAAGACCCGTAGCAGTCAGAGCAAGTAGGGCAACCAAAATAATTGCAGATAATAAATAGGCTTGAGTTTTTAATTTCATAGTTAGCTCACAAAGTGTTTGTTTGCTATTTGATGCATAGCTTATAAAAGGGGCGTGATAATAAATTCATCTTATTGAACTTGTATACACACGCCTATATATCAATGGCGAAACTATGATTTGGATTAAATTTTTATCGTGAAATAAGTTCGTTTTATCAAATGTAATTCGATTTTATAAGGTGATTTAAGGTTGGACTGGCGTAAAAAGGTAAGGAGTTGGAGTTGAAAGTCGTGGAGATATTGTTGAAGTACAGATAAGAAAAAAGCCAAGTCCGAAGACTTGGCTTTCAAAGTTGGCTCCTCCTACTGGACTTGAACCAGTGACCTGCGGATTAACAGTCCGTCGCTCTACCAACTGAGCTAAGGAGGAACTATTCTGTTTTGTGTCTTGCTTCAAGCAAGTGCACCAAATATGGTGCCTCGAGGCGGAATCGAACCACCGACACGAGGATTTTCAATCCTCTGCTCTACCGACTGAGCTATCGAGGCAAAAGAATGGTGCCGACTACCGGAATCGAACTGGTGACCTACTGATTACAAGTCA
>NZ_JBQEQR010000008.1:0-1108 GCF_052037695.1 Vibrio sp. WZ-1 | reverse complement strand
TGTCTAAAGAAAAATTTGAACGTGTAAAACCGCACGTAAACGTTGGTACTATCGGCCACGTTGACCACGGTAAAACAACTCTAACTGCAGCTATCTGTACAACACTTGCTAAAGTATACGGCGGTGCTGCTCGTGACTTCGCATCTATCGATAACGCTCCAGAAGAGCGTGAGCGCGGTATCACAATCGCTACTTCTCACGTAGAGTACGATACTCCAACTCGCCACTACGCGCACGTTGACTGTCCAGGACACGCGGACTACGTTAAGAACATGATCACTGGTGCTGCACAGATGGACGGTGGTATTCTTGTAGTTGCTGCTACTGATGGTCCAATGCCACAAACTCGTGAGCACATCCTACTAGGCCGTCAGGTTGGTATCCCTTACATCATCGTATTCATGAACAAATGTGACATGGTTGACGATGAAGAGCTACTAGAACTAGTAGAAATGGAAGTTCGTGAACTTCTATCTGAGTACGACTTCCCAGGTGATGACCTACCAGTTATCCAAGGTTCTGCACTAGGCGCACTAAACGGCGAAGAGCAGTGGGAAGCTAAGATTGTTGAACTAGCTGAAGCGCTAGATTCATACATCCCTGAGCCAGAGCGTGCAATCGATCAGCCATTCCTAATGCCTATCGAAGACGTATTCTCAATCCAAGGTCGTGGTACAGTAGTTACTGGTCGTATCGAGCGCGGTATCCTAACTGTAGGTGACGAAGTAGAAATCGTAGGTATCAAAGAAACTACAACTACTACTTGTACTGGTGTTGAGATGTTCCGTAAGCTTCTAGACGAAGGTCGTGCGGGTGAGAACGTTGGTGCACTTCTACGTGGTACTAAACGTGACGAAGTTGAGCGTGGTCAAGTACTAGCTGCTCCTAAGTCAATCAACCCACACACTAAGTTCGAGTCAGAAGTATACGTACTTTCTAAAGATGAAGGTGGTCGTCACACTCCATTCTTCAAAGGCTACCGTCCACAGTTCTACTTCCGTACAACTGACGTAACTGGTGACATCTCTCTACCAGAAGGCGTAGAAATGGTAATGCCAGGCGACAACATCCAAATGCAAGTTGAGCTAATCGCTCCTATCGCTATGGA
>NZ_JBQEQR010000087.1:0-28726 GCF_052037695.1 Vibrio sp. WZ-1 | reverse complement strand
TGCTTCAATGACAGGAGAATCTTTATCTAACTTCAATGAGAAGCGTCCCATCATGAAGTCCTGGACCGTTGTGATTCGCTGCAAACCATCAATAACTACCCAGTTATCATTTTTGCGCTCACCAAAGTAAAATATGGGAAGTGGTAATCCCATTAAAATTGATTCAATTAGCTTTGATTTCTTTTTGTCATCCCAAATTCTATCTTGTCTTTGATAATCGGGCTGAATTTCTATCTCGTCGTGTAATAGCCTTTGATAAAGAGCATAGAGACTTGGTGTTTGTCTCCTAATGTTTGGCACAATCAGCTCATAGTCATCGTCGTCTTCATCTTCATCGTCGTCTGAGATTTCTGAGTTACTTTTATTACCGTCATCAACACCTGTTACAGAAGATAGATCTACTAAATCAGACATATCAAAACTAGAATCTTTCGCTAATTCAGTTGAAGTCTCATCAGCAACTGCCTTCTCATTATCTAATGAAATGGTTGTTGACTGCACGGTTTCGTTTATCTCACCGAGCTCTGCCATAATTTCCCTAATTTGGCTATCAACAAGAAACCCAGGTTGCTTTATATGTAGGCTATGAATTTCTGTGTTCAAACTAGTAAACACTTTCTCGAGTTGGGCTGCTAAAAGACTTTGGCTGAATTTTTTGTTTGATGCTAGAGCTCTACGAACTTGTCTCTGCTCTTTTAGCGGAAGTTCCTGAATCTCCCCGAGAGCATGTTGGTTACTTTCTCTTAGAACAAGGTGCTTGCGGCGTTCGTATTTAAAATACTGAATGTATGGAAGGTTAGCAAAAATTGTTTCTGGTTGGTGTCTACTAGTGAATGAACCTTGAAGAGCTTGCTCTACGTTGCAGTAGCCATCTTTGTCTAGGCTTTCAAAAATTGCCTCTAGTTCCCTGATGTTTCGTTTTTGCTCTCTATTTGAGCCGTCAGGGTTTACTACGTATCTGCCAGTTTCTCTGTCTACGGATAGAAGAGTTATACCGCTTGTAGTTGCGGTGATCGCTTTCAAGGGAAGACCGATGAGCTGTTCTATGTCATCAAGCAAATCTTCAAAATTCATAAGGCACCAAGTATATAAGTTTATTAGTGCCATATTATCATAGTGGCTTCATATGTGTCATATGAAGGAAGAGGGGGCGTAATGTAGTTTGTTTTATTTATCAGAGAGTTTTCAAGAAATCCTTGATCGTCTTTGCTATAGCTTCAGACAACAGATATGGAACGCCATTGCCAATCGTTTTAAACATGTTAGATAAGCCCATATCTTGTGGTAACACAAACTCTTTAGGCAAAGATTGTATAGCAAGAGCCTCTGCAGCACTTAATCTTCGATCTTTATAAGGGTGTAAATGCACTTCGTTATTACCATAAGCTGCTGTCGCAGAGTGCCGCCATCTATGCAACCTTTTAAAAGACTTACCACTTACGTCCCCTTCAGCAATGGTTTGCATTTTTGGCAGACCGGCCTTTGGTTTAAAGTGATGCTTGGAATTAGGATGATTGTAGACATCATTCTTCCTGAACCAGTACTCAACAGTTAACTCTTCCATACCATCAGAGAATTCAGGAGCTGACAAAGAGCTGCTAGCAACATACGGGGTTGTGGTTGGCCATAGCGATTTATTAAGTACCACATCTTTGTTAAACCTTAGGTAACTTTCCCATTGGAAGTTTTCTGTTAACTTATGTTGTTGAGCACGTTTTACTTTGGACCGTTTAATCCCAAATAACAGTATTCTATCACGGTCTTGGGGTGTACCGACCTCAATGCAGTTGGTGAGTCTATCTGTCAACAGGTAGCCCCCACTCTCTAACTTCTCTTTCATCTCGTTGTAAAACAGAAAGTGCTTTTTGTTGCTAAAAAGCCCTTTTACGTTTTCTAGCAAAAAGAAATCAGGTTTGAAGGCGATTATGGTATCGATGTACGACTCGGTCAGTTTTCCGTGGTCACCATCACGACCTTTGTTTTTGCCTGCAACTGAAAAATCAGGACACGGCGGACCACCAATAAACCCAACTAACCCATCTTTTTTGGCGCTAGCTACATATTGTTTTAACCGTTTCTTGGGTTTACCACTCAAGAACTCTTCGATACTACCAAGATGGTGTTCAAATTTGGGTTCTGGGTAGTTCATTGCTCGTCGTGAATATTTATAGGCCTCATAAAAAGGCTTATGAAATTCATTTACAAATCTTACGTCAAAGCCGGAACGCTCGAAACCAAGATCTAAAAACCCACTTCCTGCAAAAAATGAAAAAATGATAGGCTTACTGTTATCTGCACTATCAATGGCCTGATTGGGTTTTAACAAGCTATGTCCCTCGATTAACTTAACCAACGTTATTATGTTGATACTAGTGAAAGGATGCGGATAATAGCTTAAGAGCCACGACTTGACAAAACGTTTCTCAGCTCACAAACCAACCGCATTACAAGCATTGCCGCATTTAAAGTTCTTTTTGGATAAGGGTTCTGAACATCATAAACACCTCCCTCAAACACTATCGTTTAAGAAAAGCATAAGGTGTCTTAAGATACAAAAAATAATCAACAGTCTGCAGGAAGAAGCGCTTAGATCTAATAAATTCAGGCCTATTCGCCTGCAGCAAACTTTTACCAAAATGTTAGGGGTTTAGTTGATTTACGGCAAGAACAAGGTGTCTAGCAGAAGTGGAAAATGCAACGTCAACTCCTAACACACGTTTTAGGAAAGACTTTGTCTCAAGTTAAGTCTTGTCCCCCCTCCCAAAAAAAACTGCAATATGATTAAAATACGTAAACATGACAAAAAACATACAATTCCACTAATTTTAACTACACTCCTCAAAAATTAAGGGATATACTATTTCTAATTCCTACATGGAGACAGAAATGGATACTCAACAAACCACGTCACACTTTCAATCTCTCAAGCAAGGTGCCGATGCTTACATTAAGCGCCGTAACCAGCGCTTACTGGCGAATCATCGCAAAGAGTTACGCAACTTTACCCGTGCAGAAGCCTCCGCTTACTTAGGCATCGATGCTAAAACGCTGGATAAATACGTCACCGCTGCGGAGATTGATCCTCGTCGTCATGAAGACTCTCAATGGTCGATTGATATTGCGGAAATGTATCGTGTACGTGATTTGTTGCCAGAGGCTTTGCGTAAAGAGCCAAAGTTTTCGCGTAGTGAACAACAATCAGCGCAAGTCATCGTTATTCAAAACCAGAAGGGGGGCGTTGGTAAAACCGTGTCTGCCGCGACTGTCGCATCCGGTTTAGCTACAGAGTTCCATCAAGAGTACCGTGTAGGCTTAATCGATATGGATGGCCAGGCGACCCTCTCTATGTATTACGCGCCAGAGGCAGACCAGGAAGGTAACTTGTCTGTCGGTGACCTCATTATGCGTAACTTTGACTTGGATGAAGGCGAAACGTTTGAGCAAGCGGTATCTGAGGCGTTCCTAGAAACCACCATTCCTAACTTGCGTATTCTACCAGCAGCGCAGAGTGACCGAGCAATTGAAGGATGGTTCCATGAGCAAGTCTTTAGCCATAAATTGCCATCCCCCTACTCTATCTTGGCTGAGATCATCGATGCAGTGAAAGATGAATTCGACATCATCATCATCGATACACCGCCATCACTCGGTTACGCGACCTACAACGCCTACTTTGCCGCAACCAGCGTTGTATTCCCGCTATCGATTACGGAGAACGACATCGATGCGACCTGTTCATACTTCAGCTACATTCCGCAAGTATGGGCGCTGCTAGCCAATGCGAATCATGATGGGTACGACTTCATGAAGATCTTGCTTACCAACCATCGTGACAGCTCGACCACAACTGAGTTGATGAACAGTCTTTACGACCACTTTGCTCCTTACTTGTACTCTAAGGAGTTCAAACACAGCGAAGCCATCAGACAAGCCTCTTCCCTTCTTTCGACCGTTTTTGATATGTCGAAGAGCGAGTACCCAAAAAGTAAGTCTACGTTCCAAACGGCGCAGCAAAATGGATATGAGGTAACCAGTCAAATTCAGCGCGACATTCTTAATGTGTGGCGCGAACAGGAGCAAGCATAATGGCGAAAAAACGCGGCGGTAGCCCTTTAGGTAACGCACCTGGTTCTCAAGAAGCACAGCTATCAGCGGCTAAAGCGAACCTGACCACTTTAACGCAGCAGTTGACGGCAGAACTGGATAAAGCCGGCACCAATGCCGCAGAGTACTTGCAAGAACAGTTTGGTCTTGAATCTGTCGGCCAGAGCATGGTTTGGCAGTTAGCATCGGGTAATACTGCGACGTTTAACGAAGTGACACTGTCATACGAACAAGTCCGTGATGAAACGTTTGTTACTTTCGATGTGAATGGACGCGATCAATCGCTTCTTACTGCAGAGTCCCTCTCTGATCTAAATTCGCTGGAGTTTCAACAGTTCTACCCTGCTGTAGGTCGAGAAATTGAAGGCAAGATTGACGTGTTGGATGGCTCTCGCCGCCGCGCTTGGTTCTTGCTTCAAGAAGGCCGCATCAAAACTTTCCGTATCCTTGTCACTCAGGATGAAATCTCCGTCGGTGATGCTAAGGCCCTAGCTAAGCAGCTACAAACGGCTAAAGAGCATAATCTGCGTGAAATTGGACAACAATGTATTGCCATCAAATCAGCAAACGCAGAGATTACTCAGGCAGAAATTGCGAAACAAGTTGGTCTTAGTCAGGCCGGTGTAAGTAAAGCGATGAAAGCTGCTAGCATCGACGAGAAACTGGTTAAGCTATTTCCAGTTGTAAATGCCCTTTCACATCCAGACTATGCCTTGTTAGATAAGGTGATGAAGACCTGTGAAGACAAAAAGCAGCTTTCTAGCTTCGTAAAGAAAATCGAAAAAGGTCTTGTCAATATTCAGGCTGAATATTCGCTTGAGGAACAGAAAGATGCAATTGTTGCTGCTATCAAAGCCGAGCTAAAAGTCGCAGAAACGAAGAAAGAGTCAGACAAAGCAGAAATCACTCCCCTCGCCCAGTTCGATAGCAAAGGCATGTTTGCCCGCAAGCGCGTAAAAGGCCGTAATTTCTCTTATGAGTTCGGTCGTTTATCTAAAGAAATGCAAGACAAGCTAGATGCAGCAATCTCTAAGGTTTTAGAAGAAAAATAGTCTTTTGTAATGTCACTAGTAAGTTGGATAGCGGGCTGTTATCCAACTTGTGGGAAGCTTTTGGACAAAAGTAAGTTGGAGTTTTAGCTCCAAGCTCATCGAGTCGCATAAAGAAAAGTAATTATAATTTGCTTGAGCAAAAGTGATTTCGACTATTTATCAGAGAACAGCGCCCTCTTCGCCAAATCGATTACTAACACATCTATCGCATCTACGCCGGAATATTCATGTGAAATCTCCAACCAGTAACATTTAAGTGTAGCAGCGAGTTCATCCAATCCGACTCGACTCCCATTGATCAACCATTTTTTGGACACGTTCTGTGAGACCAGCAGAAACACGCCACATCCGGCACTTTCTTCTCGAAGATAATCACCCACCAATTGATTGCGTAGTCGCTCACAAAGGTCCGGACCGCTCCACTCTTTATCTAGTAGTTTCAATTCGATAGGTACAGGTGAGTGGACATTGGTATTGTGCAGCCAGATATCCATACGTTGGCCATTTGCAAGTTCAGGCTCTTCTGCGATCGTATACTTGTTATCACAACGCTGTCTTAACCAACCTGCGATTAACGTTCGCATCTCTGTTTCCCCCTCAGCACGCTGCCAAGTACGCCAAGGACTATCATTACCTCGCTCTAACCAGTTCTTCAATTCATGCAACCGCTGGACAGCCAAATCAAAAAGCTGACGATGCGTTGTCGGCTCAATACTTTGCGACTTGGCGAACTCTCTTACTTGCTGCTCAGACCAGGGTTCGAGATCACCGTCTTTTTCAGCATGCTTATACGCTTCTTTTGCCATCCAAGGGCGATAATCTGGGTTAGGGTGATCATGGATTAGCTGCTTGATTGCTGTATAACTTTCTTTACCTGATATTTCTGATAGAAGGTTAAACAGTCTATCACGTGCATCTTGTGCATCATCCCGTAGCTCTGGAGAGAACACTTTCCCACTAGTTCGGTCGATGTCATCTTCCACTTTAACGTAGTTATGCATCAGGGTATAAAGTGATTTCAAATGGTCTGCTGTATGGAAACGACCAATGTTGTGGTTTGTATAACGCGAACTTCGTCCCCCCATCAATGCTGTGATAAAAATCTGCGCTGCACGCTTTGCTGTATCGTAATCTAGTTCTGATAGCCATTGTTCAACTTCCAATATACCTTTCTCTGGGTAACAATCGACACGGAGTGCATACCACCAAGATATGTCATCTGGATTGCTTGTGTTAGAAAGTTGCTTGATAGCCAGAGCTGACAGCTTCTCTGGTTCTATCTCTCCATTGACTAAGATTGTCAGACAGTATTCTCTGATAGTTCTGCGGTGACCAGGGTTTATGTGCATCCAGTTGAGAATAACAGAAGCTATATAGGGGTGTAGCCAAGGTGCATGATATGTTAAATCATGCAATACCCTAGTCGATTCTGTCTTTTCGAGTTCCCATACCAATTCTTTAATGACCACTTCTTCGACCAATTGTGGAAAGGCTTTGTGCACCCGTTCCAACCATGTGGGATAACCGTTTAATTCCCAAAAAATATAGCGTAATGAATGTCGAACGTTTTCTTCGCTTAGATTCATTGGGAAATCAGTAGATTCAGCGGCATCAATCTCCAATCCAGCCATCGCAAAAATAAGAGAGTATGGCACACTGTTGTCTTCAAAACCCTCTGAACGCAGTGGTGGTTTGTATTGCGACCAATGTTTGATCGCAGCTTTACGATACCCCAGAGCTACAGCCTCCCCAAACTCAGGTATCAATGCCTGCCAATCAGTGTAACCCCAGCGGCTAGTTCTCTTGCTAAGGGCTTGTAGTTCCACCATCAACCAATATTGATCCCAGGAATATTCACCTGGCTCAAGGTTCGGAGAATTATGAATTCTTTCTGGGTTTGCCCGTAAGTCTGCTATCCATCTTTCTCTGTCTAGCTTTTCTCGCTCTGTTTTTTCAGTAAGCTTGCGCTGACGTTCGGCTTCCTTCTCTTCGTATTTTTGCATCTCTTTTGACACTGGCGGTTCGAGCAATGTGTTCAACCGCTCTCGTAAAACAGGTTCATCATCCACGGCATCCTTTAATAAAGCGAGAACGCCTTCTGATCTGTCAGTTTGCAAGTAGACTCGAAAGGCGGTACTAAGCGCAACAAGCCTATCCTCTTCCAAAGAGCAGGTGTGCATGTAATTGAGAAGTCTCGGGAGACTAGTAGTATCAAAATGCCAAAAATGACCAAGCCATGAAACAGCCCAATCATCCGTTACCTTTTTGTCTGAATTTGAAACCTCAAGATTTCGAGCATGTTGGATACTGTTCCAATAGAGCGAATCATTAAGCTCGGGCCAAACAGGTACAAGTGTCTTCAATTCGTCCTTATGCTCAGTGCAATCATCCCCCCACCAAAAACGTAGAGCTGGAACTTTCAACAGAATAGATTGAGATTTATTCCCGAGAGCCGCAACGTGGCGTGCTTTAATTAATCTTTCTATCGCATGCATAGCGATATCTAGCAACCATGCATACTCTTCTGAAACATGGCATTCCCTACGTTCAACAAATGGCTGTCTTTCTAGATAAGAGTCCAAACCCTCAACTAGTTTAGGGATCGACTCTAGGCACATTTGTTCAACAAATGAGTGAAGCGCACCGCACAGAGCACTGTTTTTAAACCGTTCATAAGCTGGTAATTTACCCAGCGATATCAACAACTGCTCAATACTATGTCTGTTGGTGCCAGCTTCCTCTACCAACTCTAAAAGCAATTCTCTTGGAATCTGAACATCATTTTCATTTAGTTTTAGCCATAGATTATGTTTTTGCTCGAATGAACCACAAGTCATCACAGCACGTGTTGAAGCAATTCTTGCGTAGATATCTCGCGAACTATTTTCTGCAATGTGGACCAAAGAGGAAACACAGGAAGACATTTCACCTTGCCATACCAACCTGCCAAGGAAGAAGATTACGTCGTCGTTATCGCTGTATCTTTCAATAAGCTGTAGTGTATTTTCCGAAAGGTCAGTGTTAGCAATCCTAGCAATAGCACTATTGTCTCGAGCAGAGTGGCCACCTTTATTCGAAGAAATCTGCTGGACAATATCTGTTAGAATTTTCGCTCTTTCCTGAAGTGGTAATCTTGCTGGGTCGCCACCCTCAACTGCAATCTCGGGGTTAATATTTAGTGCTTTGCGTCTGATTTCTGGATCAAACAAAATAAGCCATGGCAAAATTGGACGCAGCAAGGGAGTAACAATTTTTTCACCATATTGCTCGCGGAAAAACAAAGCTTCGATTGAATAACGGCTATTGCCGTGTTTCAGTAGTCTATCGAACCACTCAGCCGCAAGTAGTTCACGCACATCTCTGTGTCTAAAACGTACAGCTCCGTATATAACATCATTAAAGATCCCACGTTCCAGTAACGTACTGACTTCACTTGGGGCCCAATCGTAAAGGATGGTTTCTGCATTGATACCTGGTTTGACTGACGCTGAATCGGGAACGTTAATGCCAGCTTGGCCAGTAAGTACAACAGCGGCAGCTAATCGTTGTGCACCTTCTTTTAACCTCTCTGCATTGATAGTCTGAAGCTGGGCACGATCAACGTTATGCTCATCTTGAAGCCGTTTAATGACGTTATGGCGAAGAAGATCTAGGCGACCACCTAATTCACTTCCCTCAGCCCACTTCACTAAAATACCGTCAAGATCAAATGGCCTTTCCGCTAGACTCCAAAGGTTGGTTCGCGCAATTTCATTGATTAAACGGTCAATATCTTTTGCTGAACGAGTCAAACAAAAGCGGCGAATTCTCTCTTTGTCCAAGTGACGCAGAGTATAAATTTTGAGTGAGCTCTGTGCTTTGACTACCTCATTTTTTCCGACTTTATCTACTTCCGACGAAGACGGAAGAAAGAGCCACTCATCCATTAGTCTTCTATCTTCTTTAGGTCGCCAACTATAAGGACGGCTAGAAATATATATATGCGCTCTGTGCGCACCTTTCTTTATACCTTTAGCAAATTGTCGAATGGCTTTTTCGAAGGCTTTCGGGCTTGAGAGCCTTGCTTCATCGACGGAGTCTAAGAAGAACCATGCCTCACTGGTAGAATTCAGCCATAACTCAAATTGGCTTTCCTCACCAACTTCGAAAGCCTCATAAAAATCTCTATCTATGTCTTCGATACGAATGAAAAAGGCTGGCTTCCCTTGGGCCTGAAGTATCCTTGCACGTTGTCGAAACTCCTCAGTCTTTCCTGCACCTGCCTCAGCTAAAATGACACAACGAAACTCACAGTCTAAATCATCCCATGAATTAGGTTTACCATACCCCCAACTAAAAGAAATTTCGTCTTTTTCCGCATCTTCATGACTTTTGGGCACAGGTGAAAACTGCCTGTTTAATGGGATGTGCTTTTCCATATGTGTTCCTATCAAAGAGACTATTTACAGAGGGGGATGGATATTTTCGTATGAGCTTAACCCGTAAACAGCCAGTCCAAGCTGAAAAATGATTAATAATCAATTGTATAATAACAGAAGACCTAATCATTCAGCATGATTGAATATAAACTGAATTCACATTTTAAGATTAGAATTACTCATGTGGGAAAACAGACACCGTAACTTACAATGGGGCAGTAGCTTGTCAGAACCACCACATCCACAGGAGGAAACTACTCCTCGTAAACTTGTCAATATTCAGCCTGAATAATGACATTCTGCACGTCATTTAAATCAACCTAAATCGGTTGGCCTTCCACTATAAGGCGTCAATTAAACCTTTCTCAAACATGCCAGCCCAATCGTAAAAGAACGGCGCAAAACCTTGTCCGCCTGTAATATGAGAAAGTCCAATACAAACTATCACTACGCCAGCAGAGATTGCGTATTCAACTGGGTCACCCGTTCTAAACCGCCCACCAAATAAATGAAAGCGTCTGTCACTCCCCTCGCCCAATTCGATAGCAAAGGCATGGTTGTACGCAAAGGCTTGAAGGGCCGCAATTTTTCTTACGAGTGCGAGCGCTTGTCTAAAGAAATGCAAGAAAAGCTGGATTCAGCGATCGCTAAGGTTTTGGAAGAGAAATAGTCTTTTGTAGTATCACAAGTAAGTTGGATAGCGGGTCCGTTCTCCAACTTATATGGACGATTTAAGTCAAAAATCATTTAGATTTGCTATCGAGACCATCACAGATTGTTTTAGGACGGGTTCACAATTTTTGCGATAATATTTCATTTAATCAGAAAGTTAGAGAACCATTACTTATCTAATTGAAGCTCCCCCCTTCATTATTAAGCCTACCAAATGAAACTAGAACATTTATTAAACAACCTGCTCAAAACGTACAATACTCATCCAATCTCAAGTATGTTTGAGTTCGCGGAATCCAAGATAGAACCTAATGAGAAACAGGCAGGTATTCTCGTAAAGAAACCGAATGTCCACAATATCTGGGGGTTTTACATTTCGAAAAAAAACGATGATGTTACATTTCGAATTCTACATAGCGCTAGCGTTAACAAAGATATAGTTAATAGTTTGAACGGCATGACGAAAACAACGAAGTACTGGTCAAACTACAAAGGAGACACATCGGAAATACTCACAGAACTTGCGAATCAATTAGGCCGCTACCAATTAAAAAAGAATCAGGATAAAGTGAATGCTAAACGAACTAGCGGCGATCTAGAGTTCGTATGGGATGAAATGTGCAAACAAAGTACAACAGGTAAGGTGTATACATGGAGAGAAGTAAAAGCCATTGCTAATCGTTCTGATACACCGTTATACGAGGAGTTATCTCAGCCTGGTATATACTTGCAACGCTCTCAAGATGGAACCGTTCGCTATGTTGGTGCTGCTTATAGTGATGGTGGTATTTTAAGTCGTTGGCTCACCCATGTTCGAAAGCTAGGTGATGCAAAACATTTAAATGAGTACGTGATGGATCAAGGTTATAGTAATTTTATATTTACCGTTCTTGAGTTCACAGGTGATGGTGATGTTCTTGCGGCAGAAAAGAAGTGGAAAGATATTCTAGGAACCGTAAATCATGGAGAATATGACGGAATTCGTCTAAATAAAAACTAAGAAATATATAGCTTTTGGGCGATAAGTAATAAGGCTCTTTCTTGTTAAAAAGGAAACGGTGATCCCCTACACTTGTCAATATTCAGCCTGAATATTGACAGCTTAACAAGCCTCAGTGCTATACCAATCCCCGCCAATGCCACAAAAACTCACTCTTCCGGTGATATGCATTTTAAAGGCAACCTTTTGGTCACCTTTTGCAAAAAATCTAAGAAGTTCACTATTACTTTCACTATCAAATGTCGAATGCTCAAGTAAAGGCCAGCCACTCACCGGATCAATCTCTATCACATTTTGAGGATACGTTTGGTCTAACGTTAGACCATCGAAAACTCGACCATTCAGCGTATAGATTACGTCTGTCGTACAATCCGTAATACTATCTGACAACGATAGAACTATGCAGCGTTCGTCAGGGTTTACGTTGGCCAAGTCTCTAAAGTGAAGGTAGGTAGGCGAATTCCTAAATACTGCTTCGCTTTTGGCCATGATGACGAACCCCATCAGTTCGTCTTGAGCAGTTTTCATTCGACTACTTTCAAACAAGTTAGAAAAGCTTGGAGCCGCAAATATTACTAAGACACTGAGAACACAAATTGTTATGAGTAACTCAATCAGCGTAAAGCCTCTGTTCAACACCCTATTCAAAATTCTTTCCTTTTTTTCCAGCAACCGCTGTCAATATTCAGCCTGAATAATGACATTCTGCAGGTCATTTAAATCAATCTAAATCGGTTGGTCTTCCACTCTAAGGCATCAATTAAGCCTTGCTCATACATGCCTGCCCAATCGTAAAAGAACGGTGCAAAGCCTTGTCCGCCTGTAATATGAGAAAGGCCAATACAAACTATCACTACGCCAGCAGAGATTGCGTATTCCACTGGGTCACCGGTTCTAAACCGCCCACCAAATAAATGAAAGCGTCTGTCACTGTAGGGAGAGAAAGGAACACCCGATACGGTCATTGCGTCGGTGAGTATGTGGCTGACACCTCCCCAGGCAAAAGCCATCCCAATACCTTGGTAATCCCAAACCAAAGTAAAGACTAGGGCGACAATCAACCAGTGGGTAAAGATGTGCGTTGGCCCACGATGTTTAATGTTGCGTCCTAGCCCTTTAGCCACAAACTCCATCCAATCCGGTGCGGTCGCACCGGCAACGCAAATAGGTACATGGGGAGGGGAGACAACCGCACAAATAGCGCCTGCAATCAGGCCATGGTTCAGCCACTTCATTGGACAACTTTCGGCTTGGCATGAGGTGGGAGATAGGCCAGCTTTTGCAAATACTGGTTGACGCTGTCGCTGTAGGAACTCTCACACAGCGCAACTAAAGCTAATCGGTGCTCTACGATTTTCGCCTCATGAGCTAGAACGTCGCGATGCGAACTGGCGACCTTTTCAAGTAAAGCTACTTGTTCATTCACGTTCGCCACACCTTGGGCTACCCGCTGCTGTGAACGAGCTTCAAGTGATAGGTAGAGTCCCATCAATCGATAAGCGTAGTTTCTGTCAGCCAATGCTTGGGTGAAGGAGGCGACTGACGTCGCGGTGGCAGTTCGACGCTGATATTCCCATTGCCTCTCGCGGGATTGCTCCGTTGTCGAGTAGAGCGGCATTTTACCCACTATCCCGACATAGTGTTCTGAGATCTCCGGCCAATCATCGCTGTTGTATTCATCTAAGTTGGTACGCATTCCAGCTACTAGGTTCAAGTCGAGTTTGAATTTGCTCTTTTCTGGGTAACAGTTGAGTACGGTCTGAAAGATGGCATCCGGGTCAATCTTTGGTGCAGGTTTTAACGCAGGAGTAGGGGTGTTGTAGTGGGGTGCATCCCCCTTCAATGTTGGCAATTCGAATGGCTTTATCTCTGGAGGTTGCGCAGTGGGTTCATCCCATGGCGTAGCAATGCCCCAATCATTGGCATAAGCCGCTGAGTAGAGCAGGGGACACAGCATTAAAAGGTGATACTTAATCTGCACGCGTCGACCTCCGTCCGCTGCCAAGCATTTGTAATCCGCCAATAACAGCGCCCGCTTCCCAAGCGCCAGCAACCACACATAGTGCAACCATAAACCAAACCAGCGCTTTGGTCGTGTCGTAACTCACGTCACTTTCTAGGTTGATACGCTGAGGTTCGCGCCGTTCGACAATCGGACGAATAGAAGGAGGGAGACGTCCTTCTTCGCTACACGTCATCAGCCAAAGCTTGGCAGACATTAGGCACTTACGTGCGATTTGTGCTTTGCGCCCTGTTAACTTGTGCGCATCGTCGATAAAGAGTAAGGATTGGGTTTCAATTAAATAGTCAGCCAATAGGTCGGCCTTGAGCTGTAAGTTGAGTCTGCTCCATGGAGTGTAAGTTCCCCCCTCTTCTTGCCTCTCTTGGTACCACTTTTCTATCCCTTTAACTTCCACCCAACTTGAGAGTGGCATTAGCCCCTCAAGTAAAACAGGCTGCGGTTTTTTCCCCCAGATTTCGTGTCGATTATCTTTCAGGCGCGTGAGCCAACGGCTCTTCCCCGAATCATGCGCGCCTGTGATTAATTGACATTTTTTCCGACGCAAGCTGGTTTCTTTACGATCACGGCTCGGCGCAAAGCGACGCGGTGAGTCCACAATAAGCGGAGTTACGTAGCGCGTACCGTCTCGGCGTACTCGATTGTGATCGGTTCTTAGTTTCAAAAATCGCATTGTGCTCCATCCTTACTCCGACAGAATACGAACTCATCAAAGCAATTAAAGAGTAAGCAAATAGCTTGCGTGCGACCCATAATGAAAATGTAACTACGTTGTTTATCGTCTCAAAAGTAATCCAGTTTAGATGGGGGGTAGGGGGGCAAGGCTCCGCTGTTAAATTCGCGCAGTGCAGAAAATTTTTAGCCGAAGGTAAGGGGTAAACAATCGATTACAGAACATGATGAAAGATTACTGTATAGGGTGAGTGACATTAACGACCGTATTTTTCGCGCACAAAGGGTCTATGACGGGGCTGGGTGATGCCATGTTAAAGCGTTAACATCAACCCTGCTTTCCATCAAAGATAAATAGTATGTTGGTTCTTCTTCGTGATGTTTTATCAGGTGCGCACTTTCTGTGACAGATTAGTTAGGGCTGGGCCTAGTCACACGGCTCGCCACACCGCTGCAGGTCGAGGCGTTACTCTCTCCCGTTTCCTGTTCTGGTTTGTGTAACGACTTAACCAACCTAACAGACAGGCATATCACCATAAAACCTGTTTATTGATTGTTCATACCACACCATTGATCAATCACGTCCCCCGTAGACGACATCACGTTGTCACTTACTCTTTTTGCAACCAAGCAAGCTTGATTCCCTCCCACTTATTTCACGTCGCTGGCGTTTTTCATCTGCAACGACAGAGGGAGTAAGTTCCTCAGCTTTAAAGCTTCTCGTTGGCAATCCTCCTAAAAAATTCAAACGCAAGAAGGTATAACGAGATTTGAACGTGCTACAGATTCAGAAGAGAGTATCCGATCAAGGTTTTGATCTTTGGCCATGATGATCATATCAATTACACACCACATTAATGACATCATTTAGGTAATTAGACTTCCACTACACCTAAAATATGTCATAATTACCTAGATTATGTTATTTAAAGGAATCGTGGTATGAGTGATGAAGAGTACTTTTACCCAGTCGTAAGTGATAACTTACCGAAACATATAAAGAAAGGTCATCAACTGGTATTTAGTCGCCAGGATCTCTCTGCTCGAGAAGCAGATATGTTTGCATTGATGATCGCACACATGAAAGCGAACGACTGGGAGCGCAGTACACCTCATTATGAGTTCACGTCACATCAGCTATCTGAGTGGTTAGGTGTAGAGTCTAAGCATATCGGGAGTAATTTAAGCCCAGTAGCCAACCGTCTTGCGAGCCGAAAAATCGGTATAAAAATAGAGACCGGCAAAGGGGATATTGAATTCGACTACCGTCCGCTTTTCAAACACATAGCATACAAAAATGGCACCTTGACTATGGTACCTAATGACATGCTCAAATCTGAGTACATCGAGTACAATCAGGGCTTTGCACTCATTAACACTCGCAATTTCTTTGATGTAAAAAAAGAGTATTCGAAACGCCTATATGAATTGCTCAGCCGATTTAAAGACAAAGGCTTTGAAATGCATCAACAGAAGCTTGATGAGTTGAAAGGGGTCTTTGGATTACTCGATGAGGCCGGCAAACTCAAGAAAGACAAAAGCTCATTCAAAAATAACAGTGTGTTCATGAAACGCTGTATCCGTGAGAGCATCAAAGAGCTCACGGAGCACCCTCAAATCCGCAAAGAGCTGCTGTTCTTGGAAGGAGAAAACGGAGAGAAGGGTTTTGAGGTCATTAAAAAAGGTCGAACCATTACCGGTATCAAGTTCCTGTTCCGCTGGGTAAAACTTGGCACGATTGAAGAGCTAAACCAACACGATGCGTTAAAAACAATTCGAGAGCTCGAGCTAAAACGCCTACAAGACAAGATAAAGCTGACAGAGGCTGAGCTTGAAGCGTTGGCCATTGCTTACCGCTATATCGGCAAAGAGCAGCATGCTCTGAAGGTAGAAGAAAGTCTCTCTAAGCGACACTTAAACCGAGAGCCAGAAGTTGATAACGGCCATCAAAGCGAGGTGGACTCGCTCCTCGATAAAATCGATACCTTATCTGAGATTAGTGATAACCCTGATTACTAGATGACAAATATTAGGTGAGACAATCCCATTACTGACAAAAATCAGGTCTCCCACTGTTATAAATGACACATTTTAGGTGTTTTCGATGATGTAAGACCTAAAATGTGTCGCATTAGAAGATACCTAATCAAGATCACTGTGAATAAAGGGCGGAGATACCTGATATTCGTTATTTTAGCCTGTAACCTACCTAAAATATGTCATCTATAAACCTTAAATACGATCATCAACACCTAAATTGTGTCAGGCTTCCACCTAGCAGATGATCATTAAGACCTAAAAAAAGATCATTAACACCTAAATAGTGTTATCTATACACCTAAATAGTGATCATAAAGAGCAATTAAGTTCTTTTTATTCAATAACTTAAAACACCTATAGATCTTATAGTTCTCATAGTGTTTATAGTTTTAAATAGAAGATATAGATCTTTATAGCTAATGTGGATAACTGGAAAATCAAAGATTTACACAGTTACCCTCATTAGAAACAGTTTCATTTCTTTCTTTTTATTCTTTTCTAACTGTCACAATCTAGGTGATCAGTGTCAAAAATTAGGTTAGAGCTTGCTATAAGTACTTCATCATTTAGATGAGGATTTGATCAATGCCACAATACGCCTACCTTCGAGTTTCTTCAGATAGCCAAGATATAGCAAACCAGAAACATGGTATCTACGAGTATTGCAATCGTGTCGGAATAGTTAACTTATGCTTTATCGAAGATGTCGTTACAGGCAAGAAGAAATGGCATGAACGTAAACTTGGTGAACTTATTGAAGGAATGGAGGTTGGTGACAAACTGATCTTTGCGGAGGTCAGTCGAATTGCGCGTTCTACACTTCAGGTCCTTGAAGTGCTTGAGGTATGCATGGCCAAGGGCATTGATGTCTACATTGCTAAACAGAACATGCAGCTAGATGGTTCCATGCAAGCAAAAATCACCGCAACGGTACTTGGTCTCGCAGCAGAGATAGAACGAGAGTTTATTTCGATGAGAACTAAAGAGGCTTTAGCTGCAAGAAAAAAAGCCGGTGTTGCTCTTGGTAGACCTAAAGGTGAGGCAGAAAAACTTAAGCTCGATCCTAAAAGAGATCAAATTGAAAAATATCTAGGCATGGGGCTTGGGATTCGTCCTACAGCAAAGCTTATTGATGAAGCCCCGAGTACATTACGAGATTACATCAAACGTAGAGGCTTAAGAGCTATAACTGTCGCTGAAAGTGCTTAGCCGGTGACATGTTACGCCCTAGGACAGCGGCAATAACAATATGGTCCGGTTTCCTGATGTAATAGATGACATGATGTTTTAATGGAAAGCGGCAGTAACCGGTTCCTAGTTCCGGCATGTCAATGCCAATCAACTCATTGCTAGCTAACAACGCCATTGATTGTTTTAACTCTCCAAAATAGTTGGTCCACTGTGCGCCTCCCCAGTTTTCAAGCGTATAACGGCGAATAGCGATTAGGTCCGTTTGGGCTGCGGGAGAAAGTTTGTATCGTGTCATTAGTCAAACTTGCCTGAATCTAACTCGTTCATGAAGGTCTCACCATCCACCAAATCTCCATTCATGATGTCTCGTTCCGCTTGTTCAAAACGTGATTTAACCATCGCCATCTTCAAGGCTTCTAGTTCCTCGTATTCTTCACATGACATGACAACTGCTACAGGGGAACCATTCTTGCTGATTTGTACTGGCTCTCGCTGTACTTTCATCAGTAAGTCACCAAATTTAGTTTTTGCTGTGTTTGCGGTTAATGATTGCATTGTGTGCTCCTTTTTTGTTCATTATAAACGAATCGTTCGATTCATACGAATCATTTGAAGCGAATGAAATGGAACACTGTTCAGAAAGGTGTACTTTAAGGACGCTCCAGCGTGAGCCAGTTAAAAGCGTTCAAAATCTCCAATTGATTAATAGTGAACATGACCATTATAGTTACTGGAACTAACTGAACACTTTTAAGGTTTCCTTCATGCTTATTGGCTATGCGCGGGTCAGCTCCAGCGATCAATCTCTCGATGTCCAAGTCGAACAGCTGACATTACTCGGCTGTGAAAAAATTTTCCAAGAAAACGCCAGCGGAAAAAGTACGGAACGTGACCAGTTAAACGCCATGCTCGAGTTTTCTCGTGAGGGCGACACCATTTACGTGATGAAAGTAGATCGTTTGGCCCGTAATACCATTGACGCATTGCAAATAGCCGATGCATTGGCGAAAAAAGGTGCTGGCTTGGTTTTTCACGATCTCGGCAATGTCGATATTAATAGCGATGTTGGCCGCGTCATCTATACCACGATTTCCGCGTTCGCAGAGATGGAAAGAAAACGTATTTTACAGCGCTGTAATGAGGGTAGGGAGCGCGCCAGAGCCGAAGGGAGGCACCTCGGCCGATTTCCTAATAAGACCTTACATTCACGCATACAGGAGCTTGCAGAACAGGGAATGAACAAGCACGCGATCAGTAAAGAGCTGGGGTGCAGCCGCACGACGGTGTATAAGGTGTTGAATAATAATACATAGGTTTGCTAGGTAAAATGAAAGAAGAATTAATATTAATGTCGCAAGATACGATCGCGACACAATCAGAAATGCCTCCAGAAAGTGATGCCATAACGCGTATCGTCTATGAAGTCTTAACAGAGCACCCATATAGGTTCACTGAACCAGAACTACACCGCGAAGTTCACTATGAACGCAGAGGAATGCGTCATCTTAAAATTGGCTCTTACAGTATCAAGCGCTCGAATCTTTTGAAAAAGTACGGTTGGGGAATTCATAAAGACTCAGACGGAAGACTTGCCCTTGTTGCCTCGGATACTGATAAATATGTTCGATTATCTCAAACGGTCAAAACATCACATGGGTATCGAAACAAATCAAATAGTGATGTTAGTACAGCCGAATCAGGAAATGTCACTTGGAGCGAAGAAGAGCTGAGAGCTTCGGTTGCTGCTTATTTAGATATGAAAGCCCGTTGCGATGGTGAGGAACGCATCAATAAAAAAGAATATTATCGTCAACTTTCTAGTCAATTTGGTCGAACAGAAAAAGCTTTCGAATACCGCATGCAGAACATCTCTTATGTTTTCTCTCTTCTCGAGCGTGACTGGGTTCCGGGGTTAAAACCGGCGAAAAACGTGGGGAAAAATACCGCACTGCTTATTGAGAAATTCATTGCTGAGATCGAATGTCGTGATGTTGATGAACGGGTAGAGTTTGAACTCGATGTTCAAAAGCATCAAAGCGATCCTAATCAAGAAAAGCCCGCGGGCGATGCTGAACCGAAAAGTACTACATCAACGAGCGTTGTATATAAACGCTCTCCAGAGGTTAAAGCATGGGTATTAAAAAGAGCCAAAGGACGTTGTGAGCTTTGTGATTCAGAGGCGTTATTCAAAAAGGCAAATGGCGAGCCTTACTTGGAAGTCCATCACGTGAAGCGTTTGTCACTTGGTGGTTCTGATACAGTCGAAAACTGTGTTGCGCTATGTGCTAACTGTCATAGGCGCTTGCATTATAGCCAGGACAAAGCAGAGCAGGTTCAGGTGCTATATAAAAAAGTGTCTGAATTGGTTGTGGAATAACTCTTACTTCACCGAGTGAACTAAATGAAAAAATCATTACTTTTCTTATTCTTCGCTACAACTAGTGCGTTTGCAGGCTTTGATGGTTGGCAAAGTAGTGTTCATGAACGAATCACTATGCATGAGCATTACACAACAAATTACGATACCAAGTTTGTGCTTGGTTGCGGACTGAGCAAGGGTAACCGTTTTCTAACGTTAAGCGTTGTAAATAATGAGCCATTCAAAGCTCGTGGTGTTTTGTCTTTCAATGTCTCTGTTGATGGTAATGATACGTATGCGCTTAAATCGGGCATATGGCCAGATGATTCAAAAACCTATGTAAGAAACCCTCCTCAAGCGTTATTGCAAGAGATAAAAAACGGCAATATTGCAGACATAGAGATTTACAAAGGAACGGAGCTTATCTTTAAAAATGTCTATTCTCTGAAAGGTTCCGGGGAAGCATTGAATAATATTTATCAAAAGTGCGCTTTATAGCCATACACGACCTACTAGTATGTGCGAGGATATGAGCGGTTTATAAAGTGTTGAAGATGTGATTAGAGTGTGTATGGCTGTGGCAAATTTACACACGTAAACGCACTGGTGATATGCATTCGTGGTATTATCAATGCGTTAATATTCATTGTGAGATAGAGTTATGGGTATAGCCCGATTTTCTGTAAAAGACCTTTGTGACAAGGTTTTCGCTGAGTACAAACTACAACCTCGCCACTCAAGTGGCTCTAATCCTGATGCTGAAGTTTTTATTGTCCACAATCAAGGACTATATTGCATGGCAGATTGTAAGCATGAGCTATCTGATCGAGAGGCA
Organism: Vibrio sp. WZ-1; assembly: GCF_052037695.1. Classification (NCBI taxonomy): domain Bacteria; kingdom Pseudomonadati; phylum Pseudomonadota; class Gammaproteobacteria; order Vibrionales; family Vibrionaceae; genus Vibrio; species Vibrio sp. WZ-1. The sequence continues at coordinate 8,363 of NZ_JBQEQR010000087.1, read as the reverse complement.
AGCCGTGTTTATGCTGCGGGATGCAATCCAAATGAAGATGAGCATTGGTTACAGGCTTCTCGTGAGCTTGCCGGCGGCGATGACTTCTGTCTGGCAATCCCTCCGGTATGGCTTGAAGCTGCAATCGTCAATGAACAAGAGTATCTAGAACTCACCATTAGTTCTGACGCGATAGAACTTGTTAGAACGAATTAAAAGTGGCCTTGCTAACCATTCCAGTCCATTCTGGCCACAACCTACCCGTTGTCACAAAAAAGCATGTCATGGCCTAAGCGCGTGCCACTGCGTGACACAGGCCATCACATAAATGTCACAACGAGCAGGGCGGCACAGCCTGGTCTTCCATAGCAAGGCCGCTTAAAAGATCTATTACCAACCCCCATCCCCCAAGCTTGGGGGTATGTGCGTCAATTCAACATAATGTGGAATAATGCAAAATTGCACGTGCCTAACGCCAGCAAGCTGTCGGGCACTGAGCAACTTCAAGCATTATTGGACATTATGTGTAAATTGCCGCCACCGCACTGAAAAGCGTGCTCTAAGGTAGCCAGCAAAGCTGGCGCAGTTTATCTGCCTTGCCCAAACAGACGGGCAAAGCAGGGCAATGGTGACGCATCAAAACACAAACAACGTGTTTCCATACGGATACGTTCATCGCTTTCTATGATTCATCACTTGCGGTACGTTTGTTGTTGCCCGTGTCGGTCAATCCATAAAAGGCGCAAGCTATTTTATGGTGTACCACCACATCCCCCGCCCACCCAATGCTGCGCCCCGTTCTTTGTTTATTGCAAGACTCGTATGCTCTTTGGTTTTTGTGTTTAATTAGGCTTTAGCATCCGTCATTTAAAGGCGCAGCGGTGGTCGTGTCGTGGTGCCACTATTCTGTCAACTACATAGTTGCGCGCAAGCCTTTGTGCTCTTTCTCGGTTAATAAATTCGTCCGGATCTTTAGACGGTGGTAGCAAGTCGAGAAATTCGCTTTTAATAGGGTTATCACTATCGAACACTATCCATGACGCTTCCGTAATTCCATTTTCCATGGGAAATGACGTTATATGACCAAGGACTACAGCGGGTTTAGGTGCACACTTTAACTGCATTTCAACTAATTTTTTTAGTGCAATTTCGTTATAGCTAACTTCATCTCTTAAACTTTCTTTCAGTTCATTAAATTTAATGTTTGTATGTTTTTTTATTTCATATAAATCATTTATTGATGGGAGTCCACTCGCAGGTGCTAAGATAGATATATAGTTTCCATCACTTTCCATTGTTATCTCTCTTATCCTTTCCATATCATCAAAAATTTCTCTTGGAGTCATTCTTTCTAAATAGCATGATACTTTCTCAGAAATTTTTGAGTGAAATTCAATGTCATGCTCATTGTTATCTATGTAATAAGATTTATTCCTTATTGCCCATATAGCGGCGGATTCCAATGCTTTGTAATGAGTACTGCAATATTCATTCATATTTATTATATCTTCAACGCAGAATCGCATATTGATGATTTTTTTATTTTTATCTACTAGATTGTGTAAGGAGTTCCTTATCGAAGTTCTATGAGAACCTGTCGAGCCAATTCTCTTTGCTACTAATATTGGCTTTTTAATTGATAAAACTCTTTTAAAAACATCGTAGATAATATTAGAAAAATTTTTAAGCTGAATATTTGCTAGGTTGGTGTAACTTTCTGGTTTACTAGTTCTATAAATGTCTTTTAGTATCGCTTTTGAAAATATAATAGAAGAATCTTTTGCTAACTTAAGATCAGGCTCGCTTAAGTTTAATGGACTTAAGTCTTTGTAACTACTATCTATTATTTTTATAATATTGCTGTTTTCTAATGTATTAATATTGTTGCTTTTTGTGAAGTCATTATACTTTCTTAAAAGTGTAATGCTGAGTTCCTCTTCTACCGGGGGTCTCTTAAATACATCATTTCTTAATAATTTATAACCCCTGCCTTCTCTTACTTCTTCGCTTATTACTCTCGTGTATCCAGAGTGAATTAAATCTAGGTTTTTTAATACGCCTCTCTCTATCTCACTTCTTTGGAATAGTATGTTGCAAAATATTTCTTTAATCCAAGCACTTAGTAGTTGAATATGATCAAATTCATCTTTTTTGTTTGTTGGCTCATGATGGCTTGTGAATAGTTCTATTTCAGAATATCGCTCATCACCGCCTTTTGAATAAACATCCAACCCCATTGGTAAAGTTTTTTGAAGTTTAAAAAGCAAGTATGTCATTTTAAAAGCATCTTCAAAATATTGACTATTTTGCCAATAGCTTAAACTTTTCTTTGTTAGGGTAGTGATCTTTTTGTTTATGGTTTTAATGGTATTTTCGTACTCACTTTCTCCACTTTGGTTATCAAAAAGGTTTTCACAAGCTTGTTTTAAACCCGGCAAATTTAGTTCTACGTTAGGTGAACCTGGTAAGGGTTTAAAAAGAAAATCATATGGAGAGTATTTGGATAACTTTTCTCTAGAGAGTTTTGCTAACTTAAGCTCATAAGGCAGATAGTGATGTTCAATGGTACTTACTGGAATGTATATACCTTGATGTTTGGCTAGTAAGGACCGTTGTCTTTCTTCTTTTGTTGTCATTATCCATTTTTTTCCATTCTAGAATTAGAGCCTTTATTTTAAAGTGTAAACACATCTGAAAAATAGAAGTAGATTGAATTAATTAATCAATTTCTTCTTTAAAGTTTCATTATGTGCTTATCGATTTTTTAACCTAACTAGATGGTATAAGTTATGAGTATTTACTTGTTTAACATGATTTCTACAATTCGAGCTCCTCAGCACATTGACCCATATAACTCAGCCTTAAATAGTAGAGAGGTGTATCCATATCTGACGAATACGGATCAAAACGTCATTGATGAATGTGTTGCCTACATAGAAAGGTTACCTCTGACTAAAGAAGGAAGGCTTTATTCCCAAGACAGAAAAAAACTGATGAATTTCAATGTTGATGTAGCGGAGTTTTACAGTTCCGACCCCCAATATCAGGATAAAGTGTACATCGAAGTTACCATATCGACTTCAGAAGATAATGCGATGCCTGATTGTTACGACTACCATAAGTTGGTTGTTGAAAGGTTTTTCTACAATTAAATTTAATTGCTTAAGTTACTGAGTGTTGGCTCTGCTGTTGTGTAAGGTATCTCAGATTTTAGGGATATATTATTTCAAATTTTTGTTCATTCAAGTCAAGCTCAACCAGCTCGTTTAGCTTGGCTTTGTTAACCCAGCAGTTGGGCGTAAGCTTGTTAGTAATTGCTAAAATCGATCACGATTATTGTGTTCGGTTATGTGAAAAAGCGTCAATGACTTTAGTTTAACTTAGCTGTAGTTACCGCTTCTTTACTCTCTATAAGATTGAATCAAGATGGAAGGGGTTACTGGTCTTTGTACTGGCGTGGCGAAAAACTTGTTTTGACTACCACTCCGCTACCATTCGCTAGTAGCTGCTGGCTATGAATAAGGGGGATAATGGGTAGTATTGAAAGTAATAAAAAAGTAAATGCATTTAAAAACTAGCATAAAAGGATTTATACACAATAGGGGGCATTTTAGGTTGAAATAAAAAGATCAGGTGAACATTGTAGCCGTAGCCGGGAACCATGCTTTATTTCGCGTACCTCTTCACTCGTCCCTCTCTCAATCGGTGGCTCAACCAAGCCAACAAAAAATACAAACAGCGTATTTCCCATTGTCTTGGCCCTACGGGTCACAATCAGGGCTATGGGGTTCGCGCTGCCAGCCAAGTGCAGTCTGACCTTGGCTAAGTGCTGTGCAATCTGGTCCCTGTGTTGATTTTCCCTCGTGCGTTTTGCGCCAACTTCTTAACCTTTAAAACCTCAGAACCTGCCCGTAAAAAGTGAAATGGACGCTACGCGCTTTTGACGGGCAGAACCATGAGGTTTTGAAGGGAAGTTAGGCGAAAACGACGGTGAAAATTCAATCAAACAAGGAGCGTATCATGTCACATTCCCTTTCTTCCCAAGTTCACAGCACTAAGGCTGCCTACGCGAGCAACGTATCTCCGTTGCATCACTCAGGCTCTACAACAGTGAAAGTCGCGCCGCGTTCGGTGTTGGTGAATTGGTCGGAATCCTCTCGCTTGAATGAGGGGGAGGAATTCCCATTCGATATTTTTGAGGCTATCGCGTTAAAAGCGGCGTTAGATAACCCGCTTGGTGGTTACGATAAAACAGACATTACGGTGAATTTTGATAATGGCCATCAGCACCGTTGCCGCGTCGATCTGGGTTGCGGTGGTAATGAGTGTGGGTTTGCGGATCACTGTTTTCGTGTGCTTGAGTACGCTCTATCGCTTGAGAAAAGTGAACCGTCGCATTGGTACTTTACTCACGCCCAGGGGCGCGAGCTGCTCGCACTGCTTAAAACGTATCAGTTAAATCGGCATACGGTGGCGTTGTCTCGATCTCAGGTGTTAGCGCGCACCCGTTTAGCAAAAGCCCAACAAGATGCCGAGGAACAGGCCAAGGCTGAGCAAAGAAAAGCAGCGCATCAACAGCGAGTAGAACGAGAGAAGGCGTTTCAAGCGTCGCTTTCAATTCCGGATTGGGCGCAAGGTGCCATTGTGGCAACGTACACAGTGTTTGATGAGGATAATAGCGATCCTTATGCCGATGATTATCGATTCAAGACGGAAAAAACAATTGTTCTTGCCTGGTCTAAACATACGCGCCGGTTGTTCCCAGAGCTACGCAAGGCGTGCTTAAACCATGAGGATACGGCGTTTTTAGCGGATAAAACGCAAAGTAGTGAGCACCGAGAAAACTACTCAATGGGTGCCGGTACCTATCTCACGAATAAAGATTTTATTCGTTGTGGTTGGTCGGTGCGTAAAGTGCGCTTTTGGCGTGAGGACAGCAAAGCGGTGTACATTCCATTGGGTGAACTTGCTCAAGCAGTACAAGCATAACTGTGCGGGGCTAACGGCCCGCACAACCATTGCAAATCATATGGAGGTGTGACAATGTCACAAGACAGTCGCTTCACTATCGATGCTCGCTTAGTCCACTTGTTCGAAAAGTTAGCCGCATTAAACCCGCTCGTTGGCCAAATGGTGGCTGCGTTGAATGTTGTGCTTGACGAGAATGGCGAGAAGATCGTGACAAGCGAGGACTTTGAACTGTTTTTAGAACAGGTTGAGGAATGGGAATTAGAAAAGGCGTCATTGTGACGCCTTTCTCATCCCGGTGCTGAAACTAGGGCTATAAGTGTTTACCCATATGAGCAAGCTTGAGTTGTTTACGCTCATATTCATTATAGGATTTAAGGCCGAAGTATATTCGCACAGGGTTCCCTCTACCACGAGGAATGGGCTGTCCATTATCCTTGATATCAATCTTTAAGTGATACTCACAGTTGATTGTTTCATCTCCTTGTGGAGTGACTAAACTCGGCTTTTTAAAAACAGTTGGGACCTTATTATTGCCTTGGCGCGAGCAACCTAATTGCTGTCCTAACTGATGGGTTAAGTGCGAAATAATATTTAGATCAGCTTGGTTCTGATTGGCGTCAGTTGATATGGAGTGATAGGACTGATTTAAGGTGTTCAAGCCATGTGATAACAGCTGTTTATAATCTGTGTATGTACCGATTTGAATCGTATTTAGCGTATTTTCAAGGTTGGGGTGAAAATCAAGATATTCATAATTCATCTTTGACCATGATATAAACTCTTCCGCATTAGCGTGATTATTTGCAATAAACTTTGAGTTAAGGGAGAGCGTGTTACTCCACGATTCCGTATGTAGCTCTGGCGCTACAGTGGGCCACCTGTATGTCTTACTGAGAACAAATGAATAATGGCGTGGTAGGGTTGGTTGCTGATTATTGATGACAGCAATCATACCCTCAGTATTATTGCTGTTATCCACGTAAGGAAGTACAACGTCACTCATTTCCTTGAACGCTAACAAATAGAAATCCCAATTGTTATCGACAATATCTAACAACTTGTCATCCAATGAATCGCCTACATTTCCATATTCAAAAAAGTCAGTTGGACAATTTATTCCAACATTTTTTGAGCGTTTATAGAACTCTAGCGAGTCGGCTAAAGTTCTGGCTATGTTTTCAATATCGTCGTATGTATTTGTTGTGGAGAGATTATCAACGCTGTGACGTGTGAGATATACTTTAGCAACATCAGTCATCGTTGTCTCCCTAAGTCAGTAACTTCTTCCCCTTTCATCAGTGTTTTAAGATCGTACGCTTGTTGATCAAAAAAGCCTTCAGGCCAAGAAGATAACTCACCGTTACGACCTATTGTTATTTCATCAACAGAGCTCTCGGAGTTAAGAACACCGGACACATAGAATACTTTAAAGTTGTCACCCACATAATCGTCATCCAAACGTGCGCCAACTCGGATTCCATTGAGAAGATGATCACTATGAGTCTCAATAATTACTTGAATACCAGCTAAGGCAGCTCGTGCAATTAAACGACCTATGTAACTTTGCCCCCGAGGGTGCAGGTGTGCTTCCGGGTTCTCTATTACTACAAGTCCCCCAGGTTTCGTAAGTAACAAAGAACAGACGATGCCTAATGAATAGCTTAATCCGAATCCCATGTTTACAGGATTAGTTTTTCTTGAACCATAAGCTTGAAACTGCGCGTGACTAATTTCTGCATTTTTTACTGTATCAGATTCAAAATTGAACCCTGGGGATATTTCAGCCATCCAGTTAATGATGTTGCGTCGAACTGAAAGGCCTTCATCATCCTTCAAGATCCTCTTGTCGCCAGATGCAAGACGTTCACCGTTGTTTGTTAAATCTGTTAAAATCTCGTAAGCATGTTCACCCTTAGCTCCCAACCAGTAACGAATAGATTGAGCATGGCTGTTTTCAAGATATGCTCGAGGTCCAAGTCGCTCAGCTTGTAGAAACTGAAATCCTTTCTCTACAAAATAATGATGCGATAAATCTGAAGCTTCAGACTCCATATTCTTATTGAGTAGATGATTTTTTAGACTGGCTTGCTCTGTCAGGTCGTCAAAGCCCCAAGAGCATTTACTATTATCGACATATAGAGCGATATTTAGGCTATTGTCGTCTGTTTCCGCGTGTGCTGAATAGATATCACGAACAGAGCCAAGCTCTACTAAGCTATCATTTAGTAGCACTTTATCACTAAACTTACTTTGAAATGGAATTGCAAGAGCCTGAATTGCTGTACTTTTACCAACCGAGTTATTACCGCAAAAAACCGTCAAGCTTCCTAGCTCAAATTCACGGTATTTGTAGCACTTAAAGTTATGCAGTTCTATTTTATTAATCATTGTCTTTCCAACCTAGCCAAAGGTTTTATATCAATATTACAACCAGTAGTTTTTGTTAATATGTTTGAAATAGCTTCAAATCGATAATTTATAGTTACTTTCTTACCTGTTGAGTTAGATAGTGCATAGTACAGTCCCCTATCAGAGTTAACATAAGCGGGACTTTTCCATACAGCGTATTCTCGAGAATCATTGTTTATAGCTGAATATAAGCAATCGATAAATGCTGATTTGTTCTTTTTAATCATCTCTTTTTGCTCTTCGCTAGTATTTGCGAATAGTGTAACTAGCACTTCAAATAGAGGTTTACTAATAGGATCTTTTTTCTGAGCGTTTAAGACTTTTTTAAACGCATTCTTTCCAAATAACTCATGATTAAATTTAATACTAGACTCAAATTGAGACGTAAGTGATATGATAATCGGAGAGTCTGACTTGTAGTCTACTTGCCCGTTTTCATGCTCGACTTTTTCAAAGTCTTGGTGGTTAATCCAATTCATTGCTTGGGATAAGAAATCGTCATATTTAGATGCTTTAAATTCTTCATATCCAAAAATAATAAAAGCAAGAGCACTTAAACATAGTTCTAAGTCTTTCTGCCTTTTTGGGTTCACTGTATTGTTTGTTGAAGCTATAAACGTCTGACTTGAAGCTAAAAACTTGAGATAGAAAACACTGCTACCAAAGTTGATTGCTGAACGTATTTCTTGATCGCTTAGCTTAACGCCATAAGTGTTGATACGGTGAAATAGTTCTATGATAAAACGGTTTACACTGCCGTTATTTTTATCGTCTTCTTCCATGTCAATGACATAGGCCGTAACTTCAAACTCCGTGATTGCACGAGTGAACTTACGATCAAATTCGGTAAAGAGCTTTCCATCTGCTTCAATGACAGGAGAATCTTTATCTAACTTCAATGAGAAGCGTCCCATCATGAAGTCCTGGACCGTTGTGATTCGCTGCAAACCATCAATAACTACCCAGTTATCATTTTTGCGCTCACCAAAGTAAAATATGGGAAG
>NZ_JBQEQR010000086.1:0-5155 GCF_052037695.1 Vibrio sp. WZ-1 | reverse complement strand
CTAAAGACCGGATAGAGACCGGACCGACGACGCCGTCGCCAAAGTTGCTGGAACTAAATCATGCAGGAAGTTAGGCAGGATAAGCCTTAGAGAGAGATTACAGGGCCAGTCTGGTGTGACCGACCCAGCGATCTAGGATTTTAGGTGGAGGGGTTGTGAGGATTCAGGCGGACAACGAATCATCAATAGCATCAAGCACTGGTGCAGTTGCATTTTTCTTTAGTTTTTTTAGTTCGGCGAAAGTGATATCCGGCTGGTATCCACACTTTTGAACCATTGGGCCATGTATCATAACTTCAGACCCCTTTCTTTTGGTTTGGGCTGTGTACGTAAGACCAAAAGGGTGAGGATCGAACTCGGAATAGATGCAAGAGATTTCTGGGGTGTTATCGTAAGTAACAATCCAAGGTTGTTGGATCCTTCTAACCGATTGAAAGAGCTCATAATGATCTTCATGCTTGTAAAAGTTCTGATATAGACCTTTTCCTTGGACATAATACGGGGGATCTATATTTACGAGAGTTTTCTGGCCTATATCCTGTAGGTTTTCATTGATAAACTGAACTGCGTCTAGTTGAGTCAGCGTCACATCATCCCTCCTAGAAGCTATCGCTTTTATCTTACTTATCAAAATTTCCTTGTTGAAGCGGCAGTCCAACTTATAGTTGCCTTTTTGCTCCAAACCGCCAATAACCCCCGCTTTGATAATGCCAGATCTATTAGTCCTATTGAGAAAAAAAGTAGAAAAACCCAATTCTAATATGTTTGCATCTTTTGATTGCTGTACACTTTTTTGTCTGTGCCACTCTTCAATAGTTACATCTGTATCTTGAATCAATTGGCAAAGCTCATCCGAATAGTTTAAAACGCTGAACCAGAATGCATGAATAGACGGATTTAGATCATTTATGAATACTTTGCTTACATGGTTCTCTAGCAGTAAGTACCATGCAATAGCACATCCGCCAGCAAAAGGCTCCACATAGTTACCGCCTTCTAAGTTATTTATCCTAATTGTTTCAAGTACATAAGCGGTCAACTTAGACTTGCCACCTGGATATCTCAAAGGAGAATAAAACATTAGTGCTCTCTCATGTCTATCAGCTCGCTCATAAGGGGCGCTAGCATATCCCAAAAGCTATTGACAAATCCAGCATCACACTTGTGAGTTTCGTGCCCATGAACATAGCTATTAAGAGTGTCTAAGCTGTGCTCATTATTGGGTTGCAACAATTTCCCTATGCACTTGTTTGCTTTCTTGCAGTTAACATGTTGGTTTTGAATATACTTTAACCTCTGCATTAGCACCGTATATTCATATTTATTTTTATACTGTTCTGAGACGCCTGACTCAAGCTTCTTATTCCTAATGTATTCATCTACAGACAGGTCTAATAGTACTCTCAAGGAGGACGCAGCCACATGAGTATATTTTTTAACTGGTATCTGGGTTAACTCGTAAAAAATAGCATTGATACGCTTACTCTTCGCGTTAATGCGAGTTACAGAACCATCAATGATTCTAAGTCTGTTTCTTGGTGGTAATTTCTTCAATGGCTCTGGTTGGTTATTGGTATCTTTATCGCTTTCCCCTTGGTCTGCTTGATTATGTGGCCCAGAAGGCGGTTGATTATCCTGACCCTCTTTAGACGAATCAGGTTCAGGTTGGGTTCCACCTTCTTTTGAAGGGTATTCGTCATCTTTATCGCCATTTTGAGGTTCTTCGCCAAAATGGACATCAGGGAGATAGTTTAGTATTTCTTTGTTTCGTTGCGGTATTGAACGTGTATTTACGTCAAATCCTAAATCATTAGGTGTAACAGCGAACATCAGCTTTAAGAAGGCTGCATATGCCCTAAGGAAACTTGCTCGATTAGATGTAACGGTTACATGCTCCTCATTGAAAGATATTCCCCAAGCTTGCTTCACATCTTCACTCGTAAACCACCGTTCTAAAACAGTAATGTTTATGCTCTTACTGTGAATTAGCTCTTTTTCTTCAATTGTCATTTTGGACAATACTTGTTGGTCCGTAGCCCAGTCTCGGATTGTGACAAAACGTATAGCATCAAATATTGCTTTTCTAGTGAAGTTAGTGCTTTTAATTAAAGCATCCGCATCGTGCTCATAGAAATCGTATAGCTCAACTATGTAACGCATTTGTTGAAGCCTGTCCCAGCGTTTATGTGTTGCGCCAGCAACAGCATGACGCTCAAGTATATACCACCTAGCCTCTTCGTAGTTTGGAGCCAGGCATACAGGGATCTTTTCCACCGAATACTTGTCAAATTTTGCGGCTTGTTGTCGAACAAATTGGCGGATTGAACTTGGAGCTAGGTGGGGTTGTCTTAATAGTTTAAGAGCCAGAACTCGTCGATTCCCCTCGGCCACCGTATATTTACCATCTTCATTTCGCCAAACTACTACAGGATCAAATGATCTAAAGCCATGTTTTACAATTGACTTTACCAGATCGTAAAAGTCATCCCTCTCCGTTTTTGTACTTATAATGGCATCTGCAAAATCGGAAACTTTGATCCTAGCAACTGAACCATCGCCATCAAAGCGAGGGTTGCCCTTCCATAGTTTCAAGTAGTCTACTGAGCGGCGAACTCTTTTTTCCCACCATTCTTTTTCTTCCACTTTAACATCTTCTAGCTAAACAACTTATTGCACAATAATAAATCAAGTGGTTATCTCTGTTAAGAGGTATGGGCAGTTTTATGAAACCCTTCAGACTAGCGCACAGTTATTTTACTATTTGAACTGTGCGCTATTCTATTAGGATGTTTCCCGTTGCACTAACTCTGCAACGTTAGCACTCACTTCACGCAGCCTACTAGAAGCCAAATGAGCATATCTTGTACTGGTCTGCGGTGACTGATGCCCCAACAAATGCTGAACATCATAGAGCGTGGCATTTCCGCTGTTTATGAGGATCGATGCGAAGCTATGCCTCAAATCATGAATTCGGAAGTTGTCAGTAATCCCGGCAGCTTTCTTGATTCGAGCGAATGCCTTCTTCGGATGAGCGATAGGTCTACCGGGTGCATCTCCGGCAAAGATATAGGGGTTCTTCGGTTGTTGAAATCGTCGTTGATCATGAATGACTTCCTTAGCTAGATGATTGAGTAGGACCGTTCTCGACAGCCCCGACTTAGTGTGTGGTAGAAATAAGCTCCAATTGTCGTCGTCGTCGGCGGTAAGGCACTCCCATTTTGAGCTAGTTATTTCACCTATGCGCATCCCTGTTAGTAGCGCAAATTTCAATGCGTTGGCTTGGGTGCGATTCGGTTCCTCGTTACATGCCTTGATGAAGGCTGAAACCTCAGCCCGTGATAGGAAACGTTGACGGACGTTATTTTCCTTCAACTTCCTGATGTACTGACCGGGATTTGAGTCAACAAAGCGCCATTCCATTGCGAGTCTGAACATGCGGAGGACTAAGGACCGCAGACGGTTGACCGTGGCTGGCTTTCTCCCTTCTAGTAATCCATCAAGTAATTTCTGAATATCCTGCTGACCAATCTCAGTAAGAGGTTTCTTGCCCCACTTCGGATAGAAATGGAGCTTGAGACTACCTGCATCACTTTTAGCTGTGAGCTTATTCATCATTGCGTATGGTAAGTAGTGCAACTCTGAGAACTCTTGGAACGTAAGTACGTTACGCTTCTCATCACGAATAGTCTTAGGGTCATTTCCAAGAGCAATTTCCCGTTTATGGTCATTGGCAATCTGACGAGCAGTGTTGATGTCTAGCGCTGGATATTCGCCTAGTTGTATGGATTTTTTAACCCGATTGTAGGTGTACCTGAAAAGGAACCTACGTCGGCCTTGTCGGTTGATAATAATTTTTAGGCCACTACACAACTCGTCAGTGTATTCAGTTTCCTTACTTTTGCTCGACGGCGGCGTCGGTGGTAGTGAGTCGAGTTGGCGCTTATTGAATTTGAATTTTCGGGATTGCATCACTACCTCCTTAGTCATTCTCGATGGAGAAGTATTGGCGTAATTCGGTGAGTAGTGTCTTAGGCATCAGTAGGTAGATACCCTTACCAGAGTCCTCGACAATGCTCAGGGCGAGTATTGCTCCGTAGTCCAGATCGTCTTCGAATTCGGTGTAGGTCAGTGCTCGTTTTAGTATTTCGATATCGTCGACGACGACGGCAGAGAGTTCGGATTTTGATGTGAGAAACCAGAGTTCACATTGCTGCTCATCCCACGCCTGCTGAGTTTCTGTGTCATCGCGAAATGGCTCGGTGAGTATGGCTTTGACTTGTTCTTGTAAGGTTGTGGTGATTGGTAGGGTTGATAGTTGTTGAAGATTTTTTAGCTTAATCATAATTAACTCCATGATTATCAGTATCATAGAGTTAATATATATTTAGCTTATATTCTGATACGTCTAAAAACCATCGTTTTATCAGGCCTACTCTTCATTAAGCAAACACACTCGTAATGGCTACTGATATAGAGATAATTAGTAAAGATAGTGGAATAAATTTTCTATTCTCTGTTTTCAATAATAAGAATGCGTTTATACCCGCGACAGCACACGCAATATAAGCACCATATGGAGTCAATAATGATAAGATATCTATAATGTAATCCCCTTGAGGGTTATTAATGTGCATTTCCTGAGGAATAGTGGTGAATGTTGTTAGCAAACCAGTTGCCATTGGCCACCATCCCAGTTTGAATGCTTCCAAGCTCTTCTTCTCTTTAATACTCAATAAAGCATATAAACTAATAAGCTCTAGAAAAACCGCTAGAGTGGCAAGCGTGTAAACCTTCAAGTTTCCATGTTCATAAATACTTACTACATTATTAAAATATAATACTAGAACCAGATACATTAGAGCCCAAAAGAACTTCTTCATATTAAACCTTCAATATTAACAAAAACTTAGTACGGCATTCTCCATAAAATCAATGCATTAGGCAATATATTTGGACCTTAATATACGCCAGCCTAATATCTCGACTAGACCTCCACCCAACAACCCCTCCACCTAAATCCTAGATCGCTGGGTCGGTCACACCAGACTGGCCCTGTAATCTCTCTCTAAGGCTTATCCTGCCTAACTTCCTGCATGATTTAGTTCCAGCAACTTTGGCGACGGCGTCGTCGGTCCGGTCTCTATCCGGTCTTTAG